>VFQY01000139.1 GCA_018883425.1 Candidatus Omnitrophota bacterium | reverse complement strand
GGACAGGACTCAGGGTTCGATGATTTTTTAATCAAGCCGTTTGATCCCTTTACCCTTCAGCTCCGGGTGTCGATCAACATCCGCCGCGCCCGGGACCGCGTGGACGCCAATGCGCTGACGCATTTGCCGGGCAATCATGCCATCGGGCGGTATGTTCAGCGCAAGATTGAGAAAGGCGAAAAATTCTCCGTCCTTTACCTGGATATCAACCACTTCAAGGCGTTCAATGACGCTTACGGATTTCAGAAGGGCGATGACGTCATCCGTCACACGGCCCGGATTCTGGTCGCTGCGGCGCGGACGGCTGTCAAGGCCGGCGACTATTTGATCGGACACATCGGCGGCGATGATTTTGTTGCCGTCGTGCATCCCGATTATGAGGAACCCTTTGCCCGCGTTTTTCTCGAAGAGTTCGACAGGATCATCATCACGTATTACAGCGAAGCGGATCAGGCGCGCGGGTATGTGCGTGTCACGAACCGGCGGGGGAAAAAAGAAAATATCGCGCTGATGTCCTGCTCGGTTGCGGCGTGCAACAATCTTTACCGCGTGTACACGAGTCTCGCCGAAATTGCCCAGGACGCGGCGCAAGTAAAAGCCTTCCTTAAGTCTCAGCCCGGAAGTCACTACCTGCGCGACCGCCGATCGGAACCTATCCGCCATTTGGAGCAGGCGATCACGCTTCTCGCGCCCGACGTCGAAAAAGCGAAGATCAAAAAAGAGTCCGAAGAGCCGCTGGGCCAGACCTTGATCGCGCAAGGCTTGATCTCGGAGGATCAGCTCACCGCGGCCTTGAAGCGGCAGTTCGAGACGGGAAAAAAACTCGGAGAAATCCTGCTGGGTATGAAAGCCGTCAAGGCCGAAGCTCTGGGGGAAGCCCTGGCAAAGAAATGGTCTGTCGTTTACCACAGCCTTTTGAACCGCGAGCCTCAGCGCGAGGCGCTGAGACTTTTTACACTGGATTTCATGAAGAGCCGGCGGATTGTTCCCGTTGAAACGGGAAGCGAATCGGTGCGGATTGTGATGTGCGAGCCCCGCGACACCGCCCTGATTGAGGACCTGGAGCGCATGCTCGGCAGCAAGATTGAACCCTGTTTAGGGCTTGAAGCCGAAATGGAGGAGTACTTCGGAAAGTGCTCGCCTGAATTTTTTCAGGAGGAAAGGGCCGGCTGATACCTGGGTTCCGAGCTGCTGTGCGCGAGCGCGGGGGCCCGGGCCGTAGAAAGCCCCGCATCATGAAAACCATCGCATTCTTAAGTCTTCTCCTTTCTTTTTTTCTCTACGCCGTGTCCTGGGCCGTGCATCTGGCGTCCTTCCGCCGTTCCCAGTCCGATGCGCACCAAGGCGCAACGCTGTGGATGCGGGCCGGGTTTGCGGTCAGTACCGTCTATTTCATTCTGGAAGCCGTGCGCATGAATTCGCCGCTTCCAGTTGTGCATCTGCCGCAGGCGCTTGCGTTCTTTGCCTGGTCGATAGCGTTTGTCTACTCCATCCCCCTCGGAAGGATTCAGAGCGCGGCCTTTGGTTTGGTTTTGACGCCGCTGCTGGCTCTGCTGACAGGCTGCGCCGCGGTCTTTTTCCCCATTCAGGGAGCGAGAGTCGCGGCCGAGGCCGACGGATTCTTTATCGCTCACATCGTGAGCGCGTTCTTCGCCTACGCGTGTTTCACGATTGCTTTTGCGGCCGGCATTCTTTACTTGATCCAGCGGCGTGAACTCAAGGCCCGGCGCGCGGGAACTTTTTATCACAAACTGCCCGCCCTCGAGCCGCTGGAAAAACTTATTTTTCAGCCGATGGGTTTGGGAACCCTGCTGCTTTGCCTGGCCGTCACGGTCGGGTTCTTCTGGTCTCACGCGGAATTCGGGGAATACTGGCTGACCGACCCGAAGACTGTTTCGACCCTTTTTGTCATCGCCCTCTACAGCCTGATTTTGTATTTGCGCTACGGCCTGGGCATCCGCGGAAAACGGGTAGCCCTGGCCGGTCTTGCGGCGTTTGCGCTTCTGATCCTGACGTTTGTCGGTCTGCGCTTTGTGGGCGGAAGTCACAACTTTCTTCAGTAACGGATTGCGGACATGCCATTTTTCAGCCTAGGAATTGACCACTCTAAAACACCCGTCGAAACGAGGGAGAAATTCGCCCTCGACGCGGCTTGCCTGAAATCCGCGCTCGAGGCGTCGCGTCAGTGCCCCGGTCTGGATGAGCTCGTGATCCTCTCGACATGCAACCGTGTCGAGTTTTACGGCGTGACGGGGCCCGAGGGACTGGCCGACGAAGCGCTTCAGACTTTCATGGAGTCGGCGCTCAAGAGGCCTTTCCGGGAGTTCTTTGAGTTCGCACAAATGCGCCGGGGCAAAGACGCTGTGCGCCATATTTTCCGCGTGGCCTCCGGTTTAGAATCTCTCGTCGTGGGAGAGAATGAAATCCTTGGGCAGATGCGCGAAGCGTTCCGGGCCTCGGCTGAAGCCGGCGCCGTCCACTCGCTTCTTTACCGCCTCATGGAAAAGTGTCTCAAGATTGGAAAGGAAGTCCGGACGGAGACCCGCATCAACGAAGGCGCAGTCAGCATTCCTTCGGTCGCGGTGGAACTTGCCGAGAAAATTTTCGGACGCCTGAGGCGCGAGAAAGTCATGGTGCTGGGCGTCGGAGACATGGGAACACAGACGCTCCGCAATCTGCGCAGTTCGGGCGCGGAGATTGTCTTTGTGGTAAGCCGTTCCGCCGACTCCGGCAGGGCGGCGGCCGACGAGTTCGGCGCGTCCTGGCTTCCGATGGAGGATTGGGAAACAAGTCTCGGCAAAGTGGATATTCTCATCACCTCGACCTCGTCGCCGCAGCCGGTGGTCTCGCGCTCTCAAGTCGAGCGCGTGATGAAGGAGCGGCGGGGGCGCCCGCTTTTTTGTATCGACATTGCCGTCCCCCGCGATATCGATCCGGCCGTGCAGGAAATCGACGACGTCTATCTCTACAACATCGACGATCTGCGGGGCGTGGCCCGTTC
>VFQY01000064.1 GCA_018883425.1 Candidatus Omnitrophota bacterium | reverse complement strand
TCATAACCCAACGTTTCAGAAACCTCTCTGAGACTACGTCCATCCCATGCCCCAAAAGAAATCTCCTGAAGCATTGGTAATTCCACAACCCGCGGATTTAAAGCGGGATAATCCCGCTGGAGCGTCTGCAAAGAGAGCTTGGCAGTTTCATCCGCCCTCCTTAGGGGCGATCTAAAATAGCGCTGAGCGGCGATCGGCCATCCGTGCTCCCGGAAAAGCGCCTGAATCTTTTGGGCTCCCTTGACCACTTGATCTTTTCCTCTTGTATTGAGGAGATTCTCGTCCCTTGAATCCGCCCGCCCGTGAAAAACGCCCCGCTCATTCGCATCTGTGACGCCGTGCGGAATCATGAGCAAATTGTATTTCATTTCGAGCGGTTGGTAATCGTCTCGGTATGTCAACCTGCCGCCCTCGCGGACTTCAAGACCAAGCTCTTGCAAAATAGCCAGGTACTCAGAAACGCGCCCCTCATCGCCGGGCCGCACACTTTTCCGGATAATTTCCGCCTGATCCCCGGTGCGAAGTTCAGAGCGAAGATTGGGCATCCCTGATATCCCAAGAAGCGTGTTCAATGCGTCATGAAAATTAAGATCACGAATCTCTTTCTCCACGTCAGGATCCAGCGTCCGGCCTGTAATGGGAATTAAAATGTGTTTTCCCCCCTCCTTCAAAGCGGGTAATTGCCCACTAAATTTTCCGCCGTACACAGCATTGGTCAAAGGCAGTACGCAGGATACCTCAGACTCAAAATAAGCCCAATCGCCGACAGGCTTCTTGTAACGAATCCCCAGATTCAGCATGAGACGGGCCATCGCATTGTTGTCAGCATGAGGTAAGTTCATCACGGCATCTGCCATACCTCCGATAACCTCATAAGTCGTGGGCTCAGCCGTCGCAGCAATACCGTCGACGAAGCGCAGGGCCTCGGGATCAAAAACGGCCTCGTCCTTAGGAATCAGCCTTCCCGCCTTCAGCGATTGAAACACGTGGTCAACCCCGGGAACCTGCGTGAGAAAAACCTGCACATCCGGACGGATCAGCTTGACCTGAGACAGGCCGCTGCCAAGCCCTCCGGACCCGCCGGGTACCCAGAACCGCACCTTCGAAAAAGCGTCCGTTTGGCGGACAAAGCTGACGAATTGATCAAAATCTGCGGAGGAAACTGGAGAAGACGAAAAATCAGCATCGGTTCTGTAAACCATGCGGTACCATTGATCCAGCGACTCAAGCATGATCACCGCGTAAGCGGCAACCCCCATGGGCGCCCCGTGGCGGATGTAATGCGAGGATTCGGGATGACCCCCGGCATATTTTGAAACATAGGCGCTGGCATCCTTATAGCCTTCGAAGTAGGGCGCCTGGGTCTCGGCATCCATTCTCGCCCGAGCGGTTTCGTCAGCTTTCACATACTTCAGCAATTCTTCTTCAGTGAACTGCCGGTTGACGACCGCCGCCCCGAGAGCCTTCATGGCTTTGACCTTTTCAGGATTCGCTGTTTTGGGAACAAAAATAACGGCCTTCAGCTGATCCGCATAAGGCGCATAGTCAGGGTGTTTTTTCAGTTTCTGAACAAGAGATGCCACGGCTTTGCCTTGATTGCCTGTGGATTCAGCCACTACCATTTGAATGCGGCTAAGCTTTGGCGGATCATCAAAAAAGCGGTCGAGAAAATCCGCGGCAAGGTAGGGTTTAAACGATCCCTCCGGAAGTTCAGGAAGATAATAGAGAAAATATCTATTCTTCAGTCCCGTCAATTCCCGCATCAAATCATTCAGCTCGGAATTTTCAACGAGCGGCACCTGAAATTTCCCATCGCTTAAAGCGCTCTCTTCAATCTCGCCTAGGCCCGACCAAAAATGCCTGAGCATCTTCTGTGCGCGACGAATGCTTTCGAGCGTCACGAGCGGATGCGGTGAGATGGCGCCCTCGCGGACCCAAATATTTTTTTCCGGTGTCCAAACACCTCTCAGTTCGGAGCGTGCGGGCGGTTCCTCGCCGCGGCGGGCCCTCTCCCATTGCGCCAAAAGCCGCCGTTTCTTGCGATCATCGCCGGACGCCATAATCTGTCGCCGGCTCGGTATCCAGACCTGAAGAATCTGCTGAGCCAGCCGATGATAGCGCCTCGCCTTGAGGCTGACTTGTCGAAGCTTGGCCTCGGCATCATCAAGCTCGCCTCTCTGAAAAAAACGAAACCCTTCTTCATAGAGCTTCTGTGAGGCCAGTTTCTGCCGCCAAATGTTCGACAAGTCATAGGAATACCCGCTTCTTTTACGGAATTCTTTCTCCAAGGCAGCCGCCTCACGATAGCTACCGCTAAATTCACGCCCGCCGGATTCATAAAGAAGCGCATCCCTGATTTGCTTTCCGGTCTTGGAATGAATGATGAAAATGAGCTTTTGTTCTTCAGAAAATCGAAGGACAGTCACAGGATGACCCGCGTATTCTGCAGGCAGGTGGTATTCCCTTCCCTGGATGAGGAGACGGCCCAAACCTTGGCTCCGCGCACGAACCCGAACACCCGTTAGGAGTCCCGAATGTTTTTTCCATTCCGAAGCAGGGATCCTTAATTTAAACGAACTCAGAGGTTCGCCCCTGAAGTTCCTCAGAACTATGAATTCATGCGTTTTCTTCGGGCGAGGGGCTCCGCGGCGCAGCTCAATCAATGTCGGTGATGAGGACTGTTCATCAGCCATTGCGCTTCGGGACTCAAAAGAGTAGGGATTTTCAGGCGGAAGCTCTCTCCACTCGTCAGTTCTTACAATCACTCCGTTCACGAAGGCTGCGGACATCCAGACACCCCCCTTCGAGGGCGACCCCACCTGGATTCCCGAAAAGGGCGCCCCCAGAGAAGCTCGTCCATAGCGGTTCGCTTTAAATCGGGTAATCGTTCCTGTGAATTTGCCCAGGCGGTTATAAAAACCGATTCGGGCTACATCAACGAGCCGCCCTTCGCGATCGCGCTTCAAAATCAGGGGGTACGCCCTGCCGTCAACAACGGCCTGCGTGGGTTGACGGCCTTCGGCATGGATCTCGGCTTTCTTGATGCCCTCCGAACCTGGAGCAACGGCGATTCTTTTCTTTCCAGGCACCGGAATGTAGGCTGTGTCGTGGCTGGGGCCCCGCTGAGACCTCTCACGGCCCAAGGGAAACCCTTTGACAATGCCGCGGAATTTTTCCGAGGGGGTCCAAAAACCATCCATCCTCATCACGAAGAAACCCAGCCTTGTTTGGCCCGATGGGTCATAGACCTCATAAACAGGATGAGGGCTGCCCGATCCATCGAGGACCTTGATCAATGAGCCTGATTGATCCGTGATCACGCGGAAACGGTTCACCGTTTTTTGGATGTCAAAATTTTGTGTCGTCAGAACCCAGAAGGTTTCGCCGGGAAATTCGGGATGAGAAAACGTGTAGTCCTTCGAGACTGCCAGCGATTGGTCATTTCTCGAGAAACCCAGCGTCTCCGACTCCATGAAGCTGAAAAGATAATGAGCACCTTTTGCATCTTCCCGGTAAACACGGATTTGACGCAGAGACCCGCTCTTGGGAAGCAGGCGTTCCTCGAGCACGATTGTCATGCCGAGAAGCGATTTCGGAATGCCGAGTTTTACGGCATCATGGGCCATCGGAATCCACGGATTTTCAGACTTCGCTTGCTCGGGTTTCAGAGTCATCCTTAATCGGGAAAGATCTCCCGTTTTGGGCTCAAGCCGCTCAGCCCCTAACGACACCAGAAGTTCATTACTCTCGTTTGCCGAAACGTAGGCTCTAACCGACTGACCGCGGTCCCTTTGCGCGTAGGGCAGAGGACGGCTTCTTTCCCGGGCTTTGCGGGCACTCCTGCGCTGGCCGGATCGAATAATTTTTCGGGCTTGCTCTAGGGGTTGAAGGACCTCTCGGGAAACCCCATGGCGGGCACCGAAGTCTTCGGTTTTTTTCAGAGAGCTGATCTTCGTTTCCTGAATAAGCCTTCGTGTAACTTTGTTGATACTTTCCGTCAGCCATTTCTTCATATCAGAAATCAAGATTTGGTAGATACGAGCTTCGCCAAGCATCTGTCGCGCCTCGTTCTCATGGTCGGCTAGTCTGATAAATGCCGCTAAAGCGGGCGCCAAGTTTTTCCTCTGCACGGCATCCCCCGCCCCCGTCAGCAAATCCCAATCGGCGTAGAGTTCACTGATTAAATTCCAAGGTGCTCCTTTCGCTGAACCAGCCCGAAGTTCGGAGCGTGCAGAGGACAGAGCGGATGGGGTCCTTCGTCGTCGAGGCGTGGCACCTCGAGCCGCCCCACCCCTCAGGATTCGCCACTCAAGAAGTCCCCGCCGCTCGAGGACCTGCTGCGGCAATCCAGGTCCCTGAACATTCATCCAGTTTGCGGCTCGAACCAGGTACTGGGAGAAGTCAAAGACCTGGCGGCTGCCCGTCATCGCCTCTTCGTATTTTCTTCCATCCTGGATCTCGGCAAAGTGCGGCGACACAACTGCATAGGAAAGACCGGCTTCGCGGAATTTCTCAGTGAGCCCGCGGCGATGGAATCCCCCGGCGATCACAGCGGCACTTTTTTCCTGCCCATCGTCTTTGAGAGCTGCCTGAACCCTCTCAGCCATCGCCTCGTCGCGCTCGAGAGCCATGCGGTAGAACGCGGCCGCTTTCTGAGCCTGAGGACGCAGCACATCCGGCACTTTTTTGAACCCGCGGAAGCGCTCGTTCAAACGATCAAACTCATCGCGAGTCAGGGTCATGAGAATAAGTTTCTTCAGGAGCAGGTAATCCTGAAAGGCTCGGAGGATCTCTTTCTCCCGGGAAGAGCGTGCAAGACGGCTCAGGATTTTTCCGCGCAGCGTCCCGATTTCGGCCATAAGCTTGGAGCCTTCCAATTCGCTGCTAAGAACCTTCATCCCTTCGCGCAAGAAAAGCCCGGGATATTGATCGAATGAAAATCCAAGCGGGGAAGCCCTGAGGTAAAAATTCTCCCAGAATTCGCGCCGGTTCTGTCCGTTTCCCTGCGCTCCCAAAAACAGCCCCAGCTCTTCGAACGCTTCCGGTCCGAGATTCTGCCGGGTCCACTGCAGGAAAAGTTTTTCTTCGGCATCTTCCGATTCCGCGCCGATGCGCCGGGCTCTGAGCTTAACCTCTCTGTAGCGCACGATCATCGGCCAATCGATCTGAAGGCGCGGGTCCTTCCAATCGAATTGAAGAAACTCTTCAGCGTCTTTGGCCAAACGGTCCATCTCTTCGGCGAGCGGGACAGAGTTTTTTTCAAAATCCGACCAGGCTTTGAAGAAACGGTAGAGCTCACGGCTAAAAACCCGGGAGGCTTCTGTGTGAAGATTCAAAACGACCTGCTCCAAAAGTTTTTCGGATGAAGGCCGCGCGGTGTAAACCTCCTGATAGGCCTCGAGATTCCGGAGATAGAGGGCAGGCTCTTCCAATCCCGAGGCCCGCAAGGGCGGAGCCCCCGGATCACGCGACACCAGGAACAACTCCGCCCCGCCGATTTCTGACTCGCTCATGAGAAAAGCCGCGGCTTTTCGGTTGAAAGAGTCCTCTTCAAAGAAACGGAGTCTTTCCGGATCTAATTCACCGGAACCGCCCTCGATCAGGACCTGTCCGAGACGGCCTTGACGGTCCAAGTGCTCGAGAAGCATCGCGGCACTTTTTTGAGCTTCTTCCTGGCCATGCGCGTCCTGGATGAGGTAAACACGGGGTTGGGATGATTCCTGTCCGGCAGGTGCCCAGCGCTCGTCGATAGAGCCCCAATGAGCCGGCCAATCCGCGTCGTTAACAGCCGCCCTGAGCGCTTCGGCTGAGGGCGCAGAAACGATCGACAAAGATGCAGGAACGGCGAGAGCCGATTCCTGGAGGAGTATCGAGGCGCAAAGCAGAAGAGAAACTATTTTGCGCGGATGTTTCAGGATCTCTTTAAGATTCATGAACTCAAGCCGGAAGAAGTGGATTCGCATTCAAGCGTGGGAACTGCTCATCGCCTACGCACCGGCGCGGAAGCAATGAGGGACTATACTCTGCCGCTTCTAGGTTTGCAAGAGTGCCTGAATCAATTTTTTAGATCTTATAATATTTTGTCGCTGTTGATTGTTTTTACTCTATTTTACAAGCTGGGTACACGAAGATTCTTCCTCACCTCGTCAAGAGTTCGGCAAGCTCCGAGAGGAGGCGCCTTGCCGAACGCGGGGCTGGGGGGCGGGCCTCTCGGGTGAACGGCAAGTCATTTCTTGTAATAAAAACCCCCTCCCTGACGGAAGGGGGGTTGCCGAGAGCCTGTTTTCCTTGCGGGTTTACGCTACTTTGACCTGATTTTTTATTTTTTCGAACTTGACCTCGCCCACCCCCTTGACCTGACGAAGTTCATCGATGGATTGAAACCCCCCGCGCTGCTCGCGGAATGCGATGATCCTCTCTGCAAGCGAGGGCCCGACGCCCTTCAGAGCCTCGAGCTGAAGAGCGTCAGCCGTGTTGATGTCCAGCAAAACAGCCGGCTCGACATCCACTTGGATTTCGCCCTTGGGAGCCGCCCAGAGATCGATTCGCGTCCAGGTCATCAAACTGATGACGAGCATCGCGCAAAAGGTTTTTAGCTTCAAATCTGCCTTCATAGGTTCTCCTTGGTTGCTTAAGATGAGGAGAAGTTGCCACAAATATTATTTTTTGTCAAAATAAATTTTGTTATTTCAAATAAAAGTGTTTTTCTTTGTTCTTTCTCATATTTTTCTTGCCCCTGCCGCCCTTTTTGTCTAGCATCCGCCCATGCTCAAGAACCTGGGACAAAGAATCCGGCAGCTTCGCAAGAACCGGGGTGTCACTCTGGTCGAAATGGCCCAAAAAACGGGCGTCGCCCAAGCTACGCTCTCCCGCATCGAAACCGGCACCATGACCGGAACGCTCGAAAGCCACGAAAAGATCGCCGAGGTCCTGGGCATCGGGCTTGCTGAACTTTATTCAGGAGTGGACCGCCGCTACGAGGAAATCGCTCATCTGCCTACGGAAGACCGCAGGGTGACGCATCATACCAATCAGTTTCAGATCGAACTTCTGACGCAGGAAAGCTCGAAGAAAAAAATCACCCCGATCCTGATCACGATCCAAGGAGAAAGCCGGATCCCGATGGAAAATCTGGAGAGAGGCGTGGAAAAATTTTTCTTTGTACTTGAGGGCGAGGTCAAGGTTCTGCTGGACGCTAAAACCTATACGCTCAAAGAAAACGAAACGCTTTATTTCGATGCTTCTCTGCCCCACCAGATTTCCAACGACAGCAAGTCGAGAGCACGCATACTCGCTGCCGTATCGCCTTCGCGCTTCTAGACTATTTTTTTCCGGCCGTCTGATCCCAAATCCATTTCACATAAGGCTCATGCCCTTCGTCAGCGGAGAGGCACAGGATTTCGGGCAGATCATAGACATGCGCTTTCAGAATAAGGGACTTGATTCGGCGGAAAGAGCCCAGGCGGGCCTTGATCAGAAGCTGATACTCGCGGGCGCGCGTTTTTTTTCCCCGCCACTCGTAGTGCGACTCGCAATCCGGAAGGATCGAGACACAGGCAGCCGCGCTTTCTTCCAGAAGAAGGCGGGCAATTTCACGGGCATTTTTCAGCGTCGACGTCGCTGTGAGGATAAGCTGTACAGATTTTGACACAGCCGCTTCAGCGGCCGCTGAGTGCGGCTTTGTATCCGGCTTCTGCGCTATCGAGCATGATGTGTCCTTCGCGGGCAAGCCACCCAAGGCTCATCAGAAGAAGCTCCCGGCTCTTGCCGGTTTTCTTGGCGAGCTGTTCGAGCGTCGCTGAACCATGATCATCGAGATAATGCCAGATCTCTCCCGCAGTAATGCCGATTTCGGTGATCGTGATCATGCATCTTCCCCTTTTTTTACGCTGCCTTGAAGGTCGTCAAAACCTCGCAAAATATAACAAAAGAGACACGTGCTTTCAAAGTTTTTTTGCGGGCTTTGTAAGAGGCGGCTGGAAAGCCCGGAATTGACGACGCCCTCGGCGTCTAGCGGGCCGCAGAGGCCGTAGAGACCGGCCGCTTCATCCGGGAGGGGCGAAGCACTTCTTTGAGGAATCTTCCGGTCTGCGAGTCCTTGCAGAGGGCAATTTCCTCCGGAGTTCCGGCCGCAATCACGCGCCCCCCGCCGGCGCCCCCCTCGGGCCCGAGGTCAATCACGTAATCGGCAGTTTTGATGACATCCAGATTATGTTCGATCACAAGAACCGTGTTGCCTTGCTCGCGGAGGCTGAAAAGGGCTTTGAGCAGGTGCTCGATGTCGGCAAAATGCAAACCCGTCGTCGGTTCATCCAGAAGATACAGCGTGCGGCCCGTGGATTTTTTGCTCAGCTCAAAAGCGAGCTTGATCCGCTGGGCCTCTCCCCCTGAAAGCGTGGTCGAAGATTGCCCAAGCGTCAGGTAACCCAAGCCGATCGTTCGAAGCAATTCCAGGCGTTCACGAATAAACGAAATCTCGGAAAAGAATCCGACCGCGTCGTCCACACTGAGATCGAGGACCTCGGAAATATTCTTGCCGCGATAGCGGACCTCGAGGGTCTGCTCGTTGTAGCGGCGTCCCCTGCAGGTTTCACACTGGACGTAGATGTCGGGCATGAAGCTCATCTGGAGCTTTTCAAACCCCTCGCCCCGGCAAACCTCGCAGCGGCCGCCTTTCAGATTAAAGCTGAAACGCGACGGTGAATAGCGTCTTGTTCTCGATTCGTGAACATCGCTGAAAAGTTTGCGGATCAGCCCGAAGAGATCCGTGTAGGTCGCAGGATTCGATCGGGGTGTTCTTCCGATAGGCGCCTGATCGATCGCGATCACTTTGTCAATTTTATCCGCTCCCTTGAGGGAGGTGAATTGACCGACGGCGTAATCCGTTTTCCAAAGGCGATTATGAAGCTCGCGATAGAGCGTGTCATAAATGAGCGTGCTCTTGCCGGAACCCGAAACCCCGGTAACGCAAACCATCAGGCCGAGCGGTATTTTAACGTCGATGCGTTTGAGGTTATGCTCGCGGCATCCGCGCATTTCAAGCATGGCCTTGGGGTTGGGGGCCTTTCGCCGGCCGGGAACCGCAATCGACAGCTCGCCCGTGAGGTATTTCATGGTCAGCGACCGCTCGGATCCGGCCAAATCACGGACATGTCCTGCGGCAACGGCTTCACCGCCGCGGCGCCCCGCTCCGGGCCCCATATCGATGAGATAATCGGCCCGCCTCATCGTTTCCTCGTCATGCTCGACAACAAGAACGGTATTCTTCAAATCACGGAGTTTTTCAAGCGCTGTGATGAGCTTGGCATTGTCCCGCGGGTGAAGCCCAATACTCGGCTCGTCGAGCACGTAGAGAACTCCGGTCAAACCGACTCCGATTTGGGCGGCCAGGCGAATGCGCTGAAGCTCTCCTCCTGCCAGCGTCGCCACGGTGCGGTCGAGCGTCAAGTACCCCAGACCGATGTCGAGCAGAAAACGCAGCCGCTGGCGGATCTCCTTGAGAATCGGGGCCGTCACCGCGGCCATCCGCTGAGGAAGCTCCATTTTTTCAAAAAGCGGGACGGCCGATTCAATCGCCTGCTCGGTCCACTCCACGATTGTCTTGCCTTGAATTCGGACTCCCAAGCTCTCCTTCTTCAGCCTTTTGCCGCCGCACTCCGAACACGCCTCCTCGCGCAGAAACTGCCGAACCTTCCTGCGGATTTCCTCAGAAGCCGTTTCATGGAAGAGCCTCTCGAGCTCCTCGATCAAGCCCCCGTGTTCACCATCCCCCCAGAAAAAAGCCTCCTGAGCCGCCTCGGGCCACTCTTTGAAAGGGGTAGCGGCTTCGAAGCCGTAGGTTTTGATGAGATCATGAAGAAGATCCTCGATAAAATATTTGTTGAACGAGAAAAAGATTTCTTCGTTGAGCGCGCCGCTCATCAGCGGACGCGAGTCGTCGCGGATAAGACCGCTCGTCCTTAAATTGGAATATTTTCCAAGTCCCTTGCAGCGCGGACATGCGCCGTAAGGACTGTTGAACGAAAACATGTTCGGCGTGAAATCCGGATAACTGGTCCGGCACTGAACGCAGGACCTCTTGACAGAAAATAACCGCTCTTCTTTTTTCGAGGTTCCGGGCGAGACGAGGGAGTAGCCTTCGCCGAGAGCGAAGGCCGCGTTCAACGCCTCCCGAAGACGCTTGGCATTCTTGTCCTGAACAGCCAAATGATCCATTAGAATCTCGATATCGTGGCGCTGCGTCTTGCGCAGTTTCAGATCGGGCTTGAGCTCGGTCTCTCGGCCGTCAATACGGGCTTTGGAATAGCCTTTTTTCAGGACGTCCTGAAAGAGCTTCTGAAATTCTCCTTTTCTTCCGCGGACCACAGGAGCGAAAATCATCAGCTCCCGGCCCGCATACACTTTGGCGGCTTCAGCGGCGACTTCCTCAGGCCGTCTCCCCTCGACGGGAGCCCCGCAAAGATGACAGTGCACATCGCCCGCCTTCGCGAACAGCAGGCGGAGGTAGTCGTAGATTTCAGTCACCGTTGCCACCGTGGACCGGGGATTGTGCGTGATCGAACGCTGCTCAATGGAAATGCTGGGAGAAAGGCCGGAAATATAATCCACTTCCGGTTTTTTTATTTTTTCGAGAAATTGCCGGGCATAAGAAGAAAGACTCTCCAGATAGCGGCGCTGTCCTTCGGCGTAAATCGTATCAAAAGCAAGCGAGGACTTTCCCGAACCGGATAAGCCCGTGATGACCACGAGTTTGTTTCGGGGAATGTCGAGATTTACCCCCTTGAGATTATGCTCGCGCGCGCCGCGGATACGGATGAAATTTTCATTCATAAAAAACTTTCTCGGGGAAGCCTCTGATCAGGTGCCTATTTTAAGAGCGTCAAAAGATTTACGCAGGGCCGCCAGCGCGGCAAAAATAGCCAGAGCACTGGTCTTTTTATTTTCGGGAGACGGTTCGTTGTCGGCCGTCACGCGGAGAGTTCCGCGCTTATGCCGGATGAATATTTCGTGCTGATTGCCGCGGAACGATTTTGAGGTCCAAATCTCGACCCTCGTCTTGAGGCTTCCGAGTCCGGCTAGACTCAGGACCGCCGCCACATTGATGTTCTGCGGAAAAGCCTTCACCGCCCGGGCGGCCGCCCCCCGGAAAAGACAGACTTCCCGGGAGCCTGCCAGCGGCGGAAATTTCCGGGACCGGAAAAAAGGAGCCTCACGTAAAGCCTCGGGAGGCTTGCGGGTCTTGAGCGTGACGCTTCGCAGACCGGCCTCCCTCGCCGCCAAAAGCCCGTCAATGCCCGCAACCGCTCCGGAAGGCACGATGATGCGGCCCCGGAAACAGCTCAAAAGATCCGGCTTTTGTTCGAGGGCTTTCAAGATACCGCCGACGCTCATGATGAGAAAGGTCTTGGATCCGGCCGAAGGATGCAGAAGAAGCCTGCAGGCGGCGTCCTGCGAAGCCGCCTCCAGAATCAAGTCAGAAGCCTCGAGGGTTTCCTCCAAGTTTTTGGCCGGAACCCTTAATTTGAGACGCTTCAAAAGCCGGGTTCGGTTTTCCTCGTGGTGATCGCAAAGAGCCGTAAGAACCGCGCGGCCTCGGAATTCCTTGAGGATCTGTTTGGCCAGAAAAGATCCCATCGCGCCGCAGCCCACCAGCCCTGTTTTTACCGGCAGATTTTTCTGTTTCAAGGCAGAATGTTCTCCCGATCAGCTTTCGGGGGGAAAGGATGCAAGGGGCTGTTTCGAAATATTCACGACCTTGTTTTGTGCGTCAACCCGCACAACTTTCGGCATATGGGTCTTGATCTCTTCTTCGGTCAGAAGAGCAAAGGTCATGAGAATGATGAGATCGCCCTTTTTACCATGCTTCGCGGCCCCGCCGTTCAGGCATACTTCTCCGGGCTTTCCGGCGATGGCGTAGCTTTCCAGCCTCGCCCCGTTCGTCAGGTTGGCGATCAGCACTTTCTCGCCGGGAAGGATGTTGACGGCTTCGAGCAGCTTCGCGTCAACGGAAACACTTCCCTCATAATCCAAATGAACATCCGTGACGGTAGCACGATGAATCTTGCCGTTGACAAACTGTCTCTGCATTGCTTCCTCCTGTTATTTCCTTCTCGTTTGGGATATCCGGATACTGACATTATCAATAAGACGCGTTTTTCCAAACCTGCAGGCAGCGGCCGCTGTCATCAGAGCGCGCGGCCGCTTCAGGGGTTCGAGGGTACCGGGATCGACGATTTCCAGATAATCGACCCGGTCTGCGCCTGCCTCGAGAGAACGGCGGGCCGACCTGAGAGTCTTGCCGAGGGGCCTGCCCTCTTCCAACGCCCGCTTCAAAGCCGACAGTGCCCTGGGCAGCGCGAGAGCTCTCGATCTTTCTTCAGAATTCAAATAGCGGTTGCGTGAACTCATGGCAAGACCGTCCGCCTCGCGGACCGTCGGACAAACACGGATCTGAATATCCAAGCTGAGGTCTTCAACGAGACGTTCAATCAGGGCCGCCTGCTGAAAATCCTTGGCTCCGAAATAAGCGCGGTGCGCCTTGGAAAGGTTCAGCAGTTTGGTGACGACTGTGGCCACGCCCTCGAAGTGTCCCGGCCGGGCGGAGGCGCAAAGCCCTCGGGTTAATCCCGAAACGCCTTCCCTGCCCACCCTCACGGATGTTTGAAAACCTTGGGGATAGAAATCCTCCGCCTTCGGAACGAACAGATAATCCGCTCCGGCCTTGCGCAAAACCGCCATGTCGGCGGCGAGAGTTCTGGGGTAACGTGAAAAATCTTCTTTTGGACCGAACTGCAGGGGGTTGACAAAGATGCTGACCGCCGCCAGATCATTTTCTTTTTTTGCCCGGCGAACCAGCGAAGCATGCCCCTCATGCAAAGCTCCCATCGTCGGTACAAACCCGAGAGTCCTCGCCCGCCCGCGCTCACGGTCCATCAGCGCTTGAAAGATCTTAGGACTGCGGAGAACCTTCAAGACAGGCCTCCAGAAGCTTGGACGCGTTCTTTTTCAGAACCGGATGCATCCACCCCGCAGCAAGATCAGCGAGCGGCTTGAGCACAAAAACACGTTCATGAAGACGCGGGTGCGGCAGGGTAAGCCCGGGTTCGTCAGAGATTAAATCGCCGTAGGCCAGCAGATCCAGATCCAGAGTGCGGGGCGCGTTCGGCACGCTTCTTTCCCGTCCGGCTGACTGTTCGGCCTGCATCAAAACCGCAAGGACTTCACGAGGAGTCAGCG
>VFQY01000138.1 GCA_018883425.1 Candidatus Omnitrophota bacterium | reverse complement strand
CTTGTCCAGCGGCTTCAGGTGCTCGCTCAGTTTCGGCCCCGCCACTTTGCTCCGGCGTCAGCCCTTCAATGCGCGCTGACCGATCCGGTTTGCGGCCTCAACATGGGTCAGACGGCCGAAGTGCTCGCTAAAAAATTCGGTATTTCCCGGGAGAAGCAGGACGCATTCGCCTTGGCCAGTAATCAAAAGGTGATTGCGGCCCGCGCGAAGCTCCGCGAGGAAATGATGACAGTCCACGTGCCGCCGAGCTACGAAAAGTTTGTTCAGGATGACAACGGTGCCCGTGAAAATCAGACTTTGGAGATGCTTGCCAAACTCAAGCCTGTTTTCGACCGGCGCTCCGGCAGTGTGACCGCGGGAAATTCCTCGCAGATTACCGACGGCGCCTGCGCGCTTCTTCTTATGCCGGAGGACAAAGCGCGTGCGATGGGGTATGAAATTCTCGGAACGATCGCGGCTTACGATTACGCGGGATTGGAACCGAGCGAAATGGGGTTGGGTCCCGTCTTTGCAATCCGCAAGGTGCTCAAGCGCGCGGGGATGACGCTGCGCGACATCGAGCTTTTCGAAATCAATGAGGCTTTCGCGGTACAGGTTCTTGCATGCACAGAGGCTCTGGCTTCCAGGAAATTTTCGGAAGACCATTTCGGTGAAAGTCAGGCGGTTGGAGAGATTGACCCGGCCCTTTTGAATGTGAACGGCGGAGGTATCGCGCTCGGACACCCGGTCGGCGTCAGCGGTTCCCGCCTTATCCTGAGCTGTTTAAAAGAAATGAAAAGGCGTTCTCTTTCCCGCGGCCTTGCAGCCCTTTGCATCGGCGGCGGACAGGGAGGCGCCGTACTCCTGGAGAGACAATCATGAGCGGCGCTTGGAAATGGACGTTGGAGGACGGATTAGGCATCCTTGAACTGGATCTTCCGGGGACTGAAGTCAACGTTCTGACAACGGAAAATCTGACGGAACTGCGAGGCATACTTGAAGGTCTTCAGCATCAGAGCGGCGTGAAGGCCATGCTGGTCACGAGCGCTAAAAGCAGGTTTTTCATAGCCGGAGCGGATATTAAGGAGATCCGGGGGATATCGACGCGTGAAGACGCTATCCGCAAGGCGGAGCAGGGCAAGGAAGTTTTTGCTCTTCTGGAAGGCCTGAAGTTTCCTACAGTGGCTGTGATCAACGGGGCCTGTCTCGGCGGCGGCTATGAACTTGCGCTTGCCTGTACCTACCGGACGGCTTCCTTTTCGCCTCACGTGAAGATCGGCCTGCCGGAGGTCAATCTGGGTATACTCCCCGGCTTCGGAGGCAGTATACGCTTGCCTCGGCTTTTGGGCATGCTGAAGGCGATGCCTTTGATCCTTGCGGGAAAAATCGTTTCTGCTGAGGATGCGCTGAAAAACGGCATGGTGGACCGTCTGTTTCCTGAAAAGAATTTGCGTGCAGAGTCCGCGGCATTTGCACGGTCAGCCGCTGAGTCTGGGCGCAAAGGCCGCAAGCCGCGCAAGAAAGATCTGATGACTCAATTTTTTGAGGAAACGCCTGTCGGCCGTTCCATCGTTTTCAGGAAGGCCCGCAAAGATATTGCCGCCAGGACAAAGGGGTTTTATCCCGCTCCGCTTGAGATTCTTGAACTTTTGAGCAAGACTCGCGGGAGTGCATCTGCCCAGGCCTATCGGCTGGAGAGTGAGCATTTCGCCAATCTTGCAGGAACCCCGGTTTCTAAAGCGCTCATCAAAGTTTTCTTTATGAGTGAAAAGTACAAAAAGCATCCCTGGACTGCCGCGGCCGTTCGGCCTCGTGAAATCAGAAAATGCGGAGTTTTAGGCGCAGGTGTGATGGGCGGCGGAATCGCTCAGCTGATCACTTCCCGCGAAATTCCTGTACGGGTCAAGGACCTCAATGAAAAGGCTCTTGGCGGAGCTCTGAAAGAAGCGGCGGGTATCTACAAAAGCGCTCTGAAGCGTAAGCGGATGAAGAAAGCGGATGCTGACCGAAAGATGAGTCTGATTTCCGTGGGTGTGACGGATCAGGGATTGGGCAATTGCGATGTGGTCATCGAGGCTGTTGTCGAGGATCTAAAGATCAAACAGAAGGTCTTTCACGATATCAGCAGCCGTATCCCCGCAGACGCACTGCTTGTGTCGAACACTTCGTCCCTGCCTGTGACGCAAATGGCCGCCGTAGCAAAAAATCCCGAACGTGTGGCCGGACTTCACTTTTTTAATCCGGTGAACAGGATGCCGCTTGTCGAGGTTATCCGGGCGGAACAGACGACCGATGAGACGCTTGAGCGCGTGATTCAGTTTGCGCGGGGCCTCGGAAAAACGGTGATCGTGACCCGGGACGCTCCGGGATTTCTCGTTAACCGGCTGCTGCTTCCTTACATGAATGAAGCGGCATACCTGCTCGAGGAAGGCCTGAGCGCTGAGTCGGTGGACCGAATCGCCGAGAATTTCGGTATGCCGATGGGGCCTGTGGAACTTGTCGATCAGGTTGGGATTGATGTCGGATACAAAGTCGCCCACATCCTTCAGGACGCTTTTGGCGAGAGGATGAAAGTTGCTCCTATTCTCGAGGATGTTAAAAACAGAGGCCTCTTGGGCAAAAAAGCGGGACGGGGATTTTACGTTTATCAGGGCAAAAAAAAGAGCATCAATCCCGAAGTCAAGACCGGAACGCACCCGAAGACGGTGAGCGAAGACGACGCTCTGAAACGGATGATTTACGTGATGATCAACGAAGCCGCCCGGTGTCTTGAAGAAAAAGTGATTGATTCGGCATCCACGGTGGATATCGGGATGATTATGGGCACAGGTTTTCCGCCCTTCCGCGGAGGACTTCTGAATTATGCGGACTCGGTGGGGACCTCGAAAATTGCCGAGGATTTAAAACGCTTTTCCCGGGAAAGCGGATCCTGCCGTTTCAGCCCGTGTCCGTACCTGGAAAATCTCGCTTCTCAGGGCAAGGGCTTTCATGATTGAAAAAGTGCTTTGGGTCGCCGCGGGCAGTGCGGCGG
>VFQY01000137.1 GCA_018883425.1 Candidatus Omnitrophota bacterium | reverse complement strand
TTTGAGCGTCGTCCTCAGAATGCGGCTGAGAAGCGAGGCTGAGCGGTAATCCGCAGGCGCGAAATGATCGGCCCGTCCATGCTTCACAAGCGCCTTCACGCTTTCGGGAACGTCTTTTTCGGGATTAAAAACCGCAATGGAATGCCCGCCGGAACGCTGCATCACCGTCATGGAAGGAATGTCCGTCATGCTGTCGCCGATGTAGATCATGTTTCTGAACGGTATCGGGCGTTCTTTTTCAGGCATATGCGAGTTGATGTCCTCGGTCAGGTCCAGTTTGCCCTTGCAGATGCGGAAAAGAAACTGCGTCTTGTTGGTATCATTGATGACGAGTTTGGGGAAAATCGGCCCCTCGTCCCCGTATTCGTATTCACAGGCGTAAACGCGCTTGAAGTGCCTGTAAATGTCGCAGCCCTCCAGAATCTCCTTCATCCCGCTGGAGATGATGTAATGCTCCACCTGAATACCCCATTTTTTGACTTCGTCGATACCTGCCAGAAACCGATCCAGATCACCAAAGTAAGTTTTGACTCCTGGAAAATACTGAATGTTGCGAGCCAGTTTTTTCAGCTGGAGCCGCGCGAGAGGTTTCTTTCGGAACACCGGGTCGTGGATCAGGAGTTTGAGGTAGGCGAGCGTCCTTTCATAGCCGTGCTCGCGCACCAAGGCATCGGCTTTCTGCCAAAGAGTGTCCGGAGGAATGCCGTAGGACGCAAAAATGGTGTCTTCCTGCATATTGTTGGGCGAGAGAGTTCCGTCAAAATCATAAACGATGCCGATCACGTTCTGAAGGGGCTGTCCCGCCGCGCTCATGCCAAACCTCCTGCCTTTTCCCGGGCCGTCAAAACGGGCGCGAGGGCTTCCGCCATTTTTTTGTAGCCGGCCACAGCCGGATGAATTTCATCGGGCGATTCCATCAGGCGGGCCGGGTCGGCGGGATCAGCAACGGCTGCATAGGTGTCGCAGAACAGCACGCCGGCATGAGACGCGTAGGAACGGATCCATGCGTTGGTCCTCTGAATCTGAACAGCCGCTGCGGCACCGAGAAGATTGCAGGGCAGCAGACTGCAGAGAATGACGCTGAGTCCTCCGCCCAAAGCGTGTTCGACAAGACGGCGCAGTCCGTCACGAACGGATTCTTCGCTCCGGCCCTGATGCAGATCATTGACTCCCGCCAGAAGAATAACAGTCTCGGGAGAAAACTGAGTCACGTCATAATCGAAACGCTGGAGAATCTGATCCGTCCTCTGTCCCCTCACACCGCGGTTAAGAATCCTCCACTCGGGGCAAAGACGCTCGAGCCAGTAGGCATACTGACTTTCCGGGTTGCCCCGGCCCGCGGGCGGCGCCTCCCTCGGGGAAAAAAAACCCGGAGTTCCCGCTGTCGTTGAGTCTCCGAGTCCCACGGCGATACGCAGTCTTGGCGTTTTCGAATTCATGTCCGATGACATCCCGCTCTCCAAAGAGCTCCTGGGTTTCTGATCCTTTAAGATCCCTGCTCAAATTTCTAAACTTCTGATAGGATAGCGCCGCTCAACCTGGAGGTTTCTCATGACACCCATCGCGATCCGCACGGCGGCCATCGAACTTCAAAAATTTCTTAAACTGGCCGGCGCCGCCGACTCCGGCGGAGAAGCTAAACAGGCCATCACCTCGGGCGCCGTCACGGTCAACGGAGCCTGCGAAAAACGCAGGGGCTGCCAGCTCCGCCCCGGCGACATCGTGGTCTTTGCCGGCCGAAGCTACCGGGTGGAAGCAGCCGCTTAATCTTCCGGATGTTCTAAATGATATTTCGCGAGCAGGGCCCGGTCAGGTTTTACCACGGACGCCTCGCGGGCGACGAACTCCATAATGACGTAATCTTGAGGCAGTGAATCTTCGGCTTCACGAGCCGAATCATGCCCCCGGATACGCTCCACCATGCGGTCAACAAGATAACGATCCGCTCTCTTTTCCCAAATCCGCCGTGCCTCTTCCAGTTTTTTAGGTTCCGTCAGAGGCTTGCAGACCCCCGTCAATCGGTAGCCTTTGAAAGCGCGTTCATCCATAATGGAAAGCGACAGCCTGTGATTCTGCATCAAATTGCAGTAGGTTCTGTTGTACGGGTAATCGAGGTAATAGATGCGGTTGGGCGCCGACGCGTCAACGAGAAGCTTCGGTGCGGAATTCGGGTTGCCCTCAGCATCGCAGGACGCGACCGTGATCGTCTTGAGCGATTCTTTTTTCTCAAGGAACTGATGAAAAATGTGCGCGAATTCCACAGCCGGGGCGGGTTTTTTCACGAGGCGGACAGCTCCAGGATAATCTTCCAGTGACTTTCTTCCACAGGCTGAACGGACAAGCGCTGCCCTTTGCGCAGGAGCAGCATTCCGTCCAAAGACTTTATGCTCTTGAGCTTCTCGAGAGCAATAAGTTCTCTGAACTTTTTTACCGGTCTGATCTCGACGCCGAACCAACGGGGGTCATTCTCACGGCTGTCCGGATCAAAGTAAGGGCTCTTGGGATCCCAAGCACTGCGGTCCGGCAATCCCGTGCGCACGATTTCAGCGATCCCGGCAATGCCGGAGGGTTCCGCATTGCTGTGATAAAAAAACACACGGTCTCCGCTTTTCATGGCGTCGCGTAGAAAATTCCGGGCCTGGTAATTCCTGACTCCATCCCAACATGTCTTTTTGTCTTTACAAAATGTATCCCAACTATATTTAAAAGGTTCTGATTTGATTAACCAATATTGCATGTTTTATTAATTTCGGACAAATATAATTATTGTTTGCATCAATGATAATTGATTAGTTTTGCAGGCTCATGTTGAAGCTGTTTTATTTTCTTTTCTTATTGCCCATTCTTTTTTTATCCGCATGTTTTTCCCAAGCTGATTACACTCGCATAATTGACGAAAAGCGCAAAGAAATAGAGTCTAGCGGTGATGGCAATAAGTCAATATCAAAGGTGCAATTGCCTCTTGTTGAAGCGCAAAAATTTCCAACCAAAACAATTGACATACTCCATACGGATTTGAA
>VFQY01000063.1 GCA_018883425.1 Candidatus Omnitrophota bacterium | reverse complement strand
ATACTACCACTCCACTTTAAACCGTCGTGAAACTTTTGCGTGGACCATGCGTCTTCTGAAAATCCTGCTGTTTGTCTCGGCTGTGTTGTTTCTATTTTTCTTCATGACCAGCCGGATTCCGTTATGGTCTTCCGACGAAGGGAGATACGGCGAGCTGGCCCGCTCGATTTATGACAGGGGAGACCTTGCCGTCACGCAATTCAACGGAATGGATTACCTCGAGAAGCCTGTCTTGGCGCCGATTCTCACGGCGGGGGCATACGCGCTTTTCGGCGTCAGCAGTTTTTCTGCCCGGTTTGTATCAATTATTTCTGCTTTGGCGGGAATCTGGGTATGCTGGCTGTTCGTTAGGCGTCTTTGGAATCGCCCTCTTGCCGATCTCTCGGCCTTAATTCTTGCGACGTCGGTCGGCTATGTTCTGGTCGGACGATTCGCGGTGATCGACATGTTGATGACCTTTCTCATGAGCAGTTCAATCTTGTTCATGATGACCGCTTATTTTGAAAAACGAAGAGGTTTCTACCTTGCCGCTTATGCCCTGATGGGGTTCGCTTTTCTCACCAAGGGGTTGATTGCGTTCGTGCTTCCGGGACTAATTTTTCTTGTGTTCCTGATTTGCGTGAAGGATCTCGGTGAGATTCTGCGTATGAAATTGGTTATGGGCGCGATCATCATCACCGCGATCATTCTTCCCTGGATCCTTGCGGTATCCCGGCGTGAGCCGGAGTTTTTTGAGGTTTTTATCGTGAAGCATCATCTTCAGCGGTTTGCCACGAACACCTTCGGCAGAGCAAAGCCCGTCTGGTTTTATGTGCCCATTTTGTTCGCGACTTTTTTCCCGTGGTCGCTTTTCCTTTTTTCGGCTGTAATGAGAGCTGTCAGGACACGCGGCGAGGCGCATGCGTCAAAACTTAAATTCCTGCTCGTCTGGGCGGGCGTGATCTTTGTTTTTTTTAGTTTTCCCCGGGCTAAACTGCCTTACTACCTTTTGCCGCTCAGCATGCCGCTTGCGATTCTTCTTGCGCATTTTTTCGAAGCTGCGCGCGCCAAGATCACCGATCAAGAGGCCATCGAGAAAAGGGCTGCGGAATGGTCCTGGAAGGCGGCTGCATCCTCAGGCGCTCTGCTTTTTCTTGTGCTGAACCCCGTTTTGTATTTTCTTCGGCAGGATCCTGAAATCGACGCGCTTCGCCCCCTTGCTTTTATCGGGACGGCGCTGATTATGACCGGCATGGCGGGAGTCTACCGGACTTATCGATCGGGGAAGCTTGTCCGTGCTGTCGGGATGCTTGGAGGATTGACGTACCTGACGCTCATTTTTGCCGTGATCGGGATGAAAATAATTTCACCGTATCAAAGCACCCATGCCTTCGCGGAAGTTTTACGCGGTCAGCTCAGGCCGGAGGACCGGGTTGCGGTCTATTCCTCGCCGGATCACTTTTCA
Source organism: Candidatus Omnitrophota bacterium (assembly GCA_018883425.1). Taxonomy (GTDB): domain Bacteria; phylum Omnitrophota; class Omnitrophia; order Omnitrophales; family Aquincolibacteriaceae; genus ZLKRG04. The sequence goes on along the minus strand of VFQY01000063.1, from coordinate 11,868 downwards.
GATTTCATGTTTCACTTGCAGAGACGCGTCATCGTCGTCGGCAGTGACCGGGGGACACTCACTGAGGAAAGCGCTGAACCGGATCATAAAGAGGAATCCCAATTGTGGTTTTTTGAGGATCAGCACCTCGTCAGGGAGTTTAAGAATCCCAGCGGCCGCTTCTATCTTTTGCTGGATGAGGATAACCTGCCTAAGCTTGAGAGTTACGGGATTGCTCCCTACCGTATGCTCCTGCACGAAGGCAGAAAAATCCTGATTTCGAATGAAACTTCTTTAGCTCCCGTCCTCAAGGGCGCATCCTAAGAGCCGATGATCCGCCTGGCGAAGTCATTTTCTAACGGTCAGATGCAGAACCCCCTCGTTAAGTGTTGCAAGGTATCGTCATGCGGCTCATGATTGCCGCGGTTGGAGCCGCCTTGTTGTTTCTGCCGATGGGCCCCGCCGCGGCGGCCGCCTCTTCTGGTTTTGAAATCGAGACGCAGGAAGGATGGGGCGAGGCCATGTCTCCTTACCAGGGTGTTTCCGCATCTTACGTTCTGGACGGGTCAAATGCGCGCCTCGACGTTTCCAGTCAGGATGCGGCAGGCGAGACGGATGCCGGTAATCTTAGCTGGCAGGACCTTTTTCATCCGCATTTTGACCTCATTGACATTCAGATGGATGCCCGCACCAGCTTGGATGGGATTCCCGCCAAGTATTGCCTCTATAAGATCAAGAAATCAAACTTCAAGAAAGAGCTCGAGGGCAAGGCCGACCGCCTCTACCTGAATTATGTTGTGATAAGCGGCGGGCTGCTGTATTCGATGACCTTCTCGGATGATGAGGCGGCTTTTGCGGGCCACCAGCAGGATTTTATGAGAATGGTCAGAGGGATGCGCTTCGCTCGGGCCCCTCAGAATCTATGAGGTTGTCAGCGGTCTCGGCACTTGCGCTGTTCGACGAGGCCAACCGGCAGGATCCGTGTCATGAGAAAGACGAGGCCGGCACTGAATATCCCCGCGAGCTGCTCTATTCAATGCGGATGACGGCTCGGCTTCTGGCGCTTTGTCCCGCGGCGGGAGAGGCTTTACAGTTGGCAGTCAGAGCTCAGCATCTCAAGCGGTGGACGCTTCAGCGTAACCGCTGGCCGATGGACCGAGAGGGCTATTTGCGTTGGCGCACAGCGTTGCGGGATTTTCATGCGGATGAGGCATCCAGGCTCATGCGCCAAGCGGGATGCCCCGAAGATTTAATTCAGAGGACGGCATCTCTGATTCGTAAGGAGCGTCTGAAGCTTGATCAAGAATCTCAGCTGCTTGAGGACACGGCCTGCCTTGTTTTTCTCCAGCACTATTTCCTACCATTCGCCCTGAAACACCCGCCGGATAAAGTATCACAAATCGTCCGAAAAACCTGGTTCAAGATGGGCGAACTCGGCCGGCGGGAAGCTCAGTGCTTGGATCTTCCGGAAGCTGCAAAAAAAATCCTTCTAACTGCCTTAAATACATTGTCTTAGAATCAAGTCCAGGTTTGCAAATTCAGCCGCGGGCGGTTATCTTTCACTGAGTCTTACTTTGGGACAAAGGAAAGGAAAAACTGCGTGATTCCCATTTTTCGGGGCAGGCGCTTTTTGGCTATTGCCCTCAGTTTGTCCCTGGCGGCTGACCCATGCGCGTTTTCCGCAGCGGACGCTTCGCTCTTGGCGGGTCCTCGGCCTGCAGCAGCGGCTGCTTTGCAAGACCCTGCGGGGCTGGTGCTTCCTTCCTCGATCGGGAGGGTTTCGGAAATTTTCCAGGGCAGCCGCTCAAGCCCGGCTGTTCTGCTAGTTCAAGATGCTCATTCCGTTCCGGATGCTCAAGCCAGCATTCGGGACATTCTCCTCCACTTACAGAAAGTTTACGGTATACGCACGGTCGCTCTTGAAGGCGTCGAGACCCGGCTTGACCCCCTCATTCTGCGGTCGTTTCCCGACCCAGGGATTCTTGAGCGTGTCCTGAAAAAAATCCATGATCAAGGTGAGCTGGCAGGAGCTTCTGCTGCGGCGATATGGGGCCCTGCGGACGCCGACTATGTCGGCCTGGAAGACCGCGAAATCTTCGGTCAAGGTTTGAAATACTACCTCGATGCCAAAGAGTCTCTGCGTAAGAATGAAATCCGAATGAGTGCAAGAGAAGCAGCTCTCGAGGCCCAAAAGAAAACGCACTATGCTCCGAAGCTTCTTGCTGTGGATGGCTTGATGAGTGAGTTTCATCGCAATGAACGTTCACTTCTCGAGGTCCTCCAAGAACTGCAGTCGGTCAAACCGCCCCGGGCAGGAGGGGCCATCGAAGCCCTGCTTCTGAGCGTGAAACGCGCCGAAGCTTCCCCCTTGCGAGATGGAGCTCTTCTTGATTACGCCGCCAGGCTGAATGCCTATTTTGCCTCGCTTCCCTCAGGGCAGGATGTCCGCGGCAAAATTCGTGCACTCAACGAGGCGCTTCAGCTCTACCGGACATCGCAGAAATCTCTGGATGAACTTGCCTGGTTTCTTCGCCGCGTCTCAAGGGATTCTCCGCTTGCGGCTGAATTTCCCGAAAAATATGAGGACGGGCATGAAGTGACCCAGAAACTTCGGGATATCGAGGGGTCAGCTCTTTTACGGGAATATGATGCGTATGCTGCGGATGTGAAACGTAGTTTATTTAAAAATGCCCTTGAGCGTAAAATCGATCAGGAATCCCGCGAGCTCGAATTGGTTTCTAAATGGCTGAAACTCGAGCTCACGCACGAAGACTGGCAGAAGGTTAGAGGCCGGCGCCGGGAACTCGAACAAGGCCTCACTCCCGGGGCTCTAGATTCAGCCGATCGGTTCTACAAAAATGCCCAGCAGCGCGACATCATCATGATGCGGCGCATCGGCAAAATACTTTCATCCCGCCGCGCCGCTCTTCCCGTGGTTGCTGGCGGTTTCCATACGCTCAGCCTCTCGTCGATGCTTCGCCGGAAGGGCGTGCCGTATGCCGTGATTACACCGGTGATCGGCCAGATTCCCGAGACGAACTCTTACGATGATCAGATGCGGGGACAAGTGTCCTGGAAGGCTTATTTTCACCCCGAAAACGGGGTGATCCGGCTTTACGATGCGTTTACCCGTGCCATGATTGACCAACTGATCGAGGTCGCGGCAAAGTCTTCACCTTCTTCGCAGACGCCCTATCTTATGAAACGATGGCGGGACAAAATTCTGCTGAATTTGGCCGAAGTCCGGAGGACTCAGGACGCAGCGCAATACACGCATTTCATCGATGAGAAAGCAGCGTCCCCCGCAAAGGATGAAACGAGCCGCCGCCTGAAGCGTTTTACCGAGGGGTTGATGGCGCTCGAGAAAAAAGGAGAGCTTAATGTGCCGAACACCCTGAGGCTTCTTCTGCCTTCGAATCGCCCTCCGGATGCTGTCACTCTTCAATTGCAACCTGGATCATTGTTACCGCCATCAGCGGACTCCTTGGGGCGCTCCGAATTGAGATCCGATCCTTCTCCCGACGAATCCCAATTTTGGAATACAGCCATCCAGGTCACGATTGGGTCACTTCTCGCTGACCCGCCCGTCATGCTGGCAGACGAAGAACTGCCTGCATTGGGTCTTGCGGTCCGCGCCATGTGGGAAATTAATCCGGAAGAAGGGGGGGCTCTGGGCCAACAGTTAATCGATCGCTACGAGGAGACAGTCTATCAGACACCTGCCTTCGGTGAGGCACTCGCTTATGCCTATCCGGCTCTTCCGGAATACATGAAGCCATGGGCTATTCGAAGAATCATCAGTACCGCAAAGGAGAACGCGCAGGGATATCTTGGTTTGGCTCGCCTTTTCAAGGACAACAATATCAAGGGCATGAATTCAGAAACAGTCCTGCAGGTGGTGCAAGGCATGGAGGAACAGATCAAGAAATCCGCACGGCCTTTGGGATTTGAGGAGGTGCGCGTCTTGACTCAGGCGCTTGCGCTCCTAGCGACTGATACAGCTATCAGTTCCGAGAAGCGCCAAGCGGTTCGAATCTTTTTGAAGCCTTACGCCGGGCCCCTCGGATTCGCGATCTTGGCGCCGCTTTACGATCCGAAGGAGGATGCTTCTGCAGTCAGGGACTGGCTGGATCGCCTTGAGCGTATGGATGCCGAGACTGAGGATGCATTCGGAATCCGCCTTCTGGGCGCAATCGCGCAGAACGATAATTCTGCTCTCCAGCGGGAAATTCTTTCGCGGCTTTCCGAGATGGCTCAACATTCGAGATCCTACGCCGTGCGCGCCGGGGCTTTGGAAGCACTTGCCGATGCGCACTCGAAGCTGAGTACAGATCAAAAAAAGAGCTTCTTCAAAAGCATGCAGGACTTCGCTGAGATCAAGACCCCGGGCATTCGAAGCTCGTTTATCTATGCAGCGCTTCAGTTCCCGCCCGATTCAAGCGGCCCGCTGAACTTAGAGGGTATTGACTTTCCTCAAGACGTATTTGATGAGGAATTCGCGGATGAAGTTCTCTCGGCTTTTACAAGTCCCGGGGCTGAGGACCTTGATCCGGATTATCGGGAGGATGACGGGCTCGAGAGTTCTGGGGCCGAAGACCCTTCTGCGGAAAGTCAGCCGGACGATTCTCTCAGGGAGGCCCTCGCAGATCTGGCGGATCAAGAACCTGCGGGCGGCGGCACGATTTGGGACCGAAACGAAGCGAGGCGTCAGAAGATTTTGGATCTGATAGGGCTGCACGAGGGGTTGAGTAAGAATAAGGATTTTTTCACCCATGCTTTTTACCGTCGTTTTTACCGCCCCGCGGCGTCATTGTTTTATCATTTCGGAGCCGTGGAGAGAGCTACCTACACGGCAAAGCTGCGAAGCAAACTTATGCCGCTACCCGGGCATTGGTTGACTCTGCTTAAAAGTTGGCTTCCTCCGTCTTGGATGTACCCTGAGCTGATACCGCACCTGGAAACGCTGGGGGCGGTTCATGCAAAAAAGATCGACGCCTCTGGAGATTTCCGAGCACTCATCGTGGAATTTGCCCGCGAGGGAGTCCCTGTCCCTGAGGCCATGACAGCGCTGGGGCAGATTCTTGCCCTCGAAGATACCGGGGCCATGCTGGGATTAACCGACGCTCCGGCGGCGTCAGAAATCCTTCTTCAAGCCGCCGAGGCTGTCTTGAAAAAAGATCGAACGCAAGCGGCTCAAGCTGCCCAGGCAGCTCTCTGGGCATTGGCGGGACATCAAGACAGATTGAATGCGCGTCAGCGGGTTAGATTCTGGAGATTGATGACTCAAGTCAAAGCGCGGCTCTCAACCGCCGATTACGGCGTTCTGGAATCGACGGCGCATATTCTTCGTCCTATCCCCCTCGGAAGAATGCCTGAAAACGTGCTGCAAAGCCATCGGGATCGTTTGATGAACGTGATCTTTGATGAAAAAGCTGCGGTCAATCCCGCAATCAGAGATGCCCTCGTTAAACTTGACGGGTTAAAGCCGTTGAATGATGAAAAGCAATTCCAGCAAGGGTTGAAAAGTCTTTTGGAGGGGTATCAGCAAACATCGAATCCTGAAATCCTTAAATCGTTAGGGCATCTTTATCTTTGGCTCGACAATTCGGATAAGGATGCGTTGCTGGATCGGATCAAGACTCTGCTCGACCTACAAGATGAATCGGTTCTCATGGGAGCGGCAAGCGAGGCTTTCGCGAATTTGGCCGATGCGATTGACAAACATGGAATCGCCATTCTCGAGGACGAGAATGAATTCGGGGAGGAAGTGCCGAGCCCGGGAGCGGCAGAGGAAGCCGAGCCTTCATTGTCCGTGGACTCACCGGAAAAGATCATCGAAGAGCTTGCAAAAAAAAGTCGAGACAGCCTGCTCGATGGACTTAGGAAGAAGGAAGCTTTGCTGGGAGCTCACCTCAGGGCTTTAGGTTTAACGCTGAGGTTTTGGGCTAAAATCGACACGAAATTTGCAGAGCCTGCGGCCACCGATATGATCGAACAATACGGCGATCTTCAGAGTCCTTACGCGGCCGAGGCCATGGCCTATGCCTACTCCGCTCTGCCGCCGGGTGATTTGATTCATAGCATTTCGTCGAAAATCGCGGCAAGGGCAAACAACGATCCCAAGTTTTACCCTGCGCTGGCCGCCCTGTACATCGAAAACCCCCAGAGCTTCAACGTCGATGCAATTACGTTGACCATTTCTCTAACCCTCAAGAAAATGGAGTCAAAGCCCCAGGACCACAGCAGTGCCAGACTGATATTATCCGCTTTGGCGATGATGGCAAGCCGCCCTGATGTCCCCGAGGACGTGCGTCAAGATCTCCGTAAGAGACTACAAAAGGAGAAGCCGACCCATGGATATAGGCTCCTGGCTCCGCTTTATGCGGCAGGTGAGGATGATGGGGATATTCGAACCTGGCTCGAATCTTTAAAAAAGACTGACGTTGAAGAGCAGGATGACTTTGCAGTGCGCTATCTTGGGATTGCGGCCCGAAAGGCAGGTGACGATTTGCGCGGGGAAATCTTTGCGACCCTTGCACAGCTTGCGGAAAGCTCTACTTATCCCTTCCTCCGAGGAGCGGCGCTCGAGGCCCTCGCGGAGATGTTCGAGGTCCTGTCTCAGGACCAGCGGCGTGTGGTTGCGAAAGTGATTGAAAAACAAATTCTAAGCGACACGTTGGTCAGCCCCAGCCCCTCGGCTCAATTCGCCCTGCAGAGAATTTCGATTTATCTCCAGCAGACCGATTTTTTTAAGCAGCCAACGGGATCGCCGGCCTCTGCACCAAAAAAGCCAGTCGCCATTCCATTCGGCAAGAAAGTCAGCCTAAACCCAGACGTCCCACAGGTCTCAAAGATGTTTCCCTCGCAGGATGATGGGCTGAGTCAGATCCTTCAGGAATTGATCCGGCGCTTTGATAAAGAGATCCAATATTCGGGCTACCCGAAAAAGGCGGACTTCTTTTTTTACAGCCAGCCTGCTGCGGCCTTGCTCCCTTATTTCACACGCGCGACTCAGGATAAATATTTGTGGGAACTCATGCAGTCGGTTATCCCTCATACAGCCTCGTGGTGGACCTGGGTGCTGAGTTTCTTTCCCAGGAAGCTGGCTTATCCGGCGGTCATTCCCCATTTGGAGACTATGGCGATCGCTTTTAACAAGGCACCCTCGTTGGGGTTTACGGGGTCAACGTCCGGGTTCCAGGACATCATTCTGCAGTATGCAACTGAGGGAGTGCCTGAAGCGATGACCGCATTGGGTCATCTTTTAGAACACGAAGGGCCGCCCTTGACTTTGGGGTTACCCCAAACGCCTTCAACGGCATCGATTCTCCTGGATGCGGCCAAGCTTTATGCCTCAAGAAAGGGGACCATGAAGCCTGAGCAAGTGAGGACCGCCGAAGCTGCCCTGTGGGCCTTGGTGCAGAATCATGACCGCCTGAATCAGATTCAGCGTGAGCGTCTCGGTGAAATTATGCTGGCCGCGGAAAGTCAAATGACGGCCGATGAATTCCGTTTTCTCAAAGCGGCCGCTTTTTGGAATTCTCCTCAGCTTAGCGCCGAATCTCAAGAGCAGGTGACCCAATTTTATGCGGGCGCGCTGCTCGAAGGGATGCGACAAGGAATGCCGCTTCACCGCGGTGCTGTGAAGGGCTTTCTCAGACTCATACAAAGCGGGGATAGCAGCATCCAAGAAATGTTCCAAGAAGCAGCTGACTCAGTTTTCGAAGACATGAAGTCTGGCGACGGCACGGCCTATGCGTGGTTCGGCCTCATGTACCCGTGGCTTAACAAAAGTCAAAAGCGGCATTTTATGAAGAAATTAGAGAGCGTTTTTCTGATCAAGGGAAACATACCGTTCCAAGCGAGCGCGCTGCGGTCGGTTGCAAACATGATGGAATCCTTGGAAGCTCACAAATCTTGGTTAAAACCGAGTGCTGCGGGTGATCAGCAGAGCGAAGAGGAAATGTCCGATGATGCAGAGAATGAATGGTTCGCCTCGCCTGAGTTGAAGCTCCTCAACGCGGTCGTGCTCGCAGGCGGCAAGTCAGCGACCCCGCAACCTCCGGCCTTTCCGATCGGTCCGGATGAGGCGTTTGTAGAGCAATTTCATGATTTTGCGCCTGCGGCGAATAGATTGAAACTCGTGAGAATGCTTTCCGACAGTCCAAGTCAAGCAGCGCAGACGAGTGACGCAGCAGTCCGGCTCATGGAGGCCTATGCTGAGTTTGAACGGCTGAATGCTGAGGTCCTGCAGCTCCTCTATCGTCCCGATCAGAAGGTCAAGGATCTGACGGCGTTATTCCAAGCCTTGGAGAGGATGATGCTTTCGTATCTTGTCCTCTTTAAAGGTTTCCCGGAAGGCGGGAGGCTGGCCGAAGCAGCGTCTCACAGCGAAAACTTACAGGGCGGCCGAGCTTTGGCGGTTCTCTACTTTAAGATCAAGAAGGTTGTGGAATCCGCTGTGAAGGAGTTGATGCCGGGCGCCGATGCTGAAGCGTTTCTGCACCCCTCGGTCCAGGCTATGTTAAAACTGCTCGATGAAACCGTCTCGGGAAGGATGATTATGAATCCCGCCGAGGCCCTGGAGGCCCAACACCCGGACAGCCTGACGGCTTTTAGTTTGACGCAGTATCGATCCTACGAGCTTGACCTTCAGAAGGGCGGTCAAATCCAGACTGCGCGTTTGAACAATTGGGGAATTACCTTTCACGAGTTGATAAGAATTGTGCACCAGAAGGGTCGACGCAACTTATTCCACGTGCGGGGGAATCTAAATTTAAGGCAGCTAAGCATCGTCAGACAGCTTGCGGCCGCAGATAAATTTCAGAATTTTCGCTACAACTATGTGGACGCTCGAAAGAATCCGGACACCCTTCACCCTTTACCGGTGCGTATGGTGACCTATGCCCTTGCGAAGCGAGGTCAATCGAGTCTTTTCGAATCCACCAAAGCACAGATACTTGCTACCGAGAGCGAGGCGATTGTGACACTTCCGTTAGGATTGCATAGCGCGCGAGTTCACTTTTCGCTGACGCCTGTGCAGGAAACCGGAAGAGTCGCAGTGACCTATACAGATAATGAAGGTTATGAGCCTGGCAGCGGGATCCGTATCGATGCGGTGGAACGTGCTTTTCGTGCTGCGGGTTTTCAGATTCGCAGGGCGGGAAAAACTTTGGATGCGCTTTATGACAAGGACTCCGGCGCACGATCGATAAGCGATCTCGAAGGGCGACTTGACTTCGCTATGACGATGCTTGTCTCGCTTTTGGATCTTGATCTGGCCGTTAATCGGTCTGCTCTTCCTGGGCAGCTACCGGAGATTCGGGATAGGCTTGCTCATGGTCTGAGCAGGGACGGTTATTTGAGGCGGAGCAGAAGCACCGTAATCGATTCTGAACCTAGAGGTCTGACGGATACAAGAGTGAGAGATCTATGGCAATCTCTGCCGGCGACGTGGCAGCGGCAGCTTCGATTGCCTGCAGGAGAAGCTGGCCAAATAACTCTGGACGAGATCTATCGCCTTTGGGGAAGAGCCTGGGCTCGAGGCGAAGTTTTGGGTCCCGCCGATCAAGGCGTCCCGCGGCTCAATCCTGAATTCGAGAAGTTGGCCGCGGCGTCCCCGACTGAAGCACTCTTATCGGCTATCTTTGACGAGGAAGACCCCCAGGTATTGAGCGCAGACGCCCAAAGAATTGCAGCCCTGTCTGCTCTCGTTAAACCTTACGCAGAGCATCGTATCATCGGCAGAGTCGGCCGCTACCGCGTCGAGCGGCTGACCTTGCCGCTCATCCATGAGGACGTAACTCTCGATATTTTGACCGATGAGCAAGGAAAGCCCCATGCAGGGACTGCCTATTTGGGGTCGTTCTTTTCCAATCTGCGCACGGTGGACCGAGCGCGGCGAACGATCATGCCTGAGGGGAACCGGCTTAATGCAGATAGTCTTGGGGCATTTCTGCGGCTGTATGGGTTCAACCAGCTTCAGGGGGTGAGAAACTTGCTTCCGAGCATCGATCCAAAGAAATCATCCGCGATGGGACCGATCGAGCGCATTGTGTATAACGAAGACTTCAAGCAACTTCTGGCCGAACAGCCCTTCGTTTTTGAGGGATTATTGGCCGCGAGCGTTCCGGACCCACAAATCAGCCCGGTCTCCGTTGGCGGAATGGCGGCGGCACCCGGCAGCGTTCTCGCTTTTGCCAGATTTAAAAAGGAAGGGCGAGGAGCGAATGATTTCAGAAACTCGATTTGGATTGGGGAGTTGGCAGACAGCACGGATGACCCGCAGCTTGCGGCGGCGGCTGGAATTGTCATGACCACGGGCGGTCTTCAGTCGCACGCCGCGGTGAGATCCTTCGAACACCGCAGGCCCGGTGCGATCATCAACGCTGCAAAAGTCACGGATCAAGGTCTTAGTTTCGAGGGCTATGATTCCGCGAATCAGCAGCTCAGCATCGAACTGCTGGGAAGTCGGGTTGCCTACACCGAGATCAATCCGGCAAGCAAAACAAACCAAATCATTTCGGACGGAGATCTTGTTTACCTGGATGCGCGGACAGGCACGCTCTACCTCATAGCCCCTTCCGACGATGGAGAAGCTCTGAAAATCTTTGAGGAGTTCTTGAGCTGGAAACAAGGCGTGAATAGCCCGAATCCAACCGCGGAGCGTGCAGAAGAAATCGGCCGACTTGCTGGGATTTTAAAAAAAGCCGAAGGTTCCCCGCTCTTTTCGGCCATTCTCGATGAGGTGATTCAAGAAAATCATCTCGGCGCAAACGCTCTACCGCGGTTCATCGAACAGCTGAATACGGCCGGCCTCATGACTCAGGCTTCAGCCCGTTTTGCTACGATTTCTGGAATGCAGAACAAGAACTACACCCTCAGCGAATCGGCCTTGAGAAGTCTTTTAGAGGATCCTCAAGGACGTTCGCTCGAGGATGTTTTTTTAACAACGGACAAGTTTTTAAGGGCTTCAGAGGCTTACGGGCAGGCGCTTCAGCTGCTTCCGGATGAAACGCAGACGCAAGTCATTCTTGCCCGGCTTCAAACGGACCGAGACGACCTCGTCCGAAGGGTCCGCGAACTTTTGCAAAAGAGAAGGAAGAGTTTGACCGCTAGCCTAGAGCGCGTGCTTACCGCTTCGCATGAGTCTGCAAACCTCGAGCTCGGTGTTCTTTCAGCCTACCACAGAGCGATCATGCTAAGTTCGCTGCGTGATCGAGCATTCTGGGATGGGCCGTCGGAAGATGCTGCCTTGATCCAGCAATTGCAAGAGCGGATTGAGGCGTTGACTCAGCAGGTTAAAACGCAAGGCCAGCAAATGGCAGGAAAGCCGGCCGTATGGAAAGAAGAAATTTGGAGCCGGTTTCTCTCGGATGCTGTAGGCGGGAAAGCCGCAAACTCGGGAGAATTAGCAGCCGTTCTGCCGGATCTGAAAAAGCGTGGTCTCTTACCTCAGGGTTTCGAGATCCGGGCCCCGCGTGGGTTTGACCTGCCCAAAGGCAGCTACGAGGGGTGGATGGAATCGGGTCAGGTCACCCTCGAATTTAAAACAGCGATTGAGACCGCCTACCGCGAACTTTTGATCAGACAGCTTGAAACAATTCATGATCGGGTCCTATCAGCCCAGGGCATGGAACCCCAAGACCGAGAGAAACTCCTTAAGTTTCTCGATCCTGTGACCCAGCGGAATTTATTTTCTGGATTCACGCATCCGTTAGCGGTTCTTTTGGCCATTAAAACCATAAGAAAATCTTTTAATGACTTTCTGAGCGGGTCAAATGCAAAAACACCCGGTGATATTATCGAACTTATGGGGAGTTTCGGCGCCGTAGCTGTTCGATCATCGGGTTTGAATGAAGACGGGATGAACCAATCCCTAGCGGGTAT
>VFQY01000136.1 GCA_018883425.1 Candidatus Omnitrophota bacterium | reverse complement strand
TTACGCCCTAAGAAGGACAGTGTAAAGCGGGATTTCTGCATTTTCCCCAGCCCCGGATTCGGTTATAATGCGCAAAATTTTTTCCGATCTTATCCATCACCTAAAAAAACCGGAGGCTTTTCATGAAACTCAACAAACGCAGCGCAACGATTACCGAGGGACCCTCCAGGGCGCCGGCTCGGGCGATGATGAAGGCGATGGGACTGACGGATGAAGATCTCGCAAAGCCGATGATCGGTATTGCCAACACATGGATCGAGACGATGCCCTGCAACCTGCACCTGCGCAGGCTTTCTGAAAAAGTCAAAGAGGGTGTCCGCAAGGCGGGCGGTACCCCCATCGAGTTCAACACGGTTGCGATCTCTGACGGAATCACCATGGGCACCGAAGGCATGAAAACTTCTCTGGTCAGCCGGGAGGTCGTCGCCGACTCGATCGAACTCGTGGCGAGAGGCCATTATTTTGACGGCCTTGTCGCGCTATCGGGCTGCGACAAAACATTGCCTGGAACCGTCATGGCTCTGGCCCGCGTTAATGTGCCTTCGCTGATGATTTACGGAGGTTCGATCGAGCCCGGCCGTCTGGACGGCAAGGACCTGACGATCCAGGACGTGTTTGAAGCGGTTGGAAAGTTTTCCGCCGGCAAGATCACGCGGGAGCAGTTTTGTCAGGTCGAAAACAAGGCCTGCCCCAATGCGGGCGCCTGCGGCGGGCAATTTACGGCCAATACCATGTCGACGGCTTTTTCGATGATGGGTATTTCACCGATAGGGGCCAACGAAATTCCCGCAATGTCAGAAGCCAAAGACAAGGCTTGTTTCGATGCCGGCAAGCTTGTGATCGAACTGCTGAAAAAAGACGTGAAACCCTCGGATATTATCACCCGAAAGTCCATTGAAAATGCGATCACGTCGGTTTGCATGACCGGCGGCTCGACGAACGCAGTGCTGCACCTTCTGGCGCTCGCTCACGAGCTCGAAATCCCTTTAAAAATCGAGGATTTTGACCGGATCAGCGTCCGCACGCCGCTGCTGGGTGATCTCAAGCCGGGAGGCCGGTACGTGGCCAGTGATTTCTACCGAGCGGGAGGCTTCCGCGTTTTAGCCCAGCGTATGAAAGAAGCGGGCCGTCTCCACGCGGATTGTCCCACGGTGACGGGCAAGACGATCGGTCAAGAAGCCGGGCTGGCCCGCGAGGTTAAGGGACAAAAAGTGATTTTGCCGCTTTCCCAGCCGCTCAAGCCGACGGGAGGATTAGTTATTCTGAAGGGCAATCTAGCACCCGAAGGCTGCGTGCTGAAGGTCGCTGGGGAGAAGCGTGAGTTTTTTGAAGGCCCGGCCAAGGTTTTTGAATGCGAAGACGACGCCTTTGAGGCGGTAAAAAAGCGCAAAATCAAGGCTGGGGACGTTGTGGTCATTCGTTACGAAGGGCCTCGCGGCGGTCCGGGTATGCGCGAAATGCTTGGCGTGACAGCGGCCCTTGTCGGGGAAGGGCTCGGAGATTCTGTAGCGCTTCTCACGGACGGACGATTTTCGGGAGCGACGCATGGTCTGATGGTGGGACACGTATCTCCGGAGGCCGCCTTGAGGGGCCCGATCGCCGCGGTGAAGAACGGCGACAGAATCCGTTTTGACCTGCCCGGGCGCAAGCTCGAGGTACTGCTGCCCGCCTCGGAAATCAAGCGCAGGCTTAAGAGTTGGAAAGAACCCAAGCCCCGCTACACCAAGGGGGTTATGGCCAAATATGCAGCTCTCGTTTCGACATCTTCGCGCGGCGCGGTGACCTGCTGAGGCGGCTTGCCAGGCCTGTTTGTCTGTGTTAGTATGCCGCCTCTTCAAAGAGCGGCCGGCTCTCTTTTTTGACCGGCGGGGTAGCTCAGTTGGCAGAGCAGAGGACTCATAAGCCTCGTGTCGGGAGTTCGATCCTCCCCCCCGCCACCAATCCGTTCTCCTGCCCCGAACGCCGGCAGGGATTAAACCGAGCAGCGAAAGAAATCGTTTTTACTGCCGCATACGCTCTCCTGTGAATCTGCGTGAGTCCGCACAAAAAACTTCGGAGAATGCTCAGCAGGCTGTAAACTTCGTTCATGGCGGACGATCTCCAGGAAAAATTCGAACACAAACTCAGGCTGTCGAAGCTCCTAGTTCCGGGTCAGCGTGTCTTCATCGCCTGTTCGGGCGGGCCTGATTCCACGGCGCTTGTGCATCTTTTGGCGGGGCTCCGTCAATCGTGGAAACTCAGGATCGGAATCGTCCATTTTCATCATGGGCTAAGAGGCCGATCCGCCGATGCAGACATGCGTTTCACAGAAAAGCTTGCCCGATCGCTCCAAGTGCCCTTCGTCGGCGGCCGCGGGGATGTCCGGAAGCTTGCGCTCCGCGAGCATCTTTCGCTCGAAGAGGCCGCCCGCAAAGCCCGGTATGAATTTTTGGAGGCGGTTGCCGGACGCCGAAGAATTCCGTGTCTTGCTCTCGCCCATACGCTCGACGATCAAGCAGAGACTGTACTGATGAGGATGATTCAGGGGACAGGACTTCAGGGGCTTCGGGGCATCCGCACCGTTCGAAAGCTCGGCACCGCCAATCTGGTCAGACCGCTTCTTGGTTTTTCTAAAGACGAAATTCTCGAGTATCTGCGCAGCCGCGGCCTCGAGTTTCGGCGCGATGAGACCAACGAGGAGGAGTCTTTTCTGCGTAACCGGATCCGGCGCAGAATCCTGCCTCTCCTGGAGAGAGAATTCAATCCCCGCGTTAAGGCGGCGCTGGCCAGAATTCCGGAGGCTGTCACGGATGAGGCCGAGGCGGTCGATGCGTTTCTTCCCGGGGCCCTGAAACAAACGGTGATATCCTCCGGCAGGACCCAGACGGTTCTTTCGCGTCCGTTTTTCGTCGAACTCCCGCGAGCCTTACAATACCGGGTTTTACGGACTGTTTTGGAAAAGCTCGATCCTCGGAGCGGTTTGCCGTTTGAAACCTGGGAAGCGGTGCGCGGATGTTTTCTGGAACGCCGGTTTCGTCATTCCCTGAAACGCGACATCGACATCGATTCAAACAATGA
>VFQY01000062.1 GCA_018883425.1 Candidatus Omnitrophota bacterium | reverse complement strand
GCCGAAAGCATCAGGCTCAGAATCACCGTCAGCGACAGCGTCGTGAACGCCTGCGTGAACTGCGGATTCTTCACCATCGCCTGCCGGTCTTCCGAAAGCGCCACCCTCAAAAAATCAGAAACCTCACCCTTCGCGATCATCAAATGCCACGCCGCGAGCTGAAATCTCGGGTCATTCAGCTGCCCCGACTTCGGCACCTGGAACGCTTCCACGAGCCTCTGCTCCAGCGGCATCGCCGTCTGCTTGAGAGAGGCTTCGTAAAGGGCGGTTTCCTTTTTTTCATCGATGCCCGATGCGATCCGCGGCGCGATAACAAGGTAGGAAATATCGTGCTCGCGCAGGTAGGCCTCAATCCCGGGGGTGTGGAATCCCCCCGTGACGATCGCCGAGACTTTCTGACCCGTCGATTCCATCCGGGCCACCGCTCTCTCGATCAGGATCTTGTCGCGTTTCAGAGCTGCGGAATAAAAACGCTCCACGCGGGCAAGCCCCTGATCGAGAATCTCCAACTGGGACGGCAATCCGTAGGAGAATTGATACTGGTTCAAGAGCGGGGTTAAAAAATCCCGGAAGGTTTCGACTTTAAATTCATCTTTATAATTGTAATAAAAATCAGCGTCCTGCTTCGTCAGTGTAAAGCTGAACATCTTGTCATAAATGCCCGCGATACGCAGAATTCGGTCAAGCTGCACCTCCTGCTCGGAGCGGAACAGCTTGTTCTTGATCGATGTCTCGAGATTTTCTATCTCTTCGAAGATGTCCACGCCGATCGCGTCATAAAGCTGCATGTATTTCAGGTAACTCAGCACATTCTCGTATTTCTTGGCAAGTGACGCATCCTCTGCTCCCATGCCCGTGACCTCGCCCTGAAGGTAACCGTAGTAATCCGAGCGCTTCATTTTCTTCATCCGGAACTGCACCGTGTTGGTGAGAAACGCCGAGAGCTTGTCCCTGCCCAAAAGATTTTTCAGATCCGAGATCATCACGTCGATCTCTTTTTCCGCTTTTTCAAAATCGATCTGCGATTCCAGATCCACAAGCGCGAGCAGTGAGTGCATGCCGGGGTAATCATGAATCGCCACGTTATTCTTTTTTGCGCTTTCGACCAGGGCGCGGACATAGCGGGTCAGCTCCCTGCCGCCCTCCTGAAAGTTGGTTCTCGCCCGGAGAATCCCGCGCAATTCATCCGAAAAAACGAATCGGGAAACCCCCTCCAGAACCTTGTTGAGTCCCGCTAGCAGCTCCTCGTCGCGATCTTTGGTCTCGAGAGATTCCAGGTAGGCGCGGCGGTTTTCTTCATAGATACCGCGATCCTCGACACCGAAGAGATCGACTTCTGGTCTGTCCACCATCACCAGATATTCAGGACCTGAGAGACGAGCCTGATGCAGAAAATATTCTGCTGCCGTCAGACGAGCTTCACGGTTCGGAAAGAATGAGAACAGCTCGGTCTCGAGCTCGCCTTCTGCACCCTCAAGGCTGATGAGCTTGAGGCCATGCTCTTTGACGAAATAATCCAGCACGGACGCGATATTCTTCTGCGCTTCAGTGTTAGCGTGCGCATCCTGCACGTGAATCATGATGCGGTCGCGGCTGCCCTGAAAGTTGCGTTTGATTTGTCCTAGATTTTCGGGAAGAGATACTGCATTGAAGAAGCTTGATGCATCGCGGCGCGTCCAGTCCAGTCCGGAGGGAACGCTGACAGGGGTTTCATTTCGCTTAGCCAGTGATTCGACAAACGATCCGCCGTCAGCCCAGACAATATCCTGGGTTGTGAAAATCGCAGCGACCGCAAAAGCGACCGCGCGAAGCCACACTCTGGCCTTCGGAGCTTGCCATTCAATCATGAGGGTTTGCCGTCCCTTGCTGATGAGTAAAACATGAAACTTAAAAAAGTCTTTGTTACTATGTAATGATAAACGAAGTTATAAAGTAAATCAACATAGATTTAAATTGAGATTAAATTCTCAAAAACAAGATTGGTCTTAAAGACTTTTATAAAGTAATTTAACACTGGCTAATCCTCTAGTCAAGCTTTCCGATTAAATTATTTTAATACTTGAGAAACTCGACCTAATAACTCTTCAAGCAGGGGTCATTCATCCGTGGGTTTCGGCAGCTGGGATTCTATTGCCTTGATCAGATCTGCCGTGCTGACAGGCTTGGAGACTGTGGGCTTGATCGTGAAGGGTAATCCGTCAACCAGCCCGCCAAAAAGCTCCTTCTGACCCTTCATGGCCGTTGCTGTGAGAAAGAGAATGGGTATCTGCTTAATCTTGTCCGTGTTTCGGATCTCATAGGCTATTTCAGAACCTCTCCGGTCAGGCATCATGACGTCGAGGATGATCAGGTCGGGCTTGAACTCCTTAACAGCCGGTATGACCTCAGAGACCCTGGATTCTATCCGGACCTCATAGGGTCCTGACTTTTCGAGATTTTTTTTGGTTACGGCAAGAAATTTTTCCTCATCATCGACGATGAGGATTTTTTTTCGTTCGATGTCGTCCCACACAAGCCCTCCGCTGGATTTCTTAAAACCTTAGCGTAACTTTCGTCCCTTTACAATCTTCCCGGTTCTCAATCTTGATGTGACCCGAGTGAAGATCCATAATTCCCTTAACCACTGAAAGCCCGAGCCCTGTCCCGCCCCGCCCGCGCCGAGTTGTCACGAACGGGTCAAAAATCTTATCGAGCAGCTCCGGGTCGATGCCGCTTCCCGTATCCAGGATTTCCGCACAGATACAGGGTTTACTTTGAAGGTCTTCAGCTTCGCTTCGAGCACAGACCGTCAACTCCCCCCCCTCTTTCATCGCATAAAGTGCGTTCGAAAACAGATTCACAAAGACGTGCTGAATTCGGTTTCGGTCAAAAAAAACGGGCTTTAGATCCTGGGGGATTTTTTTTACAACACGAACCTTGTGCGCCATAGTGACATGCTTCACGAGCCGCAGAGCCTCATCGATCACCTCCGCCAAATCACCCTCGGCCATCTCAGCATCGGCGGGAGATGAAAAATCCAGAAGTCCCTGAATGACGCCATCCGCTCTTCGCACAGCATCGAGCACATCCTCAATCACGCCCTCTATTCCCTCATTCTCGCGCGCAAGAGAGTGCTTCAAATACTCAGCTCCCTGCATGATGATGGCCAGCGGATTTTTCACCTCATGCGCCACGCCCGCGGCAAGCCTTCCCACCGACTGAAGTTTCTCGGCCTGAATCAACTGATCCTGAGTTTCCTTCAATTGCTGGTTCAGCTTTTTCAACTCTGAAAGCGCCTCTACAAGTCTTTGTTCGTTGCGAAACTGCTCCTGAATTGCATCTTTAAGCTTTTCTTCTTTCTGTATCGCATCGGAGAGACTTTTAAAAACGGCGATTACCGCCCCTTGCCGAGCGCCTTCATGAATAGGCTGAAGCGTGCACTGTACCCAAAGAGAATGTTCTCCAGACGCGGAAAAACAAACCCGGTCAACGCTGCGCCTCACACCGTCTTCAAAAGTCTGCATCAGAAAATCAGCCGCCCGTCCGCGCTTCTCAGGCTCTGTGCTTTTAAAGAAAATTTCCTCGGCTGTTCTGCCCAAAAGTTCTCGCTCGGAAGCACCCAGAATACGGCAGGCTGCCGGATTCACTTCCAAAGCCCGCTGGACAGGTGAAAATGAAATAATTCCGTCGGCTGAAGCGCTGAATAGGGCTTTAAGAATTTCCTTTTTTTCGCGAAGCTGAGAGCGGGCACGTCCCAGACGAGATGCATTGAGAAGCGTCCGCTGGAGACCTTCGAGCTGGAGAGGGTCCTTCGACAGGACATCCTGAACGCCTGGCAGGGAAAAATCAGCTTCATCCCACCTCTGTCCCCTTTCGTAAAGCAAGACGACCGCCGTAGCGGGCGAGGGAGCGAGCATAGCAGCAAGACCATCCGGAACAGCGTCATCAAAGCTGGCAATCGAGAGCAGCAAGACATCCGGACGTTCAAGACCGGCGAGACTCGCTGTCTCAAGGGGAGTGCGGGCGACTTTAAGCTGAATGGGTGATGCTGACGATCCTGAAACCGCAAGGAAACCCTTGATAAAATCAGAATCATGCCGGCACTTCTCTAGGAGAATGACTCGGATCTGCTGGGACATAGACTGCGCCATTTATTCGCGCCTTGAAATCATCGGCTGCCGCAGGACATCTCTATTCGACGCCCAGGTTGCGTTTGACCTTCTGCATGAGATCCTCGGGCCGATAGGGTTTGACAATGTACTCTCTGACGCCCTCAAGCTCGAAAAGGTCCTTCATTTTATCTTTGGCCGTCAAAACGATGATGGGGAGATTTTTAAAATCCTCTTCTTTACGAACATTTCGAACGAAGGTGTATCCATCCATCTGCGGCATGAGCACATCGACGATCACGAGATCCGGTTTTTCGGGGGCAAGCTTATCGAAGCCCTCCTGTCCGTTGCAAGCCGTCACAACCTGAAACTGACTGGCCTCAAGCCGGCGCCTTATCAGTTCAACAATGTTGGGGTCGTCATCGATGACCAGAATTTTTTTTGCCATGGCCTCTGCCTTTTTTTGCAAGTATAGCATGTACACAATCGGAAGGATTATCGGCTGAAGAACCGTGCGTATTAAGGGGAAAAAATGGACCCGAGGAGGATCGAACTCCTGGCCTCCACAATGCGAATGTGGCGCTCTCCCAGCTGAGCTACGGGCCCATTCAAAGGGTTTGGCTTGATAAATCCGGCTTTATGCGTCTTGGCTCAGACAACCTTTGAGGGCTTCGAAAACTTTTTCCTGACCAAGCTCGTTGAAAATCTCGTGGTAAAACCCTTCAAAAATCCGAATTTTCTTATTCGGTGCCTTGATGCGGTCAAAGATACGCAAAGTACGTTCTTTATCAACCACTTTTTCAAGGCCTGCCATAAGAAAAAAGACGGGAAAAGGAAAATCAATGACAGGCTCAGAATCCACAAGGTTGCCGTATCTTATCATTTCTGAAAGAAGGCGCACAGAAATTTTTCGTTTGATCAGGAGGTCTTTTTTATAATTTTCGACCTCCTCGGGATTATGCGTTAAATGAGGCGGATAAACCGGATTCTGATAAACCAGCGCAGGAACGAATCTATTCAAGAAATCGTTCATGAGAATCAGGGGTGACGGGAGGCGAATACCAAAACACGGCGACGACAGGATCAAGCGGGTAATTTTGTGAGGAAATCGAAGCGCCCAGTGCATGGAGACAAGCGCCCCAAGGCTGTGGCCAAGAAGAACAATCGGCTGATCCGAGAGATGATCCCCAAGGTGCCGCATGAAAGCCGTGAGGTCCCGGAGGTAGTCCTCAAGCGTTTCAACATAGACCTCCCGCCCCTCGGACTTGCCCGCACCGCGGGCGTCATAGACGGCAATCGACAAGCGCTCAGCCGCAAGGATCGATGCGAATTTCTCATACCGGCCTGCGTGCTCCCCATGGCCGTGCATGATCACAAGCGTCCTCTCGGCATCAGGACTCCTGTGAAAGCGGTAGTGAAGACGCAAACCGTCATCGGAGAAAAAGTGCCCGGTTTCGGATTTCAAGACAAACCTCCGGAAACATGGGCCTCGCCTTTTCGATAAAGAGAATCAATCAAATCTTTGTATTTTTCCATGACTGCTTTTCTTTTAACTTTGAGGGTCGGCGTCAGTTCGCCCGCCTCCTGCGAGAGTTCTCTGTCAAGAAATCCAAAATACTTGATCTGTTCATAACGGGACAGATCGCGGGTCTTGGCGCGGATCCTTTCATCCGCCATGACATAAAATTCAGGGCTTGCCGCAAACCCTTCCTTCGGAATCTGAATACCGGCCTTGGCGGCCTCGGACTCGGCAGCCGCACGATTCAAAGCCAGCAAAGCCACAAGGTAGTTTCTGCGGTCGCCGATTACTACGGCCTGCGTAAACAGAGGGTCACTCAAAATCAAGCCCTCGATATTTTGGGGAGAAATGTTTTTGCCGCCCGAAGTCACAATGATGTCTTTCTTACGGTCGGTGATCTTCAGAAAACCTTCCCCATCAAATTCACCGATATCTCCCGTATGGAACCAGCCGTCTTGAAGCACCTCTCGGGTCGCCGCCTCGTTTTTGTAATAGCCTTTCATAACGCAGGGACCGCGCGTTAAAATTTCACCGTCCGGAGCAATTCTAACTTCGGCGTTGGCAAGCGGTTTTCCAACCGTGCCGAACTTTAAGGCCTGAGGAGAGTTGACCGCAATCACAGGCGAAGTCTCAGTTAACCCGTAACCTTCCAGGATGGTCACGCCCGCCGCATAAAAGAATTCACCGAGCTGGCGGGACAGCGGGGCTCCCCCCGAGATAAAAAAACGGATTCTCCCCCCCAGCTTAGCACTGATCTTACTGAGAACGAGTTTCTGAGCCGCCGCAAAAGAAAGCTTCCACGTTATCGGAGCTTTCCCGGCGAGATCATATTCGCGCTTGCGGGCCCCGACGCGGATGGCCCATGCGAAAAGCCGCTTGCGCAAGGGGCCTGATTGAGCCACTTTTTCCATGATGGCCGAGTGCATCTTTTCGTAGAGGCGAGGCACACTTGCCGCCACGGTGGGACGAAAAAGCAGCATATCCTCAGGCACGGTTTTCATGCTTTCCGCATAAGCAATCCTGCCGCCGTTGAGGGCAAAAAAATAATATCCCGCCAAACGTTCAAAAACATGACTCAAAGGCAGAAAAGATAGTGCAAGATCGTTCTCGCTGATCTGAATCACCTCACTTGCGCCGCGGCAATTCGCGATAAAATTCTTGTGTGTCAGCATCACACCCTTGGGCGGGCCCGTCGTTCCGGACGTATAGATGATCGTGGCCGCATTTTCAGGGTTGAGACCGGTA
Source organism: Candidatus Omnitrophota bacterium (assembly GCA_018883425.1). Lineage (GTDB taxonomy): Bacteria > Omnitrophota > Omnitrophia > Omnitrophales > Aquincolibacteriaceae > ZLKRG04. Next base: position 6,689 of record VFQY01000062.1, on the reverse strand, counting down.
AGACGGGATTCTATGAATCCCGCCGTGTCGGCAAGAATGTGTCTCCCTTGATTTCTTAGATCATCAAAAACCTCGGCCCCCGGCTGAGCTTCTCCGGGGTTAAAAATAAAAACGCGTATGCCGGCAGGCAAATCAGCTTTGAGGCGCTCCCCGTGCTCTCTGGAAGACAGGAACAGAACTTTAGATTCCGAATTCTCAAGAATATAGGCGGTCTCTTTGGGCGAGGATGTCGGGTAAATGGGCACAGTGACCGCACCAAGAAACAGGGCTCCGAGATCCGCATAAGTCCATTCGGGCCTATTCTCCGAGAGAATCGCCACTCGGTCCCCGGGCTCTACGCCGCAGGCATAAAGTCCGGCCGCCGTCTCCTCTACGGCCTGCCGCCATTGGTCCCAGGTAACAGCCTGGGGGCCCGCAGACGTTTTGACCCAAAGAGCCTCTTTGCCGGCTCCCAATTTAAAGCGGTCATAAAAAAGCGCCGGGAGCGTTTCTGGGAATTGCGAGGAGCTTTTAATCATATGTTTTCAGGGAGTGCTTGGGCGTTCACTTCGAGGCTGGTTCAGTGCTGCGGCCGCGGTCAACGATCCGCGTCCGAACCTTCTTGCTCACGCGCGATCTGATCGAGAAGAATTTTATTTTTTCCCGTTTCGCTTTCAATGATCCGCATTTTTTCCTGACGAAGGATTTCATCGACGTCAGCTGTGGTCAAATCACGCTGCTGACTATTTTTCTCCTCAAGGTCCTGAAGCATGCGCCTGTGAATCTGAGCCTGCTCCGTCATCTGGCGAATCTGCTCTGTCTGAGCCTGCTGAAGCATTTTAAACTTCTCGTTAGCTTCGATAATTTCGGAGATTTGTTTCTGAATTTTGATCACCTCAAGATCCTCGAGAGGTGAAACATTTTGCCGGGCAAGCGGTAGCGCTGCGGTATCAACGTTCGCCGGCGGAAGGCCTTTGAGCACCGACAGAGCGGGTGTCTGAGCAGCTTGCGCTGACTTCATGCCTCGCACCGCCTCGGCCGCGCCGCTGACAGACTTCACTGCGTCGGAGGCAACCCTTGGGCTAGCGGGAGCACTCGAAGTGCGTATGAGATTCTGCGTACTGTCCGGCTCGAGCGTAAGACCGGGCGAGGGCGAAGGTCTGCTCTCTGCGGCTTCGGTTTGATCTTTCTTCTTCTCCTGCTGCTGGGGCTGGAACCAACTGAAGCCAGAGTGAGCTATCACCACAATAGCCAAGAAGAAGCAATACCGGATTTTCACAAGACCCCTTAACGGTTTAGTATTTACAGGCTGCCGCCGGAAGAAAGATGAATATGATCGATTTTAGCACCTCGTGCTGTGTCCTGCACGTCCAAATTTCGGGATTTTTTCGAGTTTCGTCTGGCCCCTGCCTAACAGTAATCTCGCGCCAGAAGACTACGGTCTTTCCCGGGGGTAAGAACGAAATCCGGATGAGGGGCGACTCTCTCTCTCTCTGCAGGAGGTCGAAGCCTACTCGGACACAAGCCTCTTGATTTCTGCCATCTGCTCATCCGCGGCATCCTCACCCGCCTTAATAAATTTCTGGGGGTAATAGAACTGAGCCCAATGGGCATCACTAACCACGGGGTGGATCAGGAGATCCGCCTTTCGTCCGGCAGCGGCCGCGATTTCAAATTCCATAAACTGAATTGTGTTCATAATGACATTGAAAATATTTCCGGAATAATGCCGCTGCAGCCGCTCGAGGGAACTTCCCCAAAACTGCCGAAAACCTTTCTGCGACGCTGCATCTTCTCGTTTTCTGCGGAGCTGCTCTTGTTGAAGCTGATGTTTGCGCGACCAATCCTTCGGACTCGGCAGAACGTTGACCGCAATGATTTTTTTTACTCCCATTCCGGCCAGAACACGCACAGGAAGAGGATCGACGACTCCTCCATCAATCAGATGCTGAGCCTTATGCTGAACGGGCCGGAAAATTCCCGGGATCGAGACACTCGCACGCACGGCATCTGTCACTTTACCGGCCCTGAAAATCACCTGTTCGGCCGTAAATAAGTTGGTCGCTACGATGCGCAGAGGGATTTTCAGATCCTGAAAAGTCATTGCGCCCAAATAGGGCTCAAGAAAATGATGGACCTGATTACCCTTGAAGAAACCGTGATGCGCAATGGAAAAATCCTTAAAACCCAGCAGCTTAAAAAAACCTGTCCGTTTATCAATCGATTCGGCTATCGCCTGAAGTTTGGCCGCGTCGTGTCCGCCAGCCCAAAGCGCCCCCACCAGAGCTCCCATGCTGGACCCGGAAACGACATCAATCGTAATCCCTTCTCTCTCGAGCGCTTTAATGACACCGATGTGCGCCAAACCATAAGCAGCACCGCTTCCGAGCGCGAGACCGACCAAATTTCCAGAAAGTTCCTTGGCGATGAAGCGCAAGGCCAGGCGGTAGCGCTCTGATTCTGCCGAACGGTCCGGAATCAGCGACAGAATGGCGTGATTGAGAACGGCCTCCTTGTCCTCGAAGGTCATGAGCACTTGAGGATCGATCCCCTCATCAGGGACAAGGACTTTGATCTCGTTTCGGCTGAATCCATAGCCCTTTTCAAAGACTGCCGTAAGTTCAGCGGCTTCTTCGAGATCCTCTCTCCGGGGCGGCACATAGAGGTAGACGTGATCGGATTGTTTCAAAGTTTGATAAGACGGATTCGCGAGGTCCCCCGGGAGCATGACCATCAGGTGATCGTACCGGTAGGTCAGGAAGCTAAGGAGCTGCGGGATTTTCTTTTCATTTCTGTCGTTCACACCTTCAAGATTGACGCGCATGTAGCTGTAACCGTCAGGCCTGGTGAAAATGCACCCCTTGACGTCGGCTTCACGGCCAGGATCCATTTGCGCGGGTAAAAACTCGGGAAGATCCGCTCTTCCAAAAACTTCCGTCAGCAGGTCCGTACCTGCACCTAGGAAATCAATCACGATCACTTCCCGCTTTGACTCCTGAGCGAGTGTTCGGGAGAAATCGAGCCAGAAGTGAAAAATTTTAGGATCCCCACGCTTTGCCCTCAGCGCCGAAATGATCACCTCGCGCCTCGGCCCGCGGCCGCCCTGACTGACCGTGAGTCGGTGGCCAAAAGCACGGTTCAAGTAAAGCGAGATGCCGGGCATTTCGCGGACTAATTTTAAAAAATCGTTTTTGTCGAGTTTCAGGATGAGGCCGTCACTTTTAGCTTCGACTGAAACACTGTGCGGATGGCTGTTCAGAAGTGATGTCTCGCCGAAGTGATCGCCTCGATAGAGGACCATCAGAGTCTGGTCAGGCTTTTCTCCCCGAGCACGATTAAACAATCTGAATCTTCCGGAAACGACTACATAAAAAGCATCCGATTCTGTGCCCTCTTCGTAAACGATGTCGCCGCGTTTAAATTCAACCAGGCGGGTTCTTTTTTCGATAACTTTCTGCTCAGAGGGCGTGAGCGAAGAGAATATGGGAAAATCTTCGAGAGAGAACTCTTTTCCGAGATCTTGCTTGGACTGGAAGGGGAAGAAAGCCATGGTGGAGAGAGTATCGGCTTTGTGGGCCGATCCCTTAAAGCAAAACGGCGGAGACCTTTCAAGGATCTCCGCCGCTTTCGTGACTCGTAAAGCTCTACTTCAGATCAATGCCTTCGTCTTCGTCTGTATCAAAATCATTGACCTTGGTTTCAAGCCAGTGATTGTAGGCATAATCCAGAACTCGGAACTTATCGACAGGATCCATCATCATGAACCGGACCCCTTGATCATAACCTTGGTTTTTTCCCTCAGCGGGTCTTGACCACATGATTTTGCCTGAGGTCTTAACAGGTTTTGGATCTTCCGGAATATCAATTTCCAAATCGATCAGCGCACCTTCCTCAAGATCGAAATTGGAATTGATTTTGATACCCTCGCGGGAAAGATCCTTGCTCAGACTCATTCCCTGAGCCTGGGTGTTTCCCGGCGCAGCGAACTTGACGCTCATGTAAGCATCGAAACGCTTAAATCTGCGACGCTCTTTTTCCATTAAAGCCTCCTTAGAAGTCTACGACTCGGCTCTGACTCCGGCTAAATCCGTTCAAGGATACTTTCATAAAGTCTTGAACTAACTGGACTTAAGAATACCATCGGCAAAACCAAGAAAAATATAACACACGGTTTTTTCAATTACAAGGGAGGCAGGAAAAAAATTAGCGGAAATTTGTAAATTGCAGCGGAATCTCAAGCTCTGCCTGACGCAGAACCTGAATCACTTGCTGGAGGTCATCCTTGCTCTCCGAAGACACCCGAACTTCGTCACCCTGAATGGCGGCCTGGACCTTGAAACCGCCATCCTTGATAAGCTTGACGATGACTTTGGCCTTGTCAGCCGGGATTCCATTCACGAGCGTTACTTCCTGCCTCAGCGTTCCTTCAAAAGCCTTCTCAGGTTCTTCAAATTTCAAGGCTTTGACGGAGATCCCCCGGGCGGCCATGCGGCTTTTTAGAATATCATGCACATTGCGCAGTTTCAGGTCATCATCCGCGATGATTTTAATCTTTTTTTCCGTTTTCAAAAGCTCCAGAGCGCTTTTTGATCCCCGGAAGTCATAGCGGTTACGCATCTCTTTGATGGCCTGATTGACTGCGTTGTCAATCTCCTGCATATCCACGCACGAGACGACATCAAAAGAGTTCAGCTGCGGCATGTCTTTAGCGGGTTCGCTCTTCAGGGTGGGCTTTGGCGAATGCTTCGACGTGAGAGCGAAGACGGTTAAGATCTTCAGGCTTCAACCCGACGAACTCGATGCCGACGTCATAGCGGGGCTTGTGATGGATATCATCTTGCGTCGGCACGATCCAAACGACCTTACCTTCGCAATGAACCCCGTCAGCTCTTTTGGGATCGAAGTCGAGGCGGATTTTGCAGGTGCTGAAACGTTCCAAGGGGCGACTCACAAACACAGCAACCCCTCCGGCTCCGACATTTTCAGTCATCGTCTTGATGGGTTCAGATTTTTCTTCCGGCGACCGGATCTCAATCTCGCAATGAAGATTCATGCGGGGAAATTTTCTTTTATCAAAGCCGTCCCACATAGACTCGACCTCTTTTTTCTAATAGCCCAGTTTAATCGATTGTTCGGATGAATGCGTCCTGGAAAGATTTTCCGGCTTCGTTTTTCCGGAAAAACTCGAAGCCTGCTTGGGCCTCGTCAAAGGTTGCATAACGCCCCATGAAAACTGAGTAATACACCCTTCCGCTTGGGCGGGTCAAAGCTTTCAGAAACACGGGAAGCTCGGCCCCCTTCAAAGTCTTCTGGACGCGTTCGGCATCATTGGGGCCGGCAAACGTGGCAATCTGAATCACATAGCGGCCCTTGCCAGCCGCGGGTGCGGATGCAGAACTGCTCGCGGGCTCAGGCTTCTTCTCGGTCTTAGTCTCAGAAGCAGAGGCCTGCGCAGGCGCCGCCTTAGTTTCAGGCGTCGCGGCTGACAACGTTTCACCTTCAGGCTTTATGACCTTCGCGGGCACCGTGGTTTGTGCAGCAGAAGAAGACTCCGGCAGTTCTTTCTTCACCGCAGGTTTCTGAGGGGCTTTCATGGCCTCCTCACGGCGGACATTCAGAAGGTGAATCCCCATGAAGATTGAAAAAAGAGCGGCTGCCCCGGCAGTCCAGTAAATCACCCGGCGGACGACGGGTTTTCTCAGGTCGAATGCTTGGACTGCCCCGATCAGCAACGCTGCACCGGCAAAAAGAACCTGGACTAAATTCTTTCCGCCTGCTGCAAAATAACCTCCGGCTTTACCGCCGAATTCTGACGCTTTGCGGATGGACCCCGAAACGTTCAATGATGCGGCCGAAGCGGGCTTTTTCTTCCAGGGCGCCTCTCGGCTTACATTCGTAAGCCCGGGGCCTTCGATTTCAGCCAGCTGAGCCAATCGGTCCATTCTGGATTTTTCCGTGAAGAGTTCTTTCTTGGGTGTAACGGGTGCCTGCTGCGGCTGAGACGATTCTTCTCTGGGAGATGTATCGAAAAGATCTTCTGTGGGTCTAACGGTTGAAACTTCCGGACGAGGTTTTGGTGATGCCGATGCCGCGGGGTTAAATCCAAGCGTCGGCTGAGGAGTAACCTGGGGTTTTGCTCCGCGCGGCCTGTCGAGCAGCTCAGGCCGTAAATTTCCGTACAGCTTTTTTTGTATTTCGTTCTCGCTTAAAGCCTTGAGGGAACTTGCGGTTTTCTTTTTTTGCTCAAAAAGACTCATGTCTCTCACTGAACTCTCAAGCTGAATTAACGCCCCGTTTGGCCGTTGGCCAGATGCAGCGTAAACTTGAGAAGTTCGAAATCTCCTAGCTGAATTTTCGCTCGCTGTACGAAACCCTTTTTTTGACAAAGACGAATCGCACCTTCCATCCGCGAAGTGGTCCGGAAGACGAGCTCCTGATAGCCTACTTCTCGGCAATATTCAAGAGCCCGGTCAATCAACTTCACACCCAATTTTTGATTGCGGAATTCACCGGCAACGAAGAGACGCCGGAGAAGAGCCACACGATCGTCCTCTTTCTTGATCGCCACTGTGCCGACGACCTTAGAGGCTGATTCAGCGACAAAAAAAACGTCGCCAAGTTTCCCGTAAGATTTTTCAATGCAATCCAGGTCTTCAGAGGGATAAGCCGCCTGATCCTCGCTGAATTCCCTGCCCATGATCGCATTGATC
>VFQY01000061.1 GCA_018883425.1 Candidatus Omnitrophota bacterium | reverse complement strand
GCCAATGGTACTCGCGACAAGGTAGGGGTTAATGCTGGCCATCAGGAAACGCACAGGATACGCTATTTTTTGCTTCCACGTCGCTCTGCCGGAAGGCGCCTGGAAAGCAAACGTATAGTCATAATCGAGAACGCGTAAGCCGCTGAGCGCCATGAGGTTTATCGCCGACGTTAAATTGAGAAAAATAAGATGTCCGGGGTTCCTTATTTTTTTTCTAAACTCGGAACGAAGACGATTGGATAAACAGTCATCAAGAGGAATGTGAAATATAAGCATGTTCCCCCGCCGACTTACAGCAGATATGAATCCCAAAGGATCAGGGACATGCTCAAAAACGTCTAGTAGAGTGACGAGGTCAAACCTTTCCTGGGACTGACAAAAGTCCTGTTGGATGAATTCAACGCCCTCTGCCTGAATATGCTTAACATGCGGCGAAACATCATATCCCACAGCTCGATCTAACGGATTGTTTTTTCTAATCGCCGCACTGATGAGGCGTGCGTTTTGTCCAGCTCCGCAGCCAACATCGGCGTAAGTTCGAATCTCGATCTTTTCGCGGGCATTCACTTTTTCTAAAAAGCGCATAACTTGCCGAGATTTCCACTCGGCATCGGCTGCTCCCCGCCGCGGGTCTGAAAAATACTCGCCGGATCCGTAAGAATGATCAACCTGAGAAATGTAAGGTTTTAGTTTATTTTCCATTTTTTTATTCTAAACCAGCCGTTTACAAAAGAAAAGTCTGCTCTGATCTCCCTAGAGCCTTACCAGGAGCAGCAACCGACAAATTCAACTTCCCTTGAGAGATGAGAACCCCTTGAGCAATCCGCTTATATTTCATAAAGAAAATGGCGGAGAGTCAGAAAGAATATTGAAGCGCAATGAGGTTTGAGAAGAAAAAAAACTTCGTGCCTCACGCGACTCGATCCCGTAGACGGTCTTCCTTGCACCGTCACGGGACCGTCATTTTTCATCAGAAAAAATGGCGGAGAGTCAGAAAGAATATTGAAAGGCAATGAGGTTTGAAAAGAAAAAAACCTCGTGCCTCACACAACTCGATCCCGTAGACGGGCTTCCTTGTACCGTCACGGGACCGTCATTTTTCATCAGAAAAAATGGCGGAGAGTCAGAAAAGCGTGCTCGAAGATTTTTACTCCGAAATGAACAAACATGCGGGATTACAGAACTCGATCCCGTAGACGGGCTTCCTTGTACCGTCACGGGACCGTCATTTTTTATCAGAAAAAATGGTGGAGAGTCAGAAAGAATATTGAAGCGCAATGCGGTTTGAAAAGAAAAAAACTTCGTGCCTCACGCGACTCGTTCCCGTAGACGGTCTTCCTTGTACCGTCACGGGACCGTCATTTTTCATCAGAAAAATGGCGGAGAGGAAGGGATTCGAACCCTTGAGACCTTGCGGTCTACTCGCTTTCCAAGCGAGCGCACTCGACCGGGCTATGCGACCTCTCCAAAATGTTCTTAGCGCAAGGCGCGCTTTATCATAAAGACAGGATTTTTGAGGCTTTTGGCGGACGGCCCCCGAAGCCCCGGGGGGTGAAGAAGGCTCATTTAATCAATTTTATCGGCAAGAATCAAGTCTCGATTCTCAAATCACCGCTGTTCCTTGCGGAGATTTCTGAAAAACTCCTTTAAAAGAAACCGGGATTCTTCGGCCAAAATGCCGTGTTTCACCTGCAGCCGGTGATTCAACCTGTCATCCTGGACCGCATTGTACAGGCTTCCGCAAGCGCCTGCCCGCGGGTCATGCGCACCAAAAACAAGGTGCGGGCACTTGGTGTTGATCAAAGCGCCTGCACACATCAGGCAGGGTTCAAGCGTCACATAAAGAGTTGCCTTTTCCAGGGACCCGCGGTGGTTTTCCGTTTGCCTTGAAAGCGTCTCGGACGCTTGCGTCAGCGCAATGATCTCGGCATGTGCGGTCGGATCCTTTAAAAGCACCATTTGGTTGCAGGCCTTGGCAATGATCCTGTTCTCATAGACAACCACCGCACCGACAGGAACATCGCCCGCATCGAAGGCTTTTTGCGCCTGTTTGAGCGCTTCCACCATAAACTTCTCATGCACTTTTTCTTCTGTCATCGTTTTTGATTTCCGAGGGAGGGTATGCATTCAGACGCCGTTATCCATCCGTCCTGACGCAGTGCGGGAATCACCAGCCGCTGTCCCCGGTGGTGAAGCGCTGCTCTTCGGCTAGTTTCGCAATTTTACTCGCCTCAAAGATTTCGGGGCCTAAAAGCCGTTGCGCTTGCTCGTCGGCATTGCCGCCGTTATAAAAATCGAACTGCGATATCGCAAGAGCTTCCAGAACCGAAAGCAGCCCCCTTTGCCTGGACTCAGGATCCCACTTCAGGAACTCCTCCATGAGCCGCACATAATGACCAGGCGACTTGAGAATAGCCGTGTTCAGATCCTGACGAAAGTAAAGAATACCCAAGGCTATCGCTTCTTCCTTGTCAGGCCAACTCATAGCATCCCACCCTGAGAAATCCTGCAGAAGAGCCGGCATCTTTTCCTCGAGTGCTGCGCGTCTTTTCGCCTGATCAAACGATAGCGCGTCATGACGGTGCAAGAATGTCATGAATCCAAACGCCGCGAGGGGTACCAGGGCTGTGATAAAAAGAAGCGCCGCTTCGTGCCTGGCAAAGAATTCTCCAAGCTTGATGCGGGAAGTCTTTTTTTTGTGATAAGATTCGTCCGTCATGAAAACTGCTGAACCCGTGCCTTCAGACCGAAAATTTTTTTTCCCGCTTTTTACGGTCCTAGCCGCTTTACTCGGCATTCTCATGCCGATCCTGAGCAGCCGCTATGCCGTAACTTGGGACGAATGGATGGATAGCAACTACGGCTTTTTGATTTTGAAGTATATCTTAAGCGCCGGCACCGACACAAGCTATTCCACCTTCTGGCACGGCTATCTTTACAGCGGATTCTTTTTCACGCTCACAGGTCTCTTGAGCGGTCTCTTATTCGATTCCCTCCCTCATTTCATCTACGACGGATTCTTCGAACTGCGCCGGCTTCTCGAGTATTTTCAATTCAGTCACGCGGTGAATTCTCTTTTCGGTTTTTATCTTTTCTTTTTCACGGGGCTTTGTGCCAAAGAAGCAAAAGGCTGGAGGAGCGCCTGCGTTGCCCTCATCCTGACCGCCGCGTCTCCCAGAATTTTCGGCCATGCCATGAACAACCCCAAGGACATTCCCTTCGCGGCGGCGTACATGTTTACAGCCTACCTGATGATCCGATTCTTCAAACAGTTCCCCCGGCCAAGCTGGTCCAGCACCGCCGCTCTGGCGCTTTCACTGGGGGTTTCTTTGGGAGTGCGCGTCGGCGGCATCCTTCTTAGTTTCTATCTGATTTTCTTCGGCGTGCTGCTTTACTTCAAGAAACGCGGCCGAGGAATTCATCGGCCTGCTTTTCTGCCGTGGATGCTTCGTCTAAGCACGGCCGCGCTTTACGGCTACCTTGTCGGATTAATTTTCTGGCCGTTTGGACAGATCAACCCATTCCTGCACATCTTCCGCGCGATGGCGGAGCTCTCGGATTTCAAATTCAGTCAGGGAGATCTTCTCTATCAAGGGCAGATTGTCTCCACCTCGCAGCTGCCGTGGCATTACATCCCGCTTTGGATCTGCATCACAACACCTGTCGTTGTGCTTACGGGCTGGTTTCTTTTTGCGGCACTCTTGCGAAGCCGGCGCAGCTCAGCCTCTGTTTCCATTTTATTTTTTCTCGGAACTCTCGGCCTCTTCCCCATTGCCGCAGTCATCGTGAAACACTCGGTCGTCTACAACGACTGGCGGCACCTGTACTTCGTTTACGGACCCCTTGCGGTCCTCGCGGCCGTCGGCTGGGATTTCTTCTTCGATTCTCTGCGTGCCAACAGAAGAAAAGCCGCCGGCGCGGCTCTCTTTGCCGCCCTCGCTGCAATGCCTATCGGCTGGATGATCCGCAATCACCCCTATCAAGCACTTTACTTCAACGCTCTCACGGGGGGGGTCCAGGGCGCAGCCGGCCGTTACGACATGGACTACTGGGGTCAGTCTCTCCGCTCAGCCTGTGAATGGCTCGCGGACTATCACAACTTACACTATCCGGAGCAGTCCGCCGTGGTTCACGCCGACGGTCACATCATGTCCTCTTACGCTGTCCTCCGGAACCGATTGGGCTCCCGCTACGTCCCCTACCTGTACCCGGACAATCATCTTTTGAATCCAAACCTGCGTTATATGCACATCCGCTACAATGCCGACATGCTTACGTATGAGCGGTGGGATTACGGCATTTTTCTGCTGAACAAACAAACTCTCGCGGAAATCAAAGGCGGGAATTGGCCTCCCGCCAACACCCTCCATGAAGTGAAAGTCGGCGGGCTGACAGTGTGCGCCGTTGTCAAGAATCCCGATTCACCCCTTTTCTCAGGCTGAGCGGGAATCCCTAAACCAATTTTCTTTCGAGAAGACCTTTTTCGAAGCACCATGCGATGGCGCGCCGATAACCCTCGCGGCAGGAAACCTTCGGGTCATACCCGAGCAGCCGCTCGGCTTTTTGAATTCTGTACGCGATGTGCCGGCAAGACTCCCCTACGATGTGGGGCAGCATCCAGTAAATTCCCATCCTCTCCAGAATTTGATCCAGCCCGGCCGAAAGACCCGCAGCCCAGGCGGGCAACCGGCAAGTTCTCAGTTCCACGCCTAGCGCATCAGCCATCGCCTGCAGAATTTCATTGAGGGTAGGGATTTCGCGGTCTGTGATTGAAAACACTTCTCCGTCAGCGGCGTCTTGTCGTATGGCAAGGTGAACCGCCTGAATCAGATTGTCGATATAGGTGATGCTTCTCAGATAATCGCCCGTCCCGAAAACGGGAAATTTTCCCCGCTGAATCCTGCGGTAAATATTCAGATGCCTCTCAGGCACGGGCGGGCCGTAAAACATGGCGGGCCGCAGAATAACCGTCCGAATTCTGCCTTGTTCATGGAAAGCCTGGGTCACAAGTTCCCCCTGACGTTTGCTTTTTCCGTAGTGGCTCAGAGGCCTGCAGGGCGAGCGCTCATCAAGTTCGCTGCCTGGCCCGCCGCAAAAGCCCTGCGCGGCATTGGTGCTTATGAGGATAAATTTTGACACCCCCTCGCTGACCGCGGCCTCCAACAGTCTTTGGGTGCCGTCGCGGTTCACGCGGTAAAAGTCCTGAATTTTTTTTACATGAAGCAGCCCCGCCGTATGAAGGATGACATCTCGGCCTCGGCACGCATTCCTCAGCGCGGCTTCATCCGACAAATCAGCTTCGGCAGTTTCCCAAGGGATTTCTTTCAGGGAGGGGTGTGAGAAATTCGCGGGCTGCACCATGCAGCGGATCGAAGAGAAATCAGTCCCATAGCTGGGCAGCGTTTCAAGGAATCGGCTTGATAGCCAGCCGGGAAAACCGGTGATCAAAAGCTTGAGGCCCATCAATTATACTTTCCCATGAGCTCGGCAAAGCGGATAGCCAGAAGACTGCAGGGATCCTGAATCATGCATCGCGGTATGTTGATCGTGGAGCCTTCTTTATTCACCCAGCGCACGGGCTGAGAGAACATCGGGATCTGATGCTTCTGCGCAATGAGAAATATTTCAACATCATACATGCCGCCCTTGACTCGGGATCTCGAAAAGACTTTTCTGGCGGCTTCGCGCGAAAAAAGTTTAAAACCGCACTGACTATCGGCAACGGAGTATTTGAAAACAATCAGGTGCGCCATGAGCTGCTGAATCAAACCGATAATCCGTCTGCCCTTACCGCTCGCGCCCTCCTGCCCGCAGAAAGTCCGGACCCCGACAACGATTTCAGCCTCCTTTCGGGCGGGCATAAAGAAGCTGAGCGAATCGATCGGCGTCGCGTGGTCAGCATCCATCACGAGCACATTCTCACCCCGGGCTTCGAGACACCCCCGCTTTACGCAGGCTCCTTTACCCTCATGCCCAAAACCCGACAAGCACCGCAGCTGGGGCCATCCGGCGTTCCGGCATAATTCCACGGTACGGTCCAGACTCCCGTCATCCACGACTAAAACTTCATAGGCGTATCCCTGCGCGTCAAGATACGGTCTTATCTCACTCAGCGTTTGAGGCAGACGATTTTCTTCGTTGTAGGCAGGAATCACCACGCTTAGATACATCGATCTTTCCCCTTTTTTCGAAAATATTTCGCGGCCATCTTTCGCGTTTCCCGCAGAGTTTCGGGCGTATCCGAGGCCAGCAGAAAGCGGGCTCCCTCAGCCGCGAAGATTTTCTTCTTCTCTTTCAGGAGCCGCGGATAAACATCGCGGGCAAAATCGCAGAAATGTCCGGAAGGTATAAATTCCAAAATCTTCGGCGAAAATACGGCAATCCCGGCGTTGACATAACCATCGGCTGAAACAGCGCGATTGTTGCGCTTTTCTATAAATTTTTCCACTTCGCCCCCCCGCTTGATCTTGACCTGTCCGGCCAGGATACCCGTGTGGAAAGCCCGCTCGGGATGGAAAACCCCAAGCGTCGCAACAGCGCCTGTCTTTTTATGAAAGCGTATCAGATTAGGAATGTTGAAATCCGTGAGGTTATCGCCGTAAAAAACAAGGAAGTCGTCTTTCCACTCCCCATGCATGTTTTTGACGGCCCCCGCCGTTCCCAAAAGCTCCTCTTCATACGAGAGCTTGATGCGCAGGCCAAAATTGCGGCTGCGTTTGAGGAATCCCGCCACCTGCTTTGCGCCCGCATGCAGATTCAAAATGATCTCCCGAAAACCGTTTCGCTTGAGAAAGCGAAGGTTGTGTTCCAGAATCGTTCTGCCCAGGACGGGAATGAGAACCTTCGGGACCTTCCTTGTCCGGCTGCCGAGACGCGTTCCTTTGCCCGCCGCAAGAAGCATCACTTTCATCGCGATGCCTTCTTTCCTGAGAAATAGAAAAAAAAGAGGTCCTTGCGCATTTTCTTTTCTTCAAAATTCATATCTCTGAGTTTTTTTGCTAATCCGCCCCATCGGTCAAGATAGCGGTAGAGCTCCCGGTGCTCCGCCCGAATCTGCTCACGGAATGCAGCGCTCCAGGAATGCAGCTGCGCCAAAGGGGATCTCAGCACCCAAAGCGCGGCCCGCAGATGAAGCGAATCATAGTGGTCAATCAAAAAAAATGTCCCGCCCGGCTTTAGACAGCGGGCCGCCTCCGCAAAAAACGTATCGATTTTTACTTCCCAGGAAATGTGATGAAGGGCATGCGCGCACAGGATCGCGTCGAATTTTTCAGCTCCAAAAGGCAGCCTCTCAACAGACCCCTGAACGTGACACCAGCGCTTTGAGCTGTGTCCGGACGGCTGATAACGGTCCATTCCGGTGAGATCGTCAAAACCTTCCTCCGCCAGAATATCGAGCATCTCGCCCGTTCCGCATCCTAAATCCAGAATACGGCTATGCCTGGGGATATCGAAAAATCCGGCCTTGCGAAGCTTTGCCAGATGTCCCGACCGACGGCGACGAGTCAAAACCTCGCTCTCGTAGATAGCGTTCCAGTCCTTCCGGCGGGGTTCTGAATTAGACGCGCTCATATTCCAGATAGATGTAGACATTCGAACATTGCCAACGCAGGATGGGAACCTTCTCGATCCAGCGGTTGAATCGGACCTGCAAGGCCGAAAAGGCCCGCGGAAGCCGGAGAGGAAAAACAAAAGGCTGAATTTCAAAGCGGGTGACGCGAAACCCGGGCTGTTCAAAAAAAGAGCGGTATCGCGCCGGGGTATAAGAACGCTCTCCCGCTTTGCGATGAGCCGGGGTCAGCTCCATCATTTTCCTTCCCCAGCTCAAGCCGTTCGACTCTGTCAAAAAAAGACGTCCTCGGCCCGTCCGCATCATCTCGCGAGCCATGCGCGCAGGTTGCTCCACATGGTGCATGACATCAAAACAAACAACCGCATCGAACGCGCCGTCGTTGAAAGGAATGGACTGCGCATCCACCCGTTCGGCCTTAAAACCTTTTTGCCGCAGCCAAGCAACGCCTTCTTCAAAATTCTCGGACACCACGTACTGAGAAATAAACGGGAAGTTTCTCTCGCGGATCCGTTGGGCAATATCCCCGTTGCCGGAACCAAGTTCGAGAAAAGAAGAAGGTGTCTTGAGATTGCCGAAATAATTTCCGAAAAGCTCGACATAGCGGGGCATGACATAGACGTGGGAGAGATCCCCGATGAGCTTGGTGCGCCAGCTCTCATCGGCGTTGTGGATAGATCCCCAGGAAGTGTGCGTCATGGACTTATCTTCACGGTTAGATCCGTGCGACGCTGCTGCGTCAAGCCCTTTGGAAACCGTCGCGCAGACAAGATTGCTGGATATGACGAGGATGATGGCGCGCCCGTCAGGAGTTGAACCTGAAACCTTCTGATCCGTAGTCAGATGCTCTATCCAATTGAGCTACGGGCGCACACAGATCATACAACCGCTTTCGGCGTGTCTAGCGGTATTCTTTTGCTTCTATGAGGCTTCAATAAATTTTGCGTATTGTAGCAGAACAAAACAGAATTTCCAGACTTTCTACCAAATCACTTTCCGCAGGGACCGGCGGCTTACCATGCGGGGCCTGAACGGCTCTTTCCGTCCGGAGCAGATACGCCGCCTCTCGGATACCGGTCAACGTTTATGCTGAATCCCTGATGAAGGGCATGATCTTATCCGCCATAACCTCGGCGAATATTTGATTCGCTTTTGCATTAGGGTGTCCGTCTCCCGGCACCCAATAATCTTCATGGTTTTTGCCATCAAAATAGGGAAGGAGGTCGTAGGTCGGCACCTCGAGCTCAGCGCCCCATTGTTTTACGGCCTCATGAATGAGTCTCAATCCGTAGAAATCTCCAATGCGCTGTGTCACATCGGGCAAGATAAAAACCATCAGGGGAATTCCCCTCTCCGCGCAAAGGGCGCTTATATCCCTCAGCGCTTCTTTCGAAGCTCTCCATTTCCAGCTTTTCGGCTCGAACCCCTCGAGATAACTGTAGTTTTTCTTCTTCCCGAAAGTCTCTCGGGAGAAGGTCTTCAGCTGCTCCATGAAAAAATCGAGAAGCCAAAAAAGTTGCCCCCGATAAATCAGCTCGGGCTTTTCCGGCACGTTATTCTGAAGCTCGGCATCATTCATCACATAGTCGAGAACAACAAGGTCGGGTTTTAGGTCATCGATCCAATCTCTCAGCAGCGCAGCTTCCGTCACAGTGCTATATCCGGGCACGCCGAGATTAAAAACGCTGACATCTTTATTCCGCTCGGCTTGGAGAATCTCTTCAACCTTCCTCGGATGAACATCCTCGTCGGAAATTGCCCACCCGAAAGTATAAGAATCTCCCAAGAAAACAATCCTAAACGATTTACGATTAAAGTCGAAAGGATCCCCCCGGAATCCATACTCGTTGATTTTATATTCCCAAGACTGGTCACTCCCCCCAAAGGTTTTATTTGTCCTGCTCGTATTGGGCCGCATTTTCAAGACATAGTCTTTTGTCTTATCCACAAAAAAGAGTTCGTGGCTAACGCGCTTCAGGGCCCGATCGTATCTAAGCAAGCAAAACGTCCGAAAACAGATCTCCGCGATCAGCAAAGAGACGACTGCGCCGGCAATCAGCGCCGTTAGATTCACAAGATTTTTTTTCATGAAAAAGCTTCTCGTTTTTGCCTCTTCCGCGCAAGCTTAAGGCTCGCCGCCCCTTCCAATCGCTGGGGATTCCGTGCATAAAGAGACACCTCTTCATGCCCTGAGCCGCTTGGCGCTTCAGTCGTCTGAGTATGAACTATACCCCCTTGACCTTTCGCCTCAGAGGGCACTTCTTTCAGACTTCACGCGGCTCTAGCGCGAGCAGCGTTCCCTCTTTTAAGCCCATCAAAAGCGGCTCTTTAGGCAGAAGTCCTTTGACGCCTATTCTACCCTATCCTTTTTCTCGTTGGGCTGACAAATACCACTCGGAACCCCTTCCAGAAGATTCGGGGTCGTTCGGGATTTTAGAAACCCTTTCTTGGAAAACTCTGACAGCCGCAGCGAGCTGGCCTTCGCAGGCAAAAAAATACCCTCCCTCACCTTGCGGTGCTGGAGGGCAAATTTTATTCGGCTTCGAGGAGAGCGCCTTCCTGGCGGATGACTAAATTCTAGAATTATTCGACTGCGCCGCTTTTGGCGCGGGCACCTTCCAACCAGAACCGGGTATCCTTCACGCTAGAAATACCCGGTTCCTTGCCTCGGCGGATTGCTGTCCGGCAAAGCTAGAAAACCTACTGAATAGCCTCGCCGGCAACGTTGGTTATCACGGGCGTCACAATAGCCGTGATCGGGAAAAACAGATACCACAATGAACGGCTGGACGATTGAACAATTCTAACCTTGGAGACGTTCTGAGCCTTAACCGAAGCCGTGAAATCCGACATCGTCTTTTGCAGCGTTGCGTCCCCCCAAAGAGGGTTCTTACCCATAAGAAGATGAACTGCGTAATTCGTTGTGCTCAGGTGTGCGACCGGCTGACCATCAGGGGATGATAGCCCATTAAAGTCAGTCGCTTTTCCTGTTGTGCTGCAGCCTACGAGATGAATGCTGGCAATCACGATCGCCATGACTTTTAAAATCGAAGAGTTTTTCATACATGCCTCCCTAAGTTCAAAATGGTATTCTCAAAACCCGGGTCACTGAATCAAGCCCATGGATTCTGCCAGTTACACGGGGAAGTTCTGTGATGCGCATCACTGAATCCTTCACTTGGGGGGGCGCCGATCTTTTTCATCCCCCTCATCGGCGCCCGGCGAAAGCCGCCTCGAGACGCGCGCGCAAGAAGGGTTCACCGTAGGCGGCGAGAATCCAGCTCACCGCGACACAGAGCAAGATGGGGAGCACGGGCAGCAGAACATCGGGCATCCAGGCGGCTGAATTGCCTAATTTTACAATTAACCCTACCATCAGATTTTCATGAAGCAGATAGAGTGGGTAGCTCATGAAACCTAGGAGACATAGGATGCGGGTGCTTAAAATCGACTGGATGCTCTTGCTGGCGAGCGCCGCCGCGAAGAAGCTAACTAAAACAATTCCCGCCTCGACCGCACCTTCCCGGCCATCCGCACGTATCGATAGCGCGCTTGCGAGCGCAGAAATAACACCCATGACCATCCACCGTTTATTAGCTGTTCGGTGGTATTTACAAAACAAGGCCCCGGCGGCAAACCAGCCCATGTAATTCGCGTCCAATAACTTCGAGAAGGTCGAGCCACTCCACACAAGGGAGAGCATGAATAAAATCAGGAGCCCCAAGATCGAAACGTTTTCACCCGCAAGGAAAAACAGAAGTCCGAAAACGACATAAAATTTCACTTCGATGTAAAGTGTCCAAAATGAGCCCTCGAGGTATCCCTGCGGAGAACCCAGAATTACCTCCCACCAATCCGGTTGAATAAATGTGAGGCCGGGTATCATATCCCGCAAGGCGGGAATTCCCAGCGGTCTCTCCGGCAAAAAAAGAGCGGTCGAGAGAATGATCGGGCTCACGATCATCATGGCCGGGAACAAACGCAGCCATCTGCGGTATAGAAATTGAGCGAAGCCGCTGCAGCGCTCAAGCGTCATCAGAATAACAAAACCCGAAATCATGAAAAATAGCTGCACCCCGAGAAACCCGAACCGAAAAATTGGAAATTCCGCAAACTTATCGCCATACCTTACAACCTCGGGCCAACGCGCATACGCATGGAAAAGAACCACGAGAAGTATTGCGGCTCCGCGCAGCCCGTCTAAGAAAACAACTCTTTTTGTTTGATCCATAAACGCTTCCGATGATACCCCTTGCCAACGCGCGGGGGTTTAATAATTTAAGAGCTGTTCCTTGATACATTCGTCGATCTGTACGAACCCTTGATCGGCCCGGCGCCTTGCCGCCTTTTGTGCCAGTTCCGCCGGGTATGAATTCTCCGCCAAGAGGACCGCTCTGGCCGAATCCGCAAACGGGGCGCCGGCGCGCTGGTCCTCTTCTCCGCGCAAAACCATCTCGGCTCAAAAGGGATTTCGTTTACTCTATCGGCGCCGCTGCTCGGCCGCGTTTAACGAACGAGTTCCTTTTTGACGCTCGGACTATAGGTAAAAACCAGCAGTATGAGACTGGTCACAAATTCCGCGGACAGACCCACCCAGAGCGGAACTCTCACGAAGAGGAAAACGCCGTTAAACTCAAGCGCCAGATCATCAAGATAAGACTTGAGATATGAAAGCGCAAAACCAAATCCGATAATCAAGACCAATCTCATCCATCCAAGCCCGATTGCGGCCCAGCGGGCCCACTTCTTCCGCCGGAGAATCCCAATCCCCACAATGACACGCTCAAACCCGAGGCCTCCCGTCAAATTCAGCGCACCAAGAATGATGTACGCCCAGCCAAGCACCGCCGCATAGTTTTTTTTAGACAGCACCATGACGTTATCCTTCCCAAGAAATCAAACTTAAGAGTGTCTGCCAAAACGGAACTCTTCCAAGAGTTCGGGGCAAATATTCTAATAACCCGTGCTTAATAAAATCCAACTGTTTTAAAGCGCATCGGTTTTTCAGGAGTGCCCCCCGGCCCACCGCTGTGAAAGGGCCGCTTTCGAGACCTTTGCTGGATGCCGCCACCCCTTGGCAGACAAGCAGCGCTCCTAATTTCACCCTGCACTTTTGCAGGGGGTACCTGCCGCTCCTGAACAGGCGCGGGACGAAAGCCCCCCCCATCCGGCTTACCCTTAGCTGGCTCAGACCCGCGGAATAAGGCTGTAGATTTCCAACCAAACGCCGATTCATACCCAGCACTCAAAAAGATCGGAGCCAGCCCCATGATTACCCGCCATTACAGTTTTTTTCTCTATGCATCCGCAGCTCTGGCGGCATCGGTCTTCTGCTCGACAACGGTCCTGCCTGACATCATGAAACTGCTTTTTTCACAAACAACTTATTTTTTGATTTTGGCCATGTTTCTCACTTGGCTTCACAGTCTGGGTTCGGTTCTTAGACAAAAGCATCGGCAGCACACGCTCAAAGATATTGTGCTCATTTATAGAGAGCCTCTGATAGCCGCTCTTTTTTTCTCGATCATGATTTTTTGTTCAGTGGGCACCCACTACCGCGTCCTGTCCGATGAAACGAATCTTCTTGGCGATGCCAAAAGTATGTTTGACCAAAAAAGCATCGATAACGTGACGATGGGTGAGTGGTATTACAATAGCTTCTACCCGATCCATCACGAGATCCCCAAAAGACCTCTATTTTATCCTTTTCTGATTTCTTTGGTTCATACGGCAAAAGGCTACAGCGCCGAAAATGGTTTCCTAGTGAACTTCTTATTACTGACATTCTTTCTGGGCTTCATTTATTACCTTGTACAAAAAAAATGGGGCAGATGGTGCGCGCTCTCCTCACTTCTTCTGGTATGCGCCCAGCCTGTCTTCACACAATCAGCAACTTCTTCAGGGTTTGACTTTGCCGCCGTTTTTTTCATCACAATCAGCTTTATTGCACTGAGGAGTTTCCTCGACAGCCCAGACCCAGTCAATTTTCGATGGCTTTGGATCAATTTAATGGTGCTCGGAAATGTGAGGCACGAATCGTTTCTTTTTTTTCTAATTTCAGCGGCGGGTTTGTTGTCTTTGGGG
>VFQY01000060.1 GCA_018883425.1 Candidatus Omnitrophota bacterium | reverse complement strand
CTCGAAGAAGATCGGGGGCGTAGCCGCGTGATTGCTCGATTCGCTTGGATACCGTCTCAAGCTGGGCTTGCAGATCCCGTAGACTTTCTTCATTCGTGATCAGGTCCGTTTCAAGCTCCCGCTGTCTTTCTGCCGCAGACCCATTCAGCTGAAGTTGCTTATGCCCCGCCTTGAGCGCAGCTAATTCCTTTCCGATTCCTTTGATACGGCTTCTTTTTTCTTCGATCGCTTTCGTCAGGTCATTCATGTTCTGTGTGAAGCTTTCGATTTGATCGAGCGACAAGAGAGTCTCGGACGCAGCGCCAGCGCCCCCTTGAAATGAAGAAAAGCAGCTGAAGGATAAAAGAAGAACACTCACAAAGATCAGACGATAACGCATCGGGTTTCCTTTCATCGGGGGGAGGGGCAAAAAAAAGCGGGAGGGGTTTACCCTCCCGCTCTCTGTGTTATGAATCTAAAATCAGCCTTTCGGCCATTAACCGACGCTCACCTGCGTACCGCTTTCGATAAACTTTTGAGTCATCTCACAGGCGATATCATCCGGGAACTGCTTCGGCGGATGTTTCTTGAAGTAGGCCGAAGGACCCCAGAGAATCCCGCCCTCGCCTCTCTCCAAGGCCAGCTTGCAGCATCGAATCGAATCGATGGCCACACCCGCTGAATTAGGTGAATCTTCCACTGAGAGACGGAGCTCGATATTCATCGGGACATCGCCGAAGAGCTTTCCTTCCATGCGCAAGAAACACACTTTGTTGTCTTTCTGCCAGGGAACATAATCGCTCGGCCCGATGTGAATATTTTCTTCGTCCATGCGCTCCGCAGCGACCGACTGCACAGCTTCGGTCTTGGAGATCTTCTTTGAAGCAAGACGAGAACGGTTCAGCATGTTGAGAAAATCCGTATTGCCGCCCGTGTTGATCTGATACGTTCTCTCGAGCTTGACGCCCCGCTTATGAAAGAGATCCGTCAAAACACGGTGAGTGATCGTAGCTCCCACCTGCGCCTTGATGTCATCGCCGATGATGGGCAAGTTCTTTTCTTTGAAGCGCGCCGCCCATTCCGGGTTGCTCGCGATAAAAACCGGAATGCAGTTGATGAATCCCAGATGAGCTTCAAGAGCGCAATCCGCATAAAACTTTGCGGCATTCTCAGAGCCGACCGGCAGGTAGTTGATCAGAATTTCTGCTCCGGATTCTTTCAGAATGCGGACCACATCGGCCTTTGTTGCCTCGGGCTGATCAGCGATGACGAACGTGTATTTGTCGTCGTAATCTTTCATGTGATCCGAGAAACCGTCAAGAATGCAGCCCATCTTGACTTTTACGCCGGATTTCGGAAGGTTGGCGCAAAATACGGTGGTGTTATTCGGGAGCTCGAAAATGGCTTCATTCACTTCTTTGCCGACCTTGCGGGCATCGATATCGAAGGCAGCCACGACCTCGATGTCCGAAGGCTTGTAACCGCCGATCTCCCAGTTCATCAGACCGATAGCGTCTTTCTCGGTCTTATCTGCGTAATAATAAATCCCCTGAATCAGAGAACTCGCGCAATTGCCGACGCCGACAACAGCGACCTTGATTTTCGACATAGACTTCCTCCTGAAAAAATTTGAGATGGTAAAACTTTTTTGCTCTCCCGCGTCAACTTTGCGAAAGACTCCAGAATGGAACGGATTAAGGAGGATCTTCGTCCTTAAAGATGAATCCCATGCAAGGTGCCGTATGATAACGATTCAGCTCAAAAGATGCAACAATTCGATGGGAATCTTGATCAACAGCCCCACGCTAAATGCTAAGTTATTTCTTGGAAATGGTTTGCAATTTCACGATCTAACGCTGCAGAAACTGTTTATCGGACGCTGCGGTTTTCTGGATCAGATCCGCGAAAAGCTTTCTCATGAGCGGATGCCCCATAACCGTTGGAGCGCGATGGTAACCGATACCCAGGGACCGAGCAAGATCCCCTGCTTCCACATCCAAATCAAACAACACTTCTGCGTTGTCAAAAAGAAAGCCTGCCGGAACAACGACGATCTTGCGTTTGCCTTCGCTGACCAGGCGCTTGATCTCATCCAGGATATCGGGCTCTAACCATGGCTGACGGGGACTGCCGCTGCGGGATTGATAAGCCTGACTCCAGCTCGGCGCTCCCAGCCTTTCAGCCGTCAGCCGGGCCGTCTCGTTAAACTCCTCCCGATAATCGCAGAGGTCGCAGGCCTTTGCCATGTCGACCGGTATCGAGTGGACCGTGA
Organism: Candidatus Omnitrophota bacterium; assembly: GCA_018883425.1. GTDB lineage: Bacteria > Omnitrophota > Omnitrophia > Omnitrophales > Aquincolibacteriaceae > ZLKRG04. Next base: position 11,596 of record VFQY01000060.1, on the reverse strand, counting down.
ATAAAAAATGCGTCTCCTCGACCGTCTGCTTTTTTTCGCCGAGAAGTTTTCGGATCAGATCCGTTTGCGCCTCGATAAAGTAGGGATGGTCGTACCAGGGCGGAAGAAATGCGTAATCAACCCCCTCTGCACCGGCTGATTTTTTTGCCTGGGCCACATCGTCTTTATAGCGAGCGCAGCTTGAAATCGAACGCTGGACCGAGAGAATCACTCCGATCCCCGCGCAATGTCCCTTGGATGCGATCTCTGTGAGGGTATTACCCATGAAGGGATGCCAGTTGCGCATTCCCAGATAGACCGGAAGAGTGAGGCCCCGTTCCCGGAGATCCTCTTCGAGATGCCGTTTGAACTCAAGCGCATGGCGGTTGTAGGGTGATCCTCCGATGACTGCATAATGATGTTCAACCTCGCTGAGTCTTTCCTCGGGTATTGCCCTTCCCTCGGCAACCTTGGCCAAGAAGGCTCTCACATCTTCAACTTTTTCCGGCGCCCCGAACCCCACAAGCAAAACATGATCTGCCTTCATGACAAAAACTCCATGGCCTCGATGGCCTTTGATTCCGCGAGACGAATACAGTCTGGAAGACCGACCCCGCAGTAAGTGTTTCCGAGAAGATAAAGACCTGGTATTTCATTGGATCTTTTGAGGATAGCGGCCGCTTTGTCGAGATGCCCCACCTCGTATTGAGGCATCGAATCCGGGTATCGCCGCACGGCGCTGAGCACAGGGCGTGCGCTGATACCGAGAAGCCGCTCGAGTTCGAGAAGAACTTCCGTGACGACTTTTTCATCCTTTTCCGCCAGGGCTCTGTCTCTGAGCTTTCCCCGTAAAAACACCCTCAGAAGAGCCTGATCTGAGGGAGCCCTTCCTTCAAATTTCAGATGACTGAACGTGCATCCAAGAATGCCGCTTCCCTCCTCCTCAGGCACCACAAACCCAAAACCTCGAAACTTGGATACTAGCGGAAATTCCCGGTAACCTAGATTCACCGTCACAGACGACGAACAGGGTATCGAGGCAATTTGTGCGGCAAGTTCCGGGAATTCAGGAGCAAGGAGCCGGGCCGCGCGAGGTCCGGGGAGAGCGCACGCAACGGCGTCAGCCCGAAGCTCTTGCCCGGATCCCAGAAGAATCGTCCACCCCTCAGAGGTGCGGGAGAGACGAACCGCAGCGGCCCCCGTGGTCACACTGAGATCGGGGTTGTGGGCAAGAAGGGCGCGAATCAAGGATTCCATGCCCGTACGGAGTGAAGCGAAAAGGCCGTATCTCGGTCCAGAGGCAAGCGACTCGGAGTTTTTTCCGGCGCGGCTCCGAGCCCTGAGTGCACGGATAATGCTTCCGTGATCACGCTCCCAATCCAGAAACTTTGGAAACGTCGCCCGCAAACTTAAACGTTCAGGATCCGCAGAGTAGATGCCGCCAAGCATCGGCTGACCTGCCCATCGAAGAGCTTCGGCCCCGAATCTTCTGCGAATAAATGACGCCGCACTTTCATCGCCGGAATTTTTTCGCGCCGGAAGAAAAGGCTCCGCTAGAACCCTCATTTTCCCGCGCCAACTCATGATCCCGGACTTCAAAAAAGGCAGGATACGCGAGGGCGCGATCAAATAAAAACCCTCTGGAACAGCCTCTAGTCTTCCCTTACGCACGATGAAGCTTCGGCGATACTCGGCACGCGTGTTGATCAGCTGGGATCCAAGCCCCAGCCTCTGGCAAAGCTCAAGGGCCCAAGGTTTCTCCGTGATGAAAGACTCGGGTCCCCCCTCAAAAAGAAAGTTCTCATCCCGAAAGGACTCGATGATGCCGCCTAATCGGTCCTGCGCCTCAACGATCGAAATTTCGAAAGGCGCTGAGTCAGCCTTCGCGGCTTCACGGATTCGATTCGCAAAAGCTAACCCCGAAATCCCGCCTCCGATCACCGCGATTCGACGAGGTTTCATCACTCACCCGCGGTAAGCGTGAACATAGTCGACCAGAGCTTGAACGTTCGATACAGAGGTTTCGGGGAGCAGGCCTTGCCCGACATTAAAGATAAAGCCGGGACGGCCTGCGGCCTCATCCAGAACTCTCTTGGCTTCCCTCAACATAACTTCGCGCGGCCCGCATAGAAGAACCGGATCCAAATTCCCCTGAAGACCTCGGTCGTGGCCGATGGCCCGCCAAGCGTCTTGCACGGAAATTCTAAAATCAATACCGATGACGTCTCCTCCGGCCTCCCTGATGAGCGGGAGATAGGCGCCGGTCCCCGTCGAGAAGTGGATCACAGGCACGCCGGGCTTCAGAGATTGGATCAGGGCGCGGGTGTGAGGCAGAACAAACCTCCGATAATCCTCCGGAGGCAGACACCCAACCCAGCTGTCGAACACTTGGACGACGTCCGCTCCCGCATCGATCTGAGCATTGAGGTATTTCGCCGCGGCTCTAGCAATTTTTTCCATCAGGGCGTGCCATGTATCGGGGTCTGATGCCATCAGACTCTTCGTTCGAATATAGTTTCTGGAGGCGCCTCCTTCGAGGATGTAAGATGCCAGTGTAAAAGGGGCGCCTGAGAAGCCGATCAGGGGTATTTGCGGCTTGAGACAGCTCCTGATCAGGCGAACAGCCTCCATAACGAAGCCGAGAGATTCCCTCGGCTCGATATCCGGCCTCTTGAGGATCGCAGAAGCTGAAGCTCCGGAAATCATCGGCCCCTCACCTCGGCCGAACTCGAGCCCCAGTCCCATGGGCTCAACAATCAGCAGGATATCTGAAAAAAGTATCGCGGCATCGGCCCCTGTTTGTTCCTGCGCGAAAACCGTCACTTCGGCACAAAGATCTTTGTTCTTACAGAGTTCCAAAAAACCGACACGGGACCGAATCGCCCGGTATTCCTTTTGATAGCGGCCCGCCTGACGCATCAGCCAGACCGGAACGCTCTGCGCGGCTCTGCCCCGGCAGGCTTTCATGAAGGGCCCCTCTTCACGGAGTTCTCTCTCTGAGGGCGTCTGCTGAGATCGGCGCTCGAGTACCACCAACGGCTTTTGCCTGTCTTCTCGGAGCCGCTTTAAATTCTCGGCTGTTTCCTGAACCAGATTTTCCATTTTTGCCGTGCGCGGCTCAAAGTCGATCTGTATTCCAAATTCACGCAAGCGCTCCGAGCAATGCGGCCCGACCGAGGCCACCAGAGTGCGGCTCATGGCGGCCCTCACATCTTTCTCCCAGCCCAGCTCGGCCGCCACACGCAGCACACTGTTAATCTGCGATGCATTCGTGAAAAGAACTGCGGCGGCTTCTTCGCGTAAGAGAGCTTGAAGAGCTTGCTTGATAGGTTCGTGATCCGCGGGCAGCGCCCACCGATAAACAGGAACTTCGAGAATCCTCGCCCCTCTCTTCTTCAAAGCCTCCGCGAGGCCCTCATGCCCTCCGACCTCCTCAAGAATCGCCACCGTTTTCTGCGAAGCTGAGATCCCCTGGGGCGCATCCTCGAGAGCGGACAAAATCTCCTGCCAGGTACCAGGCTCTTCCACCGCAAGAGTGGGTTCCACGCCCAGCTCACGAAGGGCAAAGACGCTCTTGGGTCCGCGGGCGACCGTCGTCACTCTCCGCAGCGCCGACAAAATTTCGTTGCGGTCGAATTCCCTGAGCAGGATCTCCCCGAGACACCGCACGCCGTAACCCGTCATAAGAATCAAAATGTGAATTTCATTGCGAAGCAGTTTCTGACCCAGACCATGCGCTTCGGGATGCCCTTCCAAAGGGATGAACTGAAGGCTAGGAACGCAGAGAGGTCTTCCCCCTGCAAGCTCAATGAGGCGCTCCATACGGCGGCTTTCCCTGGATTCAAACGAGAGGACGAGTCGATTTTCAAAACCTTCTGCAGGATCTCGCGAAGGGGTGTTTATTTCTGTAAATCTATCCATGAAAAGACCTTATAAGAAAATAAAAAAAGGTGATTTTAAGCTTGGGCGCTCAACGTGCCTATGTTACACTAACCCAGTCAAAGGCAAAAGGTTCTTCTAGCCTTCCCCTGTTTTTCTCATATCCCCTCTGAGTTCGCCGAAGGTTTAACAGCCCTTCGGAAGAAAAAAGCCCGAATCACCATTCAGGGCTCCTTTTCAAAAAAAAAGACCCGCCGCATCTTCACGGCGGGTCTTTTTTTGTTTCAAATACCGGTACTTCAAGACTGCAGAGAAACCTTCAGCTCCACTCTTCTGAGCGATTCGAGTTCATCGATCAGCACATCGCGCAAATCCAGAATCGTTCCATCGGGCGTTTTAACCTGGATGACATTTCCCCCGGGGCTCGACCGGTAAGCGTTCTCCCGAATCCAATCGACTGCCGGCTCTTGCTTGTAGTTTTTTGCAATAAATTTTCTCGACTCTTGTGCGGCCGTCTCTGAGTCATACTCGAGACCGTCATAGATAACCTTGTAGCCGCTCCCTCGAAAACGATCCATGAGATAGAGCAGCCGAGAGAGCTCGGACTTTTTCCGGACGCTGTAGCGCTGAAAAGCTTGCGAATCCTCAATGGCGCTTAGTCCCGCGATCAGCGGCGCCTGGGAGCCGAAACCTGCCGGCTTTGCAGTGTCCGAACCCGCAACGCCCGCCCATACCGGTATCAGGAAGAGACCCAGCGCAGAGGCCGTAAGAAGAAATTTAAGGGATGATAAAATTTTTTTCATGAACTCTCCTCACTTCAGTTTTCGGGAAGCTTATACCGCGGACGAACGCCGCGGTTCATGCAGAGACTTTATCGGCAAGGATCGGGATAAACTAAGGTTTTGAAAATGGAACGCTCGGCTCCATTCACGAACTGCGGTTTTTCTCGGCCGCCTGAACAGCCGATTTCGACGCGTGATAGGCTTGCAAAGCCGATTCTCGGGCGAGTAAAGCCGTTTGGCGGGCCTCCTCGGCAGCCCTCATGGCTTTGCGGGCGTAGTCCTTGGATTCTTCCGACTTTTCAGAGCGATAGGCACGCCGGGCGAATTTATGCGCCTCATCGGCTTTTTCGGCCGCTTGTTCAGCGTAAAGTGAAGACTCTTCAGCGAAGGCCGCCGCCGAATCAGCTCGCCCCGACAAGAAGCCTGTCTCTGTCCGAGGATTCTGGGAGTCTTGTGCTCCGGCTTCCGGTGCGTGAAACACACACATGACAGCCATGACCAGCCTCATTTTTCTCATCCGAGCCTCATCAGATCCTTGTTGCTGCAAAAGTGCCCGACCTGTGCCGATGCCCCCCCCCCGCTGAGGATCATGACACCGAGAGCATGTCCGATTTAAGGATAAGCGGGCCCGCCCTGTTTTTCAATGGCTGCAAACCTTCGCTAAGCCGTCCGCTTCGATAATTCATGATCGCACTGCTTGCGGCTGAATCAACCCTGGGTATAATCCCCCCATGGAAGATCAGCAAAAAAATGAAAATGAAAAGCTCATCGACCGGGCTCACGCAGAAGCATGTGACAAAGGCGAGGATACGTACGAGGATCCTGTCACCGGAGAGACCGTCTTCACGAGAGCCTATCTTCTTGCCCGCGGTTGGTGCTGTCAGCAAGGATGCCGCCATTGTCCCTTTGGGGACAGCCATATTGTCATTCGTTTCAAAAACCCTTCAGCGGGTTGACTTCCCCTTTGCGCGAGGATAACATGCGCTTTCAGAAACGGTTTACTGACTCTATCCTCGGGCGCCATGACGATACCGTCAATCTCATCGTTTTCGAGGATCCCCCGAGGAGAGCCTTCCTCGGGATCCTTTCTGTTTCGCGGAGGAATCATTCATGAGACGAATTCATATTTTTTTAATGACGGTTTTTCTCTTAGGCGCTGGAGCCGCTTCACCCGCGAGTGCTCAATCCTCCTGGACGCAGCAGCAAGGTTACGCATCTCAAACGGGCGGGAAATTAAAATTCGGACTCGTGAACACGTTTCTCGGATGGACGGCGATGTTTATCGAGGCTAAACAGCCCCAACATTCCGCGGAGTGGAAGGGATTTGCAGCGGGTATGCCCCAATCCTTGTTTTACACGGCGGGCGGTATTCTGCAGCTCGTGACATTTCCGCTTCCCATGGATTTCCCAGATATGGGCCGGGGCTTGCATATCCCCGGCGGGAAAACCGAGCCTAGAACTCCGCCGGCAGATGAAAAAGATCTTGCGATCGAGGAAGCCTTGAACGCCGCCTCCAAGAAGCCCTAAAAAGAAGCTGCACCCTCGATGATAAGACCCCGCCCTCTCACCCTGTTTTTTCTTCTCCTCTGGCTTTCAGGATGCACACCGGGATGCTGGACCGCGCAATGGCATGTCTATCGCGCTGAGACCGCCTATGACAAAAGCCGCGAACTGCGCCGTTTTCCAGAGAGGAAGGATGAACGCCGGAGGCTTTACCAATCGGCTTGCAGGCAATTTGCGGCCGCTTACCAAGCCGATCCGAGGGTCTTTACACTCTTGAGAATTGAAATGGCCCAGGATGCTTGTTTCCGCGTTGAGGCGGTCTCTGAGAGGCAAATCTTTCTGGAGTTTCTGGGGCGCTATGAATCTGAACACCCCGATGAGGTCAAATACGGGGATGCTTTTCCCGCTTTAGAGGCGTAAATCCCGGACGGCGCGGTCACCGCCCGGGATTTCGTAGATCGTCTTACTTAACGTAGGAAACTTTCCGCTGAACAGGCTGAACAACGGCAGTCTGCACAGGCTCTGAGGGCGTCTGAGCCGCCAGCGCGGAGCGTTGAGCACGCGCCTGCTCAAGCCGGCTTGCGACGTCAATCATCTGGGGCTCCTGCTTGCGGGAACATCCCGTCAAGGTCATCGCCACCAACCCCGCCATTGCGGCCGTCAAAACCAATCCTTTTTTCTTGCTCACAGATTTCTCCTTACCGGCTTCCCGCCGGCCAATCATGCCCCAAGGGGCGGTTCTGGACGTGGATTCTACCTTGTCTTTGTTTTTTTTACCTCAACTTTTTCGTTGCAATTTTAGAGAACGAACAAAATCAACCCTAGCCCGGCGATAATCCGGTAAACACCGAACGCCGTAAACCCATGATCCCGAATATAGGCTAAAAGCCATCGAATCGAGATCAGAGCAACGGCGAAGGACACCGCTGCGCCCAGAGCGAGCAGTCCCCACTCCTTAGAATTGAATGTGTGCGAACTCTTCAGAATATCGAGTCCTGTTGCGGCGGCCATCGTGGGAACGGCAAGCAGGAAAGAGAATTCCACCACGGTTTTTCGGCGCAGCCCTAAAGCCATACCGCCCAGGATCGTGGCCGCAGAACGGGATACGCCGGGAATCATGGCTAACGCTTGAAAAGCGCCGATCAGCACCGCTGTCCGGTACGGCATCTTGGACAGCTCGCAAACAGCATCGTCCCGCTCTCGAAACAACCGGTCAAACACGATCATGATCACGCCCCCGATCAGGAGCGCCCAAGCCGCGACCTCCTCGGAGGACATCAGATAAGTTTTGACCGTCCGGTAGAGGATGAAACCGATCACGGCCGTCGGCAGGAAAGCTGAAGCGACGCGCTTCATCACCTCCAAGTCGACCAGCAGACGTCTCCAGTAAAGCAGCACCACGGCGAGAATTGCACCGGACTGTATGGCAATTTCAAAGCTTTTTAGAAATTCCGTAGGTTGGAGTCCCAAGAGTCTCCCGGCAATCATCAGATGACCGGTGGACGAAATCGGGAGAAACTCTGTAACTCCTTCGACGATGCCCAGAAAAACCGCGTGAAACCATTCCATAAACTCCCCTGACATGAGCCGGATCAAGCCGGTTTTTTTGTGGGCTATGCTATCAGACCTGTCAATGTGCTTGCAGGATGAGAGGATTCCTGTTAGGCTCGCCCTTCAGCCCATTCTGAACTGTGTCCTCTGAAAGGCTTGGGTTCGCACTCTCCCCGGACCGTTTGTGTTTTTTTCTTGTCCTAATTTTTCATACAGAAGGAGCTTCTGCATGACGCCGTCAGAAACACTCGACATGCTGTACCCGCCTCCAACGCCTCGCATACGGTGGACGGGAATTATCTTCTTCCTTGTCATTCACGCCGCCGCGGTTTTTGTTTTTCCATTTTATGCCTGGCATCATGGAATCTCGGGGCTCGAGTGGACAATTTTCGGGGTTTATACGGCGCTGAGCGGCATGGCCATCACGATGGGCTACCACAGGCTTTTCGCGCATGCGGCTTTTAAAACCGGTCCCGTCATCCGCTTTCTGCTTCTCTTTTTCGGAGCTTCCACTTTCGAACAATCCGCCCTGAAATGGGCTTCTCAGCATCGCCAGCATCACCAATTTGTCGACACGGACCGCGATCCCTACACGATCAAGAAAGGGTTCTGGTACGCTCACATCAACTGGATCATCTTCTTTAAGCACAAAGTCAACTATAAGATCATCGCCGATTTGCAGAAAGATCCGATGATCTTTCACCAGCATCGTTATGAGGGTGCCTGGGCTGTGACAAGCGGAATTATTCTGCCGACCCTTCTCGGGTATTTCAGCGGAAACTATTTGACCGCCTTTCTGCTGAACGTATGCGTTCGTCTGGTGATCGTGATGAATTCCGCTTTCTTCATCAATTCGTTCGCCCACACGTTCGGTTCCCGAACCTACGACAAGACAATCTCAGCCCGCGATCATTGGCTCGGCGCTATTCTGACGAACGGCGAGGGCTATCATAACTTTCACCACCGATTCCCTTCTGACTACAGAAATGGCGTGAAATGGCATCACTGGGATCCCAGCAAATGGCTGATTTATGGGCTTTCGCTTGCAAAACTTACCTGGGACTTGAAAAAGACTCCGCCCGACAGAATCGCCCACGCGGAAAAAATTACGGCGGCTTAAGGGAGTTCGGGCACAGGCCGTTCACGCAACCCTGGGTTTGAAATCACTCGAGGCCGGGCAAAAACTGAGGGTTGGTAAACGCGAAGACGTTAACTCTGCTCTACTCGCCGAGGTAGGCCTGCTTGATCTCGGGATTTTCAAGCAGCATGTTCCCCGGTCCTTCCATCTTGATGCGCCCGCTTTCGATCACGTACCCATAATCAGCGTTCTCTAGGGCCTTGAAGGCATTCTGCTCGACGAGAAGAACAGTCATTCCTTGCCGATGAATTTTTTGAATCAGGCTGAAGATCACCTCGACCATCTTGGGAGCAAGTCCAAGACTGGGCTCGTCAAGCAGAAGCAGCTTGGGACGGCTCATCAGCGCCCGGGCCATTGCCAGCATCTGCTGTTCCCCGCCGCTCAAATTGCCGGCAAGGCCTTTGAGCCTTTTTTTGAGGACCGGAAAAAGCTCCAGCATTTCCTCGCGGTCACGTTTCACTTCGGGGGATCCGCGGCGCGTGTAGGCGCCTAGATCCAGATTTTCACTGACCGTAAGATGCTGGAACACCCGCCTCCCCTCCGGGACATGCGTTATCCCGGATCGGACGACGGCATCGGGCGAAAGTCTCTCGATGGCCTTACCCTCGAAGCGTATCGTGCCCTTGCGCGCAGCGACCAAACCCGAGAGGGTCATCAAAAAAGTCGTTTTCCCAGCTCCATTGCAGCCGATAAGCGTGATGATTTTTCCCGGCGGAACCTGCAGTGTGATTCCTTTCAGGATCTCGACCTTACCATACCCGGAATGCAGATTTTCAACTTCAAGAAGCATGGTCCTACCTGTGAGCCGACATGCCGAGATAGGCTTCAATGACGTGCGGGTTGCTCTGCACGTCTTTGGGCGAACCTTCGGCTATTTTTTTTCCGTAATCTAAAACTACCACATGATCCGAGACAGGCATCACCACTTTCATATCGTGCTCGATGAGAACGACCGTCACGCCGCGGTCGCGGATAGCCCTTATCATCATCAGCAGTTCTTCCTTTTCACGGGGATTCAAACCAGCCGCGGGTTCATCCAGCAGAAGAATGTCAGGTTCCGAGGCAAGCGCTCTTGCCATCTCAAGTTTGCGCTGATGCCCGTAGGCAAGGTTTACCGCAAGCTCGTGCGCTTTCGAGGACAGGCCGAAAAAAGCCAGCAGGCGGAGCGCCTGATGAACCAGCTTTTTTTCCTCAGTGCGCACCCATTTCGGCCGGAACATGCCCGCAAGCAAACCGGCCCGGGCCCGGCAGTGAGCCCCCACCATAACATTCTCAAGAGCAGTCATGTGTTTGAATAAACGGACATTCTGAAAAGTTCGCGCTATCCCGCGCGCCGTGATTTCGCAGGGATCCATGGCATTCAGAAGCGTTCCGGCGCTGCCGAAGAGCAAGGTTCCTGCATCGGGCTTGTAAAGACCCGTGAGACAATTAAAAAGAGTGGTCTTTCCGGCTCCGTTGGGCCCGATGAGACTCAGCACCCGGCCGTGCGAGACATTAAAACTGACATCGTCGATCGCCGTGACCCCGCCGAAGCGCTTTGTGAGATTTTCCACTCGCAGCAGCGTCGCATCCAAAGTTGCGGCCTCCCGCTTACGCAGTCTCATCCGTTTTTTCCTTTCTCATCTTGAACTCTTCGCGGTGGCGGATCTCACCGAGCAGTCCCTGAGGGCGGAAAAGCATGATCAGTATCATGGCGATGCCGAAAATAAGCATGCGGTAGGTGTCAAAGCCCCTCAGGAGCTCAGGAAGAACACTGAGCAGAAAAGCTCCCAAAAGAACCCCGGCACGGTTTCCCAAACCGCCGAGAACAGCCATGGCGAGCACCATCACCGAAAGAATAAAGTCGAAACTATCGGGAGAAATAGTCCCCTGCTTGGAGGCGAAAACGCTTCCCGCAATCCCCGCAATAAAACCCGAGATTCCAAAGGCCGAAAGTTTAGCCCATACCGGATTGATGCCCATACAGCCAGCGGCAAGCTCATCTTCTCTCAGAGCCACCCAGGCCCTTCCCAGCCTTGATTGTTCAAGTCTTCGCAGGGCCCAGAGCAGAATCACCAAAAGGATCAAGACGAGGTAATAGTAGGGCTTGGGATGTACGCTGAATTTTACCGGAAGAATTCCGAAGGACGGATGCGCGATACCTAACAGACCGTTCGGCCCGCCCGTGATGCCGTCGAGATTATTGAGGACGATGCGCACAATCTCCCCGGCGCCTAGAGTCACGATCGCCAGATAGTCCCCCCCAAGGCGCAGAGCAGGCCAGGCCAGCAACATCCCAAAAAGAGCCCCTGTGCCTGCCGCGATCCAAAGGCCTATCCAAAAGGGTAGGCCGAAATGAATATTGGCGAGGGCATAGGCATAGGCTCCAACCGCAAAAAATGCCGCATACCCTAAATTCAGAATCCCCGTGTAGCCCACGATGACGTTCAGTCCGAGCGCGAGTATCATAAAGATCCCGGTCGACACCATCACGTCAAGATGATAAACACTCGGCTTCATCGCAGGGTAAATGAGAGCCAGCGCGAACAATGCCGGTGCCGCCCAGGGTTTCAGCGCTTCTATGGAAATCTTCATACTTTCTTGACAACCCTCGTCCCTAGAAGACCCCGCGGCCGGAAAAGCAGAATCAGAATGAGAATAAAAAACGCAAAAACATTTTTCCATTGTGAAGACAAATAGCCCGCGCCCAGTCCCTCAAAAACCCCGATGAGGACACCGCCCAACATCGCTCCCGGGATATTGCCGATCCCCCCCAGGACAGCGG
>VFQY01000135.1 GCA_018883425.1 Candidatus Omnitrophota bacterium | reverse complement strand
TTTGAAGCGCTTCGGAATTATCCTGTGAATGGGTATGTCTTTTCCTCCCGGGACAGAGCCGCGCTGGCAGACAGTGTGACGTCTTTTGTTGAAATGCTTCATGAACGCAATATTCCCCATTCGGCCGTGTTCCGCCGGAACTTTGTGATTGTTATTCCGATCGGGCGTCCGGAGGCGAGTGAGGTCTTCGGCGCCGGCGGTGTTTTTGAAATGACAGGCCATGTTTACACCGGGCTTGATCTGTATAAGACCGCGACCGAAGCTGGGATCGCGGATTTTCTTGCGTCCTTCTCTCTGCCGGCCGGGGATCGCGAAGCGCTCGTCCGCGATTTTCTCGCTCTCCGCTCCGAGCTTCGGGAAGCGCCGTCCGATCTTGGCCGCGCTGTCGAAGCGGCGGTTGAGATGCGTCTGGAGGCCGTGAAGCAGGGCATGGTTTTCCGGGGCGTCGAAAATGTGGACGAGGCCTTTGGCCGCGCACTTGGCGACGCGACCCTTGCTGCTGCGGCGGAGGCTGGGATTACGGTGTCGGCCAATGCGCCCGATGCAAGTTTCTTTGTTGTCGAGTACAAGGAGTGGATGAATGTTGAATTTATCCGGGATATGCTGGAGGGCAGAGCCAAGCTTACTGTTGCAGTTCATATGAGTGCTGAAGCGCGCGATTCGCAAGCTGGGCGCACATTCCGGAGTGGGGTACAGGCGCTTGAAAACAGAGTCTTTATTCCGGAAAGTCCCGCTGTGGATCTCAGTGTCTTTGTATCAGAATTCCTTAAGAGCAAGCGTGTCCTCGACGCCGCCGTCACTACGTCTGAAGTTGCACAGCTTCAGACGGCCGGTCTTACGAAAGAGGCTTATTTGAAAGCGACCTTGCTTGGGGCTGTGCCTCTTGCTCAGGGCCGGGTCTTTATCGCTGGAGAGAAGCCTGTCAGTCTTGAGGGGATCTCGGTCAAGCTGGTCCTTGCTGAGAGAATTGCTCATGAGCTCGAAGTCCGGCAAAGTATCGAGGCTTCCGCGTAATTGTAAGAGTCTCACCCTCAGGCCCGGGGTTTCTGCCCCGGGCCTTTTTTTCTTAACATGACGCGGAATCAAAAACTGCGCGCCTGAAGGATTCCCGCGACCTCTGCGTATTCAAGGCTGGTGTTAAGTGTCGCCTCTTCGGGGTTCGCTCCTTCCGGATTCAAAGGATTCTTAAGTCGCTTTTGGCCGCGCTCATGGCAGATCAAAGGATCGTCCAGTCACAGGAAAGACAGTTTGCCAGGTATCGGATGCTCGCGAAGTTTCGTTGTGAAGAGGCGGGCTTTCATGCGGCTTTTTTATTCGGGCCCAACATGGGCTAAAAAAAAGGGGGGGGCTTGGGCAATTACGAAGATGCTGTCGCTGCCGGAAGGCGTCCTCGTGGTCGGGGCCGGGCGCGCCGTTCGAGGACCCGGAATCGGATAAATGTCTGAGCAATTTATAGCAACTTATTAAATATATTTCTAAAGTTTGACTTAAAATAATGGAGCCATTACACTTCCACTACCGAAGCCGAACCTGCCTTACCGGCTTCCAGGACAAACTTTAAGGAGCCTCCATGAACGAAAGATTCGCGCAAATTGAGCCATTCGTGATACAGCGGGCCGCTAATCGTCTGATAAGTTTTTTTATCGCCCTAGTATTTCTGACGACGAGCGCGACCGAGCATGGACTGTTGTGGGCCCAAGGTGTGCCTAGTCTCGGAGGGGCGGAGCTGCAAGGGGCAGGATTGTATTCGCAGGCAGGATTCACCGTGCCCGCGGATTTAGGAGTTTTGCGTGAGTACCGCGCAGCATCGAATGCAGATGCCCCGTTTGTGATCCATATTCAGGACGCGCACGCGAATGTGGACGCCCAGAAAAGTATTCAGGGACTTCTTGGATGGCTGAGCCGGCAGCCTGAGGGCGAGCGAATGACGGTTTATCTTGAAGGCGCGAGCGGGAGCATACACCCGGAATATCTCCGTCTGTTCGGCGAATACCCTGAAATTAACGAGGCTGTGGTGCAGGACCTTGCCTCGAAAGGCGAGCTGAACGGCGTAGAGCTTTACGCCTGGGAAGGATTCAAGAAGGGGCTCACGGCGGAAGCGTTTCGTGTTGAGGGTGTAGAGCAGGCCGATCTGTATCGGGATAACCTGACGACTTACCGTGAAATTCTGGCGCGGCAGGATTCTATAGCCGGTCTTTTGTCACCGCTGAACAAGAAGCTGGAACTTGCTGAATCACGCATTCTGTCGGCCGAGCTGCGTGAGTTTTTCAAAGAGCGGAGCCGGCGGAAACTGGGTCAGTATGAGAATGGATCGGGAAGCCCGCAGCTTGGAGCTTACTTGAGCTACCTTGCCGGGACGGTGAAGAAGGAACTTCAGATTGATCTGGACGAGCGAATCGAGCAGGTGCGTTTTCCGAATCTTGTACGGCTGCTGGTGCTCGAGCAGATAGAAAAGAAGGCGGATCGTGCGGCGTCTGAGCGTGAGCGCACGAAGGTTATGGAAATGCTGCGTGTGCACGCCGGAACAGAAGAGGAGAGGACGCTTCTGGAGAACTTCGAGAGGATGGACGCGTCGATGGACGCGCGGGGAATTGCGGAGAAGTTATGGGCGTTTGCGGCATCGCGCGGCGTGGATCTCAAGGGTTACACGCAGATGTGGAAGAGCGCCGGAGCTGTGGTGCTTCGCTCGGAGATTGAAAGCGAAGGGCTGTTTGCGGAGATGGACACGCTTGAGAGCGCACTGATCGAGAAGTGGATCCGAAGCGAGCAGGAAAGGAAGCTTGTGGGGATGCTTCGGGATACGGAGCTTATTGAGAAATTGCTGGCATTGAAATGGACGCCTAAAGACGAATCGCAGTATTTGTCTCGACCGCAGGATATTTTAGAAAATGTATTTGGGACGGAGCTTGATAAGCTTTTGAATGAGAGCTCAGAGCCGGACGTGGCTAAGCGTCTGACCTTGGATATTCAAGGGCTTCGCCGGGAGGTTGACAGCGCGCTTCATTTTTATGAAACGGCCCGTGATCGTGACGCGATTATTCTCGACCGCACGCTGGCCCCCGGGCAGGAAGGCCGTTTGAAAGTTCTCGTGTCCGGCGGTTTTCACACGACCGGGCTGACGCAGCTCCTGCGCGAGCAGGGTGCCGGTTATGCCGTTGTTCAGCCT
>VFQY01000059.1 GCA_018883425.1 Candidatus Omnitrophota bacterium | reverse complement strand
CCCAAGGGGTGTCCCCCTAGGGGACAGTCCCCATGGGGGACTGTCCCTAAATCAAAAATTAGGCGGAGCGGGCGAGGAGGAGATCGCGGCGCATTTGAAGCATGAGGTCGAAGTGGAGGCTGTAGACTCCGGCCGAAAACTCTAAATAGCCGCCCTTAAGAAGCGGGTCGCGGATCTCTCTTTTGAGCTTCGCGAAGGCGATCGCCTCGCCTACGGCCGCGGCTCTGAGCAAGGGTCTGTAGCCGGCCGCTTCATGTTTCAAAAGATCCGACTTGATCTGTAAAACAAGACCCAGGCCGTCTTGAGTTGTTCCTTGGGACGCGTCCGCAAGAGGCTGCTCATCACTCAGAATCAGAACTTCATGCCCGGCAAGATCCGGAGAGCTCCGAAGCACGGCATCCCTGTCATCCATCAAATCCCTGACCTTGAGAACACCTCCCAGGGATCGGCGTCTAAACGTCACGTTCTGAGGAATCATACGGCCGATATCAGCGCCCTCAGAGCGAAGCCGATTCTGATAGAGAATCACATGACTTCCTGCCGGAAGGCTTGCAAGACGGGCCTGGAGGGCCCGGAGATCGGCCTCTTCAACGGCCTCAGCCGTCAACTGCAGCAGGACGGGCTGCTGCGAATTCAAAGCGTCCCCGAAAGAGTTAGCGGTCTGAGCACCATCCAGACTCACGCTGCTCAGAGCTTCAATTTTTTGCTGGGCGGTTTGCTGATCATCCCCACCCCAGGCAAGACTCTGCCTGAGTTTCTCCGCTCGCACAATCGAATCAAAGTTTCGATCTTCCGGGTCAAACAAACCAAGGTAAAGCCCGGTAAACCAACGCCATGGTAACCCAGATGGACCTGCTGCATTCAGCAAGGCCTTAACGGTCCCCGCCGCAAGCGGCCCATCCCACGGCAATGTCTCAAACCGAAGTTCGCTTCGCACGCCGACAGGATCCGCTACAGACGACGGTATTGCAGCTGTCCGCCCTTTAAAAAGAGGCTCCTTGCGGGGA
The DNA here is from genome assembly GCA_018883425.1 of Candidatus Omnitrophota bacterium. Classification (GTDB taxonomy): domain Bacteria; phylum Omnitrophota; class Omnitrophia; order Omnitrophales; family Aquincolibacteriaceae; genus ZLKRG04. Next base: position 12,937 of record VFQY01000059.1, on the reverse strand, counting down.
TGCCCGACCTCTGGCCGAAAAATCCAGGGTTTCATGACGTCAAGCCACTTATCGAGCCCCGGCAGGGTATGCGTTTCGGGATCGGGTTTCAGCAGCGTCCCCTGACGCTCGGCCAGCTTCATCAGCCCTTCTGAATATTCGCGAATATCCGGATCGCGCGCATTCAGATAGGTTTCGGAATTTATGAACACGATGAGGAATTCCTGTCCGCGCGTATTCATCACGTTCATCATATTCCGGCCGACGTAACCCGTCGATGCCGTCAGTACACCCCGAGCATTTTTCTGAGGTTGATCGCGCCGAACAGTCGAGTTGAAGATACCTATCCTTTCAGCTCCCTGAAAGGGGTAAACGGTTCCCACGAGCCTAGCCAGACGCTGAATCAATTCCTTGCGTTTCTCCCGATTCGACTCTCCCGGGTATTGCCGGGAAATTTTCTGAACCAAGGCCTGCCTGAAGCGTCTGTGCTGCGCGGCATAGGGGGTGATCAAGCCCATCTGGTCTAAACTCAAACCCAGTTCGACAGCAATTTTTTCAAAAGCCCACAGAGCGACTTTGAGTTCATCTTCGTTGTATACGGACATACCCTCGCGGTTATCCTCGTGACCAAAAACAGACATATCAACCACCACCAGCGAAGCCCGATTGACGTCCTCAGGCACTTGTCTGACCGCCTGAAGAGCTCCCCCATAAATGGGATTCGCCAAGGCAACCATCAAGGGTGTATTGCGGTAATTTTTTTTCAGCATCGATAAGGAGAAACGCCCGCTGCGGTAAAGCTGTTCGAACAGACTTACTCCCTGAAGGTCGACGCGCTCCCGGCTCCAAACCGTTGGGGTCTTTTTTCCGCCCGGCCCCGGGACTTCTCCCATCAAGTAACGCTTAACCTCGTCTTCCAGGGGCGAGACGCCCAGCTGATGAATGTCGCCAATCATCATCGCCCGTCCCTCGATCATACTGAGTACCGTCAGCATTTCGCCGACGTCACCAACGCTGGACTCGTCGATAAATCCCGATACAATTTTCAGCTTTGGACGCCCCTCTCTTTCTGCGGTAAGTTCGGCCAGAAACGAATCGTTCGCAAGTCCGATCATGGTTCCGCCAATCACAGCGTTCCCGTTTTGGAGCTTTTCTCTTATGCTTTTTTTCCAGCTCAAGGGTTCACTCTCGCGAGCCGCGAATATCCAGTCCTCACGGAGATCCGGATGAATTTTTTCCGGATCGTTGCCGACACGGATCACGCGGACGCCCGACTTTTTAAGAAGAAGCAGCAGACTGTCCACGGCCGCGTGGGTTTGCGCCGCCACGATTTGCGCCGTAAATCCCCCGCCCGGCTGACGCAATTGATTTTGATAATTGATCTCCGCCCCTGTCGTGGACTTGCCTGTTCCGAAAGGACCAAGACCTATTTCCAGAGCCCTTCCGTTGATCGCGCGCGCAATCATCTCGAGCTGCTCGCGATCCCCCCGGATTCTCTCATTTGAAAGCACAATCCATTCCGTGCGGGCGCTCTCATCCTGCGTTTCTTCGGCCGCCGCTCCGACCGCGACGTAAGCGGCGGTTTCCTCGATTTTTCCCTGCTCGACAGCATCGAGAATTCCCTGGAGCTTCTCGATCTGAACCCGGTAAATCGTGTCATTGAATTCACGGACCACACGGACACTGCGCACCCGGCTCAAGTCTTTTTCTTCAAGCCCTCTGGGAACTGACGTGATGAGTTGACCCTCTTTGATTTCGAGCACAACCGCTTTATATTTTTTTTGTTCATCCCCGTCCAGATAAATGACAACACCATCCTCATCCCCCATGCGGACATCGGTCTTACCCGATTGTGAGAGTCCTTCAAAAACCAGTTCACGGCGGCCATGGGCTTGATTGACACGAATCGTACGAAACTGCGGCTCGCCTCCGCTGACAATAGTTACTCGAGAGTCGTCCGTAACAAAGTTTTTGGAAAATGGGAACGGCATCTCCGCCGTGATTTCATTGCCCTTCACCTCGAGCACCCTCACTCGGTACTCCAGATCGGAAAGATCCTCAAAGGAGAGACTAACCCAATCGCCAAGTTTGAGCGGATTCTCCGCAATCGGGGGTGATTCCGTCAAAAGGGCCTCCGCAGATTCGAAAATTGTGCGCAAATCTCGATCACTTTTCAATCCGCTAAGAATCTCCCGGACATCGAGCCTTTTCACCTTGACGGCACTCTGCACTTCTTGAATCTGCTCAGGGGTCAAGCCTGCGTCCATAAGTTCGGTGATTTCATTACGAGTCAAAACACGGGCGCTTCGCCTCGCCAGCTCGACGGCTTTATCGAAATCCACTTGATAGCGGCGCATGAGGGCTGCAACAGCGTCACTCTCAAGCCGCTCAGTTGCCAGGGCCTCGGTTTGCTCCTCGGTGAATTCGACTGCGTTCAACGCCGCCTCTGTATCATCCCTCAGGGACTTTCCATCGATAGACACCACGAGGCGCGAAACGCCGCCGCTGACAGCATGGCGCACACGCACCTGACCCTGCATACGGCGCACAGGTCCCGATTCAGGGGTTCCGGCGGCGGTTAACTCTTGACCCTTCACGGCCTCTTCTCCCATCTGTTTTTGTATCTTGAGTCGATCGATCGTATCTTTCAGGAGCTGAACCATCTGAGTTTTCCACTGGTTACGCTGTTGAGGAGACACGGGAGGCCTGACGGGAATCCCGGGCAAGCGGACAAGCGCAGCGCCCTCGGGGCTGAGGGGCTCGGATCGATCCTTAAACTCCGCAACGGTGTTGAGCGCAATAAATTCACCCACGATTGCGTGGGACTTCACGCCTCTCAGCACGCGTTCTTCACGCTGTGAGAGCTGTACAGAATTGTTAGTGTCCCACTCAGCCGGAACCAAAATTTCAGCCAGTGTCTTTTCACTTAAACGCCATTCAAAAACGCGCGCGCCGGAATTTTTTTTCTTTCTCTCGTCTGCGGATCGGGATGAGGAGCGATCCCAGGGATTTGCGACGACACTTAAAACAATCGGCGCCTCGGTATTTCCTGCCGTTAGAACATTTTCGCCGATGAGCTGCTTCAGCACCCCCTGCACAGCCCCAACAGCGCCGTCTGAGTTTGTCCCCGTGATGATTTCGATTCGGGCGTCCTTCAGGGGGACCCTCGGCTGTTCATCCGACTCGGAAACTTCAGAGGGCTTATCTTCGTCCAAAGTCACTTCGTACTTCGTCAGATCCAGATCTTCAAGCCGGATCAATCCCGCTGCATCCAAAGCCTGCATCTTTAAAGGCGCGTTCTTATAAAAATCCTGAATGATGCCGTCAGGTTTCTGACCCCGTTTCTGTTGTATTTCATGGGCGGTCTTTCGTTCAAGCGTATCGAATCCCTCAGCATCATGAAAAACCAGCATTCGATACAGCGCGTCAAGACCTCCTCTCATCGACAAACCCATGCGAAAAACGAGCTTTCTCTCTCGCTCGTTGCGCTTGCGGCTTTCGCTGGCACTTGATTTCACTTTGTTGATCGTACCCGCAAATGCCCAGCCGCTCTTATAATCATTCATGGTATCTCGTCCGAGAAAGGGCAGCGCATCTGTGGGCAGTGTCACCTCGAATAAGGCGCCATGCTCCCACGCCCCCTGATAACGAATCTTGAACAATCGGCCCGAGCTTCGCTCGCGAATCACCAAGGTCTGATTCTGACGCAGCTGAAGTTTACCGAGATAAAGCGCCTGCATTTTTTCGATGACGGGCTTTTGGAAATGCTTCTCGAAAAGATCACCATAGCCGTCAGCACCGCCGTTCAGGCGCAAAAACTGAACGACCGCGCCGACAAGATCCTTCATCCTCTGCAGTTCCTGCGGACGCAAGCGCTCCAAATCTTCGGCCGTAAGGCCCCCTCGACCGCCGCCGGGCTCTGGAGTAAGTTCCGCCATATCAACGCCGGTCGCTTCACTTAATTCGGCAATCAGTCCGGCAGCAACAGCGACCGTTAGATCATTCTCACTCTGGCCGGCTTCGTCAATTTGCCGCCGATGCGGTTCAGCAAACTCCTGCAAAAACTCAGCCTGATCTGACCAGACTTCCGAGCCGCCGTAAACATCATTTAACTCACCTTCGAATGCCTCGAAGGCGGACCTCAGATCCCGGAGAGACTGCTCGGCTTTCGCAACAAGTTCCACAGTGAGTGGATTCTCCGTAATCTGCTCCGCTAGACGGCTCGCCAGCTGGCTTTTCGTCCGTAAGGCCCCGATCTTTACCTCAGCGGCCGCCCTGAGATTTTCTGAAAGACGCCTCTTCTCCCGGGCCTCCGAAAATTCGTTCATGCCTGTCTGCAAAGCCCCATGCGTTTCAAGAAATGCATCAATATCCTGAGATACGCCGCCCTCGAGTGCGAAATTCCAGAAAGACTGTTCGTCCTCCCAAAAGTCCCTCAATCGCTCAAAAGTATTTTCGTTGAAAGCGCGATAGGCTTCGTAGGCCTCAACCGCCCGGCCGAGAGCGTTTTCAAGGCCCGGCGCCGACGTCTCCGAAAGCACAGGCGGCTTTCCATTCTCTAAAAAACCTTTCAGAATTCCGGTCTGCTGCCTCAAGCTCTCGGCGAGCCCATGCGCCCGCGCTTCATACCACTTCATAAAAACATCGTCTCGGCGATTCACAAGGTCATCGAGGCGCATTTGAAAGCGCTTATTGAGGTAAAGGCCCCATAGCCGCGCGGTATCATCTTCGCCGTCGAGGCCGCTCTGAACATCGTCCTTGGCCTTCGTGAGATCCTCAGCGCTTTTCTGAAGGGCCTCTAACTCACTGAGGATAAGATTGTCGCTGTCCTCCTGGCTCGGGGGTGACCCCGGAGCGGATTCAGGAGCTGGATCCGTCACCTCACCCGCATGCCCTGTCCCCAGTGGGGACTGTCCCCTTTGTTTCCTTTGTTTTTGTTCCATCTCTTGATCCCAGGCATCAAAGCGCTGCTCCTCAGACATCTGACGCACTCTTGCCCTCTCGCGTTCTTGCTCAATCAGTGCTTGTGTTTGCTTCCCTTCCTCTTGGCGCCGCAACATTCTCTGGGACAATCGCTTTGGGTTTTCCGAAACGCTCAAACTCCATCCCTTCCCCAAATCGACCTCTAGGGCGACTGCCCCATCGCGATCAAACGCTGCTTCAGACACACGCACTTGCACAGCCGCAGATTGCTGGAGTGTTAAAAGATCAGCCTGTGCGCCGGCCTCACTATTGCCCAACGACGCTAGAGGGCGCATGAGATTCGAAGGCAAGTCGACCGCAAAAAGAATCGGTTTCTCTTGAGAAGCGGCGGAGATAGACGCTCTGACATTTGCGTTGGAGGGTGCCGCTGCTGCCCCCGGAGTAAACGCAGGAGCCAGAAGCTCCGAAAGCCTTTGCCCCGCCTTCAGTCCTGCGAGTGTCGTAGAGCTCTCGAGAAAAAGGACCTTGCCCGTAATGTTGATTGTCCCAAGCCAATTTCTCGCGTCCGGGTCGATTGACTGGACCTCGATCCGAACACTCGAATCTCCGCGGCTCAGAACCAGAACATCCCCGCCACCCACTAGGAATCGCTTCGTGAGCGCTCGATTGCGAGCCGCCGTCATTTCATCAATCGTGGTTTTTGCATCGGGAAGCATTTCACCCAAGGGAAGCATAAGCGCATGCCAATCAAGCCATTCCTGAAAGGCATCCGCGTCTAAAGACTTCAGAATCTCATCTTCCGCAAATTCAAGGAATTCTCGAGAGATAGCCCTTGCGTAAGACATCGCGAGTTCAGACAGAGCATTGCGGATTCGCAGGCCGCTTTGCGAAAGCTCCGCAGAGGCCTGCGTGCCGAGACCTTGCCCGATGACGCTCACGAACTCGTCTATTTCAAGTGCGGAAAATGTGTTTTCACGAATCGCCGCCATCACCCTGCTGCGGATTTCGAGATACCTTTTTAACGACTCGTAGTTTTTAAGAAGCTCCGCGGCTCGTCCCGGATCTTTTGTGAATTCCAGAAGCCTTGGGAGTCTGCTCATCCCTGTGTTGAGATCATCCAACTCTTGCGGCGGAATCTCCTCGTTGAGCAGCCTGTCAAGACGCTCCGGGAAAGACTGCTCAATCTCCTGAAGCAACGTATCGGCTAAGCGGGCGAGGAGCGTCCGATAGGCTTGGGCTTCCGCGGGCGGCCAAACTCTTAAATTCAACGAGGGTTCGCCTGTCAGCATTTGAAATCGCGCGTTCCACTCGCCGCCCGCGCTTAGAGCCTCGCGCAGACTCTGCATGGCCAAGGCAATTTGGTTCTGATTTTCGAGGGATTCTCGAGCCGCGCTCAACGTGTCATAATTTCTTCCCGTTAGAAACGCCGCGTCAAGCGCGATAGCCCACTCGAGCATTGCAACAGCTTCTGCTGCCCATCCGCCGGTGCCGCTCTGCCCCTCGGACGCATCGCGAAGTTCCTGGGCGAGTCTCAACGCGGCATCCGCTGAGGCTTGCGCGGCCTGTTTTTTTAGTTCGTCTGAGGGGATCGCGTCCATTGCGGCTTTTAATTTCTGCGTCGCACCGGTCTCAAGACGCACGACCGACGCCTGTCCTTCAAAGGCCGCAAGCGCCTCCCGCCCCTTTTCAGCGGCCCTTGCCGCCGCTTCCAAATCAGCCTTGACTGTTCTCCAGGCCTCTTTAAGCCGAGCATGACCATGCCCTTGACGTAGATCCATTTTTTCTAAGGCATAGCTCAAAAGAACAGCTTTTTCACCTTCGGAAAGGTTTTCTTTGCCTGCAAACTTATTAACGTTTGCGCGGATTTCAGATTCGACTCTGGGGTCCAGAGTACGCACAACGTTAAGCGCTGCGTCGCCCGTTAAACCCGGCACCGTTAACGCTTCGAAATACTCTTCAAAAAAGGACCTCCGGGCGGTCACAGTTTCTAACACCATGGCCTGCAGCGGTAAAAGCATAAACCGCATATCCATGACGATCTCCGCCAGTTCATGGTTCTTTCTTTTTTTAAAGGTGCCGATGCGGGCCGCATAAAGCTTTCTCCAGGCTTCAAAAATGCGGTCCTGATCCGCTGACTCCAAGTTCGGAACGTCTCGAAGAAGCCCGCGAACCAGCATTTCAAAGCCGTCCCTTCGGCTCAGAAAGAACTCTTGCTCTTTACGTGCCAGATACTGCTGCTCCGAGATCCTTAACATGACTGTGGCGTTCTTCACCGCGGTGCGATCAGGTTCAGGCAACGAAAAGAAAGTTCCTTTGAATAGGTTTTGGATATCGCTGAGCTCGATCACAAAACCGTGAAGTTTGGAATCAATGGCGATCTTCTTACGAGGTTTGAAAAGCCGCAGCCTGCCCTCATCGTCAACAGTTCCAAGCAGCACTCGAAGATCATCGCGGATCCAACCTTGAAATGAAACGGCATCTTCAACAAAACTCAGCACCTGAAGCGCATTCGGATAGCCCTGTCGTTCAGGCGGGCTCGTCCCAAAAACCGGGTAGAGGACCGCCGCGCCCGGAATATCCCCCAGCTGTCTCCTGAACTCGGACACAGGGAACGAGACCTTGAGGTTTTCGTAGTTATTCTGACCCCCGCTCGGCAGAAAGCCTGTCACTTCACCCTGTTCATCGAACGCGAGAACGCCCAACCCCCAAAGCGGTAATTCCGAAATCTTATCGGGGAGGGTTTTGATGTTTCCAAGTATGACATTACGGAACATTTCAATATGCGCTAATTCCCGAACACGCTGCACAGTTTCCATGGCCGAATAGAACCAATAAACCGTTTCATCCCAGTTTTGCTCTGGAATTTGCGCGCCCTCGCGCTCTTCCAGAGCCAGTTCCTCGAGCAGAACCTCAGTCAAAAGCCGATAATAGAACCTTTCAACCACCGCAGGAGATAGATCAAGCGGGATCGGGTAATACTCGATCTTGGCAGCCATGCGGGCACTTGCTTCCAACGACTCAGCTACCATGACGATCGAAATCTCTTCTCGATAATTTCTAATAATTCCGAGAGCCGTCGGCAGCTCCGCGGCAGCCCAAGGATAATCCTGAAACTGCTTTTCAAGACTCTCAAAAACATGAATGGCGCCGTCTTTAGTAATGGCTTCGAATTCGCCCTGCTCACCCTGTGACTTATAGATGTATTTCTGGGCTTCTCCTTTGAGTCTTCTTGCAATCTGGTGAGCTTTTTTTTGTTTTTCTCGCACTTCCCGGATGTACTTCATCAATTTTTCACGATCCTGCTCTGAAACCGGGACGTCCGCTCTTTTCGCCTCCTGAGCCGTCTTCATTTTTTCGAGGCGATTCTTTGCGGCTGGAATCAAACGCGCGGACATCAAATCTTTTATTCGCGGGTCGTTCCCTGCGATCAAAGGCTTCAGCTCATACATGACCTGCGTGATGTCCTCCTGCGTTTCGCTTTCAGTCCGAGCAGCAGCATCAAGCACGCTTTGAGTAAAATTCGCCGCATAGCCGCTTGGCGAACCCCTGTCCGCCTTAGGAAGAGGCAGAATCGGATGGATGTGATGCGAGGAATCTGATGACAGTATCATTTTTAGAATCGACAGGCCGTTCTGTGTGGCGTTGTAGATAAAAGACCAACGGCCGCCCCGAGAATCCAGCGTTACATCAGCGTTTGAAGTCAAGCCTATCGGATGGCCGCTCAAAGCGAGCGCGCGATTTTTTTTGAGAAGCGGCAGCAGAACACCCCGATCAACCGCTTCACTCCGAAGTTCAGATCGAGAGCCCGCCAAAACCGCCGTAGAGGACATCGCGTTCCTCGCAGTTGTGGGTGCCCCACCCGATCCATTCGGCCGTCCGCTCCTCGGCGTTTCGCGAAAGGTCAAAGCAGCCGTTTCTCGACCTGCAAACGACGCGATGCCGCCTTGCCCTTGATGACTCAGTGGGGCAGGCCGGGCAACACCCGCTGCCTGCATCCCTCGCCGCATGGCCTTGTAGCGGGCTTCAGGGCTGCCGCCCTGTCGCCAATAATCCCTGGCGCTCTGCAGCCAGAGGATTTGTTCCATCTGGGCTTGTTCAAGCATCATTTGAGTATACAAATCCTTGGGAATCTCGTGGGCGATGCGCGGCCACAAGGCAGCATAAGAAAAATTTCCCTGCCGCAGGAGTTGCTCCATACCCTCGGCGTGAAAGCCGCCCGTGACGAGAACCACAACTTTTGTCCCCGTGGGTACTCGCTGCTTAATCGCGGAAAAAAAACGGCGTTCCCGCAGCGCCATCAGCCTGTAAAAAACCAAACCAGTCTCCAGATGACGGCGCACCCCTGCCCGCTTGCCAGCCGGAAAAAGTTCGAGAGCCTGATGCCTGATCGAGGTGTCCGCCAAAGTCTTCAGCTCAGCGGCATCGAGCTCGAGCGCACCGGCTTTGCGCGTGACATCCAGCAATTCGTAGCGGCTCAGCAAACCAAGTTCCGCGTCCGATGAAACGCTGGACTTCATGAGCTTCTTCAGAAAAGCGCGGATCTCAAGACTGAGCGCCTTCACATCCACTTCGGATTCCATCGTTTTAAAAATGAGCTGCGCGTGAAGATTCGGATAATCCTTGAACCCAAAATCATGAGGGGCGGCCTGGGTCAGGAACAATTCCGTAAGCTTGCGCGGCGTTTCCCGGGTCGGCGGTGAATCGTCGGAAAAAAGCGTCATAAACGCGTCAGAAAGCAGCACCCGCTGATCCGATGCCCAACGCTTGAGCGCTTCCGCCTCTTGGCTAAGCGCTTGAGAATCAATGCGCCGCTCAGCCTCAAACATCAGCAAGGCCTGGTAAAGATTGGGCCAATCGATCTGTGAAGCCAGATCTAAAAGATCAAAATCAAGCACCTCGAGGGCGCCCTGCCTCAAAGCGCCAAGCAGTTTTTCAAGCGGCATGTCGCCTGCCTGATAACGCTTCGAGACTTCGAGCAGCTCCAGAGTCTTTTTCGGCAGAGTTCGTGTGGCCTGCTTATCCAGTAATCGCCTCGCCAAATCCGCATCGGCCAGCCATTCTTTCTTCGCCCGGAACATTCTCTGAAGAATCTTGTAACCCGCCCTGTAAAGGCCGGCCTGCTCGATACCAAGGACGCGGATCCCCCCATCCTCCAGTGCGATTTCGGCACCGGTCAGATAACCCCGCTCAATGAACTCCTCGGTTACCTTGCGGCTTTTTTCCGGATCCGGATGCCAGCGTAAGTATTCCGGACGGAGCGGCCCGCTGGCGCCCTCCGCAAAAACAAGCTCAGCGCCGTAGTTGGAACGCAAATAATGAATAATCTCACCCACGCGGCGGTTGGCCTCCGGCGAGCCGTGCAGTGTTTGAAGATGAAAGACAATCGGCTTGCTCGGGTCAGAACTGCGGAACTGTTGATGGAGAGTGCCCAGAGCGCCGGGCAAAGAGAGACTCAGCTCAGGCCGAGGCTCCGTAACATTCAGCGCCGTAGCACCGGACGGCGTCAGCGCATAAAGCGATAAGTCCTGCAGAAAACAACAAACGGCAACAAATGCGCAAAGAAATCGTTTCACCGGCACCGCCCTGATTCAGAATTTAATGTCGACAATTTCAGGGAGGCTACCCGACAAAAAAAAGTTTTTCAAATCCGCCCGGTCTGCAATCAATCACCCCTCATCATCTTCACCCACCTTCAAACATCCCTTTCCAAGCCCTGTCCCCTCAGGGGACAGTCCCCATGGGGGACTGTCCCTCAAGCCCGGTACCCTACAAAAGTGTGAAGTTGATATGCGCGTTTGAGGTGGAAGACGATGCATCTCAAGCCGGAGGTCTATGAGGATCGGAGAGAGTGGCTGCCCTTGAACAACCCGGCCGGGTCATTGCACAGCCCTGTCCCCCTAGGGGACAGTCCCCATGGGGGACTGTCCCTGAGCGGGTTTTTAAAAACCAGTGAGTACGCGATAGCGCACGACAACCTCGGAATTCTGGGCTACCTTGACGGTAAATTGAATTGCAGACGCACTAATTTTTTCGAAGTTTTGACTCTGCGACAGCATCTGCCAATTGCCCTGGAGGTTCTCAACCAACTTAATCACAGCATCTTCTTTCTTCGAATTCCTTAATCTGATTTCCCATTCACTTTCATTCGTATTCGACGTGACTTGTCTAAAGTCTGTCTGCCGGCGCTCGGCCGTGAGATCGAACACTTCTCCGGCCTGAAGCCGGACTTCCTCACCATGGGGCGTATGACGCAGCGAATCTTCACCCAGAAAAGCCGGCCGGCCTTGCGCATCCCGCATGTAGAAGCGCACGGCCCCTTGCGGCAGCGGAATCCCTAGCCCGCTGTCTTTATCATTTTTAAATTTAATCATGACGCGCACGGGCAGTTTTTGCTTTTCTCCTGTTTCATCAGCCGCGTAATAAAGCGGCGCTCCTTCCGCCCGAAACTCTTTTGCAAACTTCAGCGCCCGATCCTGAAAAAGCGGCAGTTGTTTTGTTTCAGCATTGGCGAGGTCGACTCTGCGTCCGAGATCATAGACGTGATATTCGAACATCCCCTGCTCTTGAAAATTCTGGCTCGCCGCTACATTGACGGCCATCGCCGCACGAGTCATCATAGCCCTCGGGGCATACTCCATACCTGCCTGGCGGTTAACCTGCCCGGCCATCAGCCTCAGCGCCGCATTTTTGAAGAAGGTGCCGCTCGTGTTCGTCAGCGCCGCCCACGCGCCAAATTGTGCAGCACCGGAGCCTTCAGGAAGCGTCAGCACATAATCGGCTTTCCAACTCAAATTGGAAGTTAAATAGATCACCTCGACGTCGTGGGGTTTTTTGGATTTATTTTCAAGGCGCCAAATCAAGGCGGGCCGCGCCAGCATACCCGCCGGAAGCTCAGGAAGGATTTTAAAACCCGGGTATCCAATATAAATCTCACCCCCGATCTGATAAATCGGCTCGCCCTCATTAGAAAGCAGAAGAGCTTCAGAAGTTTCCTTGCGGTCCTGGTATTGATTCCAGTTCAACACCTTGATTTTCTTGCCGACGTATTGATCCAGAAGCGACGCCGCGCTCAGCGTCTGTCCTGTGTAATTCTGCTCAAGTATGCTTAATTCAGAGGGCGCCGAGAGCGAACGAACCTGAATTGTTTCAGCTGAAATGTGCCGGGGAACATCCGACATCCGCACGAGCTGATGCCCTTGGGGAAGATTGAGCCGGCGGACTTCGCGGACCAGAGCGTAATTGTCGTTATAGATCGTAAGATCGATACTTTTCTGATCGTTCACCGTGCTATCAATCGGCGCAGGTTCCGCCCAAGCGGGTGACGACACGCTGAACCAAAGACAAAGCGCTACGATAAGATTCTTATGCACCATGACTTTTCCTCCGGCTCAATTGCACTTTTAAAAAAAGAACCAACCCGCTCAAACGATTTACCCAGACCATCCAGGCCCGCCCGTCATGCATCCATAAAATAAAACTCAAGGATCTTCACACGCGTATGACCGCCCCTCAGGTATCTTTGCAATGCGAAAGGTACAGCATCATGATCAGCCACTCTCTCAAACGACCTGACTTGGGACCCCTTCCTTATCCGCCGCGCCCCCTAGCCCTGTCCCCACTGGGGACTGTCCCCTTTGTTTCTAATAGTATTAAAAACCATCCATTCCTATTAATACAAATTTCCGGCTTTGAAGCTGCCTTGATTTTTGAAATCGATTGAACGGGAATAAGCTGGTTCGGTTGAAACGACGCGCCGCACTTCCAGCAACACGAGAATTGTGGGTTGTTCTTCTCATTGCAGCTACTGCAAACATTGTAGGTGTCACTCATAATCAGTCTCCCTCCTCATCCTCGAGGTCATCTTCATCGATTTCCTCACCGTTCTCTCGCGCTTCCTCTAACCTTTCTTCTTTACGCCTTTCGCGAGCTTCTTCAAGATCTGAATCATCAAACTCTGAACCGCATTCACTGCAGATATTTATTTCAGCAAGATCCTCATCCATTTCTTCATCACAATGGGGACAGCGTTTCATAC
>VFQY01000008.1 GCA_018883425.1 Candidatus Omnitrophota bacterium | reverse complement strand
GGGTTTACGCGCCGCTTTCGAATGTTTCGGTTTCTGGCTCGGGAAGTTTTTATGGGGCCGTAGTCGCCAATAATTATTCGCAAACCGGCTCAGGGAATCTCCACTTTGACAAGGCGATGACGCAGATCGCAGGTTCCGGCACTCCCGAAGCCAAGGTCCTTTCCTGGTGGGAAGATCACACAGTCATGGGAGGCTAATGCGTTTTTCCACGATCTTTACAAAGGTCTCCTCGGTGCTTGACTCTTGGGTGTGAAATCCCTAGCATGCGGGAATGAACCTCCTAGGAAAAACTGTTTTTATCACGGGTGCGGCGAAACGTCTTGGACGCGAGACGGCGCTGATGTTTGCCTCGCGAGGGGCCGGCGTTATCCTTCATGCCAATCAATCCTGGCAGGATGCCGAAAATTTGAAAGTCAAAATTAAAAAGACCGGCGGAAGCGCTTGGACCGTGCGCGCAGAGTTTAATCTCCGCCAGGGACGTGTTGAAAAAAAGATTCGGGATCTTGCCCGTGATCTCGACCGCAAGTGTCCTCCCGTGGATATTCTGGTCAATAACGCCTCGATTTTTTATCCCACCCCGTTGGAATCCTTGACCGAGAAAGACTGGGACGATTTTCAGACGGTAAATCTCAAGGTACCCTTTTTTTTGGCGCGCGAATTCGGACTCCGCATGTGCCGCCGGCGCGCGGGGAAAATCATCAATCTCGCGGATTGGACGGCCTGGCGGCCGGATCCGCGCTACCTGCCCTATGCGATCTCCAAAGCGGGGCTGGTCTCGATGACTCAGGGTCTCGCGAAAGCACTCGCGCCTCACGTTCAAGTGAACGGTATCGCTCCCGGGCCCATTCTGAAAGCCAAAGGAATGACTGCGGCCGGGGAGAAAGCCGCTGCGGCCAAAACCCTTCTGGGACGGTTCGGATCGGCCTCTGATATCAGCGAAGCCGTGCGTTATTTTTGCGAATCCGCAGACTTTGTGACGGGTGTTTGTCTGCCGGTGGACGGGGGATGCAGCGCCGCTTAGCGCGTTCTTATGTACACCGTGGGCCGAGAGATTCACTTTAGTTACGGACACCGCCTGAGAGATTATGTGGGTAAATGCGCCCATTTGCACGGCCACAACGGCCGGGCGGTCGTTGAACTGGCCAGTCCGACCCTCGATGCAAAAGGCATGGTGATGGATTTTTTCGAGATCAAATCGACCCTGGGCGCCTGGATTAATTCAAAACTTGATCACCGCATGATTCTCTCCAGAAAAGATCCGCTGGCGGAACTCTTGATTCAGAACGGGGAGCCGGTCGCGCTGATGGACGAAAACCCTACAGCGGAAGCCCTTGCGCGCTGGATCTTCCGCGAGGCTAAGGCGATGGGGCTTCCTGTCGTGAAAGTGACGCTCTGGGAAACTGAAAATTCCTTCGCCGTTTACGAAGAACTTCAGCCGCGCTGAAATTCCGGATCTTCAGCCATGACCCGAAAAATTCTTCTGACAGGTCCCGCAGGTTCGGGAAAGACCTATTCCATTCTCAGGGAGTTTCAGCGGACTCTTCGAGAATCTCACGATCCTCTCAGTGAGGATGTTTTCCTGGTTCTGCCGTCGGCGGAGCATACCGAACGCGTCATGACGCTCGTTCTGCAGGATCAGCTTAAAGGTTTTTTTTACCGAAGAGTGACGACGCTCTCAAGACTGATCCAGATGCTTTTCGGCGTCGGGGATGAAGGAACGGCGACCCATGTAACGCGCTATCTTTTTCTTAAAGAACATCTTGCGGCATCTCCTCAGGACTATTTCAGAGAAGTTCAGGATACACCGGGGTTCCTCAATCTTCTGCTGGGTTTTGTGACCGAACTGAAAGAGTCTCTGGTGCCTGCAGAGCTTTTTCGAACGCGCATGAATGCCCTCAAAAGGCTTGAGCCCGACTTGGCCTCGAAGTACGAGGCCTTGGCGGGATTGTTCGAGTATTATGAAAATGAACTCAAACGGCGCGGCCTGCGCGATCCTCAGGATGCCTTGGCGGTTTACCGCGAGCGGATTAAAAATCAAAAAAATCCAAGGCCGCGAAAAATCCGGAAACTCTGGATCGACGGATTCTTCGATTTTTCGGAATTGCAGGCGGCCTATATTGATGAGCTTTGCGAGCTCAGCGAGGAAGTGACGGTCACGCTGACCCTGGATGACCGGCCTGAGCGCGCCGAACTTTTTGAAACGGCCCTGAGAACTCAAACTCTCCTGATGCAGCGAGGTTTTGAAAAACAGGTCCTTCCCGCCCGGGAGCGCGACGGATTTCCTCAGGCGCTGTCGGTCGTCGAAAGGCATCTTTTTGAAAGCCCGGCACCCGCTAAGCGGCCGGGAATTCCCTCGCAGGATCTGCAGATTTTAGAGGCTGTCGGCGTCGAAGGCGAAGTCGAGATGATCGCCCGCAAGATCGAACAGCTCCGGCGGAGCCAGGACCTGCGTTTCAGTGATTTTGCGGTCCTGCTGCGCAATATCGGCGAATATGAAACCGTGATCCGTTCGACGTTTCCCCGCTACGGCATCCCGTTTGAAATTCATGAGCGTGAAAAGCTGTCTTTTGCTCCTGCGATGAGGCCCGTCGCTGCCCTCTTGAGGATCTTCAGCGAAGGCTGGAAGATCCAGGACCTTATGACCTTCTTTAAATCGGGTTATGTGCGGACCGAGACAGATAGCTCGGACAGCCTGGAGTGGGCCTCCGCGCTTGAGAACGAAGCTCTGCGGCGGAAAATCCTGGAGGGCCGCGAGGGCTGGCTTCAGGATTGGCAGAGCGGAGCGTTCGAACAGGAGCGGCTTGGAAAACTTTCGCTGCTGGCCTCCGTCGAAGACCGGTTGCGGTCATCGCGTTCTTTCGCGGAGCAGAAGGGTATTCTGCGCGAGGCTGCGGAAAGAACTTTCAGGATCTTTCAAACGCCGGATACTTCCCAAGAGCATGTGCGGCGCGATGCCGCAAGCCATCGGCGCTTTATTTCCCTGCTCGACGAAATTGAGAATTCGGCGAGGGGAGAGGCCCTGGAGATCGAGGCTCTGGCGGAGCGTTTCTTCAGGCTCCTCGAGCTGGATCTTTATTCCCTGCATGATCATGACCGCAACCGCGTCCAGGTTTACAATGTCTCGCTAGCCAGGCAGAAAGAGTATGAAGTGGTTTTTGCCGCGGGACTGCTCGAAAAAAAATTCCCCGTTCAGATCAAAGAAGATCCGCTCTTGTCGGACTGGGAGAGGAAACTCTTCAACGGTCTTGGGACAGAGGCGTGTCTTAAAGAGCGTCTCCCCAGTCAGTCCCTCGAACGCTATCTTTTTTATATGGCCGTGACGCGCGCCCGCCGGCGGTTGTTTCTGAGCTATCCCAAGCTGGATCTGGAGGGGAAGTCGGCGCTCGCATCTTTTTATGTCGCGGAGGTTCGCGCTCTTTTTCAAGAGGCGCTGCCCGAAACGCGCCAGCGCCTTTCAAGACCTTTTCCGGAGCTCGATGAAGCCGTGAATCTGCGGGAAGCGGAAATGTCCTTGATGGGCGGATTTTGGGACCCGCTGAAGAGTTCAGGCCAAGCCGCACCGCTTCTTCTGGAGACAGCCGCAAAGCTTCTGGAGAGCCCTGTTTCCCGCGAAAAGATCCGTAAGGCCTTTTTTGAAGTCCGCGATGAGCTGACAGATCCTGAGATCCGCAAAAAAGAACCGTTCCGTCCCTGGCGCACCAGTTCAAGTGCTCTGGAGGATTACGCCAAATGCTCGTTCAAATATTATGCCGGCCGAGTTCTCCGCCTGGAGGACCCCGAGGAGGACCGCAACGTCAAAGCCCGCGGAAATATTCTCCATTATGTTTTGGAGCACGCGTTGCGAAGCTGGACGGGCCGCCCCGAGATTTTTCTTCATCCTGAAAGGGCTCTCCAGGAGGCGTATCAGCTTCTCGAAAAAGCGCTTCGTGAGTTTCCGCTGCTCTGCTTCCGCCGCTACCAGTATGAGCTCGAAATTTCTGAACTTAAAGATACGCTCGCTTTTTTTCTGAACCTTGAGATCCCCCGGATGCGGGACTCTTGGCTCAAGCCGGCATTTTTTGAGCTGGCTTTCGGTCTTCCGGGCAGCGAATTTCCGCCGCTCGCTATTGCAGTCCGAGGGGGAAAGTCTGTCGAGATCGGAGGCAAGATCGACAGGATCGACTTGGATAGCGGGAGGCGGCGAGGGACGGTTTTGGATTATAAAAGAACGGCGAAATTTTCAGACAAGACGCTTGAAGCGGGGACGCTCCTTCAGCTGCCGATCTATTCGCTGGTCCTGGAGAGGGTGCTCAAAATCCGCTCCGAGGGAGCGGAACTCTACAGTCTCACCGAAGGGAAAAGGAGCGGTTTTTACCGGGAATCCGCAAAAGATCTGTTTCCCGAGGGATTCTTCTCGAGGAAGAAAACGCTGGAGGAAGACGGCTATGCGTTTGTCCTTGACCGGGCCGAAGCCTTTATTGAGCGCTTCACGCAGCAGCGCGAAGCGATGCGTTTTGAACCGCGCCCGCGGGATCTTATGACCTGCAGGCGTTTCTGCGCTTACGACAGCGTCTGCCGGGTTCAGAAATGGAAGCTTGAAACCATCGAAGGTGAAATTAAGGCCTCTGACGCCGCCGCTATGCCGCGTTTCTTCGATGAGAACGGAAAATCCCGCATGCCTGAGAAAAAAAATGAAGCCGGCGAAGATTCCGGGAGCGCGCTATGAAGCTCAATCGTTTTCAGGAGTTGGCGGTGCGCGCCAAGGGAAAGAATATCCTGGTCTCAGCGGGAGCCGGAACGGGGAAAACCCGCGTTCTGGTCGAGCGCTTCCTGCACTTCGTTGAACAAGGCGAGGCGAGTGTCACGGAAATCCTCGCGCTGACGTTCACGGAAAAAGCTGCCAACGAGATGAAGCAGAGAATTTTGGACCGCTGTTCAGAACTGGGGATGGAGAGCGAGCGGAGAAGTCTCGAGTCGGCCTACATTTCGACGCTGCATGCTTTTGCCGCCCGAGTACTCCGCGAGCACCCGGTCGAGGCCGGGATCGATCCGGATTTCCGCGTTATTGAGGCTGAGGAATCCGAGAGTCTCAAGGAGCAAATTCTCGACAGCCTCTTTGAGGAGCACTGCCGCCAGGGAAGCCGTTTTTTTGACCTTCTCCGTAATTTTGGCGATGCCGGCCTGCGCTCAGGAATTCTCAGCGTTGATGAGGCCGCCCGCCAGGCAGGTTTAAAGATGTCCGAGTTTTTCGTCCAGCGGGCCGCTCGCCCCGCCCTCGAGGAGTCGGAAGAGGCAGCCCGCCTGATCGCTCAAAATCTTCTTCATCTTGGTGAAACCCAGCGGCTCGAAATCTGGGAAAAGATCAGGGCGTGCGCGCCGTCCTGGAATTGGCAGGCCGCGCAGGACTTCAAGTCCTGGAGAAGCGGTTTCTCCAGAAAGAAAGGCAAGAAAGGCGAGAATTATTGGAGCGGCATCAAGGAGGCATCGGATCATTGGTATGCCCTTCGGCTGGAGGAAGCAGCAGCGCCCTTACGGGCGTGCTTCGAAGAACTTGCTGTCTTTTTTGAGGCGGCTTACGAAGCCAAAAAACGGGAGCGCGGACTGCTTGATTTTGATGACCTGGAGATCGGTGCCGTGCGTCTTTTTTCGAGGCCTACGCCGGTTCACGCCAAGCTTCTTGACCGTTACCGGCGCAAATTCAAGCACATTTTGATCGACGAATTCCAGGATACGAATGCGTTGCAGATGAAGCTCATTCATTGTCTCTCCGCAGGAGGCAATCTTTTTTTTGTCGGGGACTACAAACAGTCGATCTACGCTTTCCGCGGAGCCGAGCCGGAGCTGTTCCGGAATAAAGAACTCGAGCACAAAGCGGAAGGCGGCGAAGGCGTTTTTATCCCTCTCAATGAGAATTTCAGAACCTCGTACCGCATCCTGGATTTTGTGAACCAATTCTTCTCTTCTCTTTGGGGGGAGGATGCCCAAAAAGCTTTTGAACCTCTCGCGGCCTCGGGGGATCATCCCGATCCGGGCAAGGCCGAACTGCTCGTGATCCGTCAGGGAGATAAAGAATCCGCCGCTTCGGCAAGAATGCGTGAAGCCGATCAGTTGGCTCTGAAGATTCTCGAACTGCGGGGCAGCGGCCAGCCTTTCGGGCACATGGCTATTTTGCTCCAATCCATGACGCATGTAGCTCTTTACGAACAGGCCCTCAAACACCGTGGAATTCCCTCGTATGTCATGGCCGGCGGCGGTTTTTACCACCAGCCTGAAATTAAGGACATGATGAGTTACCTGGCGTTTCTTGAAAATCCTCTGGCGGACATTCCTCTGGCTGCCGCTTTGAGATCGCCCCTCTTTCAGGTCAGCGATGACAGCTTGTTCTGGATCGCCGAGTCGGCCAAGTCCTCAGACTCTGGAAAAACGTCATCCAGTCCTCTTTATGGAGGTGTGTCCAAGGCGCTCGAGTCAGGCCGGCTCCGGACGGAGGAAGCTGCCAAGATCCGTTTTTTTCAAAGCGTCACCGGAGAACTGCTGGGGCTTAAAGACCGTCTGAAACTGACGGAGCTTTTCGATAGAATTCTGGAGAGAACCTCTTATGAATTGACTTTGCTGAGCGATCCGCGCGGCGCGCGCCGCTATGCCAATCTCCGCAAACTGATGAGTCTTGCGCGCCAATCCGAGGCTTTTGAGCCGCTGCCTCTGGGAGCTTTCCTGGCGTCCGTGAGGCGTCTGGAAACTCAAGGAGTCCGGGAGTCGGAGGCGCAGATAGAAACCGAGTCCGGCGGCGACGCGGTAAGGATTTTGACGATTCACCGCGCCAAGGGACTTGAGTTTGAAACCGTATTTGCCGCCGATATCGGCCGGGAGAAGCATGCTCCGGAGAGCAAAACTTTTTTGTCGGAGTCTCGGCGCGGCTATGAAATGAAAATTCTCAACCCTCTCACAGGCGAACTCGAATCTCCGGCGGGCTGGCTTTTGGCTGATTCGCGTCTTGAAGCCAAGGACAGCCAGGAGCGCGAGCGGCTCCTTTATGTGGCGATGACCCGGGCCAAAAAGAGGCTGATTTTGAGCGGGTTTTTCAAAGAGCCCGCACGGAACGGCAAGAAAGAAAAAGACAAGGATCACGCCCAGAGCTGGATGCAGGTCCTGCTCGGCAGGGCGTGGGATGGCCTTGAAGTGATCGAGGGGGTACGTTCCGGGAGGGCGGAAGCGGAGAAACCGCTTGCCGAAAAACTCGAATTACAGAAAGCTTTCGGGGGTTTTGACGCCGCAGTTTTGCGCGAAAGAATCCCAGGGTCAATCCGCCGGCAAATGGATGCCGAGGCCTCCGAAATCCTTGAAAGGATCAAACCTCTGGAACAGCGCTCCGAGCGCATGCTTCATTTGCCCGTCTCTGCTTATGCCGCCTATGCCAAAGACCCTCATGAGTATTGGCGGGCCTATGAGGTCGGACTTTCTGAGGATCTGGAGGAAAAACCCGCGGAAACCGCGCTGCTCTTGCCGGAAGATTCGCCCAGTCCTGCGGACTTCGGCACGGCGATGCACCGCGCGCTTGAGGTTTTAGACTTCCGCAAGGCTGATGCCGAGGAGCTCGACCGCGCTGCGAGAGAGGCTTTTCGGGCTTTTTCACCGGAGGTGCAGAGTCAGGGGCGAGGACTGCTTGATTTTTTTAGGGCCAGCGATGTTTTCAAGCGTCTCGCCCAGGCTAAGCGGGTTCACCGCGAAATCCCCTTTGTGCTCCGTGAGAAACACGGGATGATCCACGGCGTGATCGACGTTCTTTTCCAGGATGCCCGCGGCGACTGGCACGTGCTGGACTATAAAACCGCGGAAGGATCTCCCGAAAAACTTGCTCAAAGCGGCTATGTCACGCAGATTCGTATTTATGCGCACGCGGTTTTTCAGCTGTTGGGCCGTGCTCCTGCGAGCGGAATCCTTTATTTTCTCAAGAATGCCTGGGAGCATCGGACGCTTTTCAGTGCCGAGGACAAGTTCCTTTTGGAAAACGAGGTCGGGCTTCTGCAGGATCAGATGATGGCCTGTTCATCGCGGGAAATTTTCAAGTGACATGCGCACGGCGTCTGTGTTAAAAAACAGAGTGTTCACCCGGTAAAACGAGCTAAGGACCCTGTGAAAAAAGTGCTGATCGTCGACGATGAGGATGATGTGCGGCTCTTCCTTCAGGATTTTCTTGAGGAGAGACGCCTGGACGTTTCCTCGGCAGCTTCCGGCGAGGAAGCGCTTGAAATCGCCGAAAAGAATCCTCCCGACATTGTTCTGCTGGACCTCATGATGCCGGGAATGAACGGTCTTGAATGCCTCGAGAAACTTCTGAAAAAAAATCCCTCGGCGAAAGTCATCATGCTGACGGCGCTTAATGATGACGTTAGCGTTGAAAAATCAAAGCAGCTCGGAGCCCGTCACTACATCCTGAAGCCCTTCAGTCTTGCTTACCTGGAGACAGAGCTGGTCAAGCTGATCGGTGCTTGAACATCCCGGCCCCTGTCCCGCCGGATAGTTTCCCCGGACACCTCGAGAGGGATCCCTTGAAAAAGCTGATAGCCTATGATCTGGACGGAACCCTCGTGGACACCCGGCAAGACATCGTCCTTTCGGCCAATCACATGCTGAGCGCGATGGGGCGTCCGCTGCTTGCGGCCGAGACGATTCACAGTTATGTGGGCCGAGGTCTCTTTGATTTGATTCAAAGCTGCCTGGGAACGCGTGACGAGAAAGAAATCGGACGCGGCGCGCGGATCTACCGCCGCTATTACAGTGAACACATGATGGATCATACCCTGCTTTACCCCGGAGCTATGAAAGTTCTCCATCACTTTAAGGACCGGAAGCAGGCGGTCGTGACCAATAAGCCAAGCCCCTTTTCGGAACAGATGCTTGAAAGTTTGGGCGCTGCTGATTTTCTCTGCGGCATCGTCACCGGCAGTTCCAAACATCCCCCCAAGCCGGATCCTTCCGCGATTCTGGAAGTCTTGGAGAAGGAAAAAATCCTGCCGGAGGAGGCGCTTTTTGTCGGCGATAGCGAGGTGGACTTTCAGACAGCCTGCTCGGCCGGAATCGATGCTGTCCTGATCGCTCATGGATTTGTTTCCCGGGATAAGTTAGAATCCCTGTCCCCGAAGTGGCTGGTTGACAATTTCGAAGAACTTTTGCAGCTCGCCCTCAAACAATCGTGGTAGAAAGGAAAGTCTGAAATGGAATCTGTTGATCGAGGACTGATGGATGCGGCTGCGGGCCGGGCAGGGTCGGGAAGAAACGCCCTGATTTGCGAACGGGATCTCGTTCTGCTTTGGTTCGAGAAGGTCAGTTATTTGGTCGAGGTCATTCCGGGAAGAAAAGTGGGTATTCACTGCGGTAAACCCCTCGCGGTGGATGAATGGCTCGGCAAGGAATTCGGAACTAAAATTATTTGCGAACACGCGGAGGGGTACCTTCTCAAACCGACCGTCGAAGACCTGATGATGAAGGCTTCCCGGGAGAGCGGCATCATCTACCCCAAGGATGCGGCTTTTTTGATGATGAAAGCGGGTATCGGCCCCGGGTCGAAAGTCCTCGAGATCGGAACAGGTTCAGGATCTCTGACGACGGCTTTGGCGAGCGCCGTCCGGCCTCACGGCTGTGTCTGGACCTTTGACCGCAGGCTGGATCTTCCGCAGAATGCGCATAAAAACGTGACCCGTGCGGGTCTCGGGCCTTATGTGGTCTTTTCTCAGAGGGTTTCCGGAGAGCCGCTTCCTGAAGAAGGTTTTGACGCGGTCATCTTGGATATTCCCACGCCCTGGGAGGAAGTTGCCGTGGTGAAGAAGGCGCTGAAAGGAAGCGGAAGACTGGTGAGCCTCAACCCGACATTCAATCAGATCGAGCGTATGGCGGAGGCTCTGCGGCGTGAGGGTTTTCTACTGGTCGAAAGTCTCGAGCTTCTGGAACGCGAAATTCTTGCACGCGAGGGAAAAACCAGGCCTGTGCAGAGGATGGTCTCCCACACCGAGTTTCTCGTTTTTGCCGTCAAGCCGGCTTGAAAAGCTTGTCAGACCTTCATTTTTTAACCGCGAAGGGGTTGATTTTAAAGCTGTCTTTTGTTAAACTCCGCCCACTCGCACTGATCCCGAGACAATCTCTTCAACCTGACACCAAAGAGTAAAATCAAGGAGAATAACAATGGCAAGAAGCGTGATGATGAGTTTCATGGGTCTCGTCCTGGTCATGATGACCCTTACAGGCTGCGCGTCGAAGAAAGGCACGACCAAGCAGATCAACGCCCTCCAGGCGCAGGTTGGAGTTCTGACGGATGAGGTCATCCGCCTTGATGACGCCCTGCAGTCCACCCGCACGGCGCTTCAGGAAGAAGAAAACCGCCGCTCTGAATTGAACAGCCAGCTTTCCCAATCCAGTGCGCGTATCGGCTCTCTTCGCGAAGAAGAATCCGTGATCCGCGGCATCTACCGCACGCCTTCGGGCTTCGAGCTTCCCTCAGCCAGCATTCAGAAGGCACTCAAGAATGCAGGTTACTATCAGGGTGCTGTGGACGGAAAGATCGGCCCGGGAACACGCAAGGCGATCGAAGCTTTCCAGCGGGATAATGGTCTTTCTGCGGACGGCGTGGTCGGACGCAAGACGTGGAGCAAGCTCAAGTCGTTCACGGCTGGCGCTTAAGAAAATCGGAAGGTTAGAATATAACCCCCGGGCCTAAAAGCCCGGGGGTTTTTTTTGATTCCGTTGTTGGTTCCGTCACACAAAGCGTGTTAGACTAAAAGAGTCGCTGATTCAAAAGTCTTCATGGTTATGGTGATTGCTCGCGGGAGGGCGAATTTGAAAAAAGCCGACTTTGACTTTTTGCATGGTGTCGAAACGGGACGTCATCTGTACCAGTTCTATAAGAGCCCGAAAGATTATTTAAACATCCTGACAGATTTTTTCTCTTCGGGCTTGGAAAAAGGCGACGCCTGCATCTGGCTCATCTCTGAAAAAATGGGTATCTCCCGCGTCCGCCAGCATCTTCTCGAAAACATTCCTGGGTTTGAGAACTATGCGGCGAGCGGCCGCATGCAGCTTCTCTCTGCGGAAAAATGGTACTTGCGCGATGGACGTTTTGATGAGGATCAAGCCCTCCGGCTCGCCGCCGAAGCTGCGTCAGGAATCCATCGGTTGGGTTGTGAGCGCCTGCGGGGCGCGGGTGACGCGGCGGCTATTCCTCACGAACAATGGGCAGAGCTTCACGCCTACGAAGAGAAAATTCCTCACGCGCTTCGCTCTATACCCTGTATTCTGCTTTGCGCCTATCCCATCCTGGATTGCTCGATCGCGGATACCCGCACGGTCCTTCGAAATCATGACGGTGTCCTGATCGGACGTCTCGATTAAAAACCGTCCGCTTGCGGTTCCGTGCGGGACGCTGTTACAATGCGTCATGAATTTCCGAGTTTCTTCTCTCCTTTTCTGCTTGATGCTGGCGGCTCAGCCCCTGACGGCCGCCCAGGTTCCGTCTCCCAAAAAAAATGAAATTAAAAAATCCCAGATAGAGCTTCCTGCCGAACCCGAAAAATACGAGCTCATCCGGGTGATGGTGCAGAAACCCAGTCCGTCTCTTGAGGTGGGAACAAATTCTCCCTATGAACTTTTAGATCAGAATGACCAGCTGCTCTTCCGAGGCGACCGGATTGTTTCGACCCGGGTGACGCCTGCGCCTGAAGGAATTCGCTTCGGCCGCCAGACTTTCAAAACGCGGAGTCTGCGGCTTTCGATTCAGGAGGGCGAGATCGTGGTCGGCAGAAGAAAGTATTACCATGTCCTCGACATCCTGAAGAACGATCAAGGACTCCTGAAGGCAGTCAGCGAACTGTCGATGGAGGAATATCTCAAAGGCGTTCTTCCGGTTGAGGCCAGCCCCTCTTGGCCGATGGAGTCGCTGCGGGCCCATGCCATCGTCTCCAGGACCTATGCGCTTTTCAACATTCTCGAAAAAGAGGGGCTCCCTTATGACGTTGCGGCGGATGTTTCCAGTCAGGTCTACGGAGGTTTGGGCACGCATGACCCTAGGACGGATGCGGCTGTTGACGACACGGCCGGTCAGGTGCTGACGTATCAGAAGAAGATTTTCCCGGCCTATTTTCACTCGACCTGCGGCGGCGCTACCACAAGAGCTGATCAGGTATGGACCCTTGAAAAGCACCCTTGCTTGATGGGCGTGAAGTGCGATTTCTGTAAAGGGTCTCGACATTACCGATGGGACGGAGTTTTTACCCTAAAACAGATCGAGGCCAGGCTCAAGAAAAACGGATTTAATGCTGTCGGGGTCAAGGGCTTGTCGGCGCAGGGGCGTGATGCAAGCGGCCGGGTGCTGAGTTTTGGGATCGATACGGCTCGGGGAGAAAAAAAGATTTCTTCCAACGGACTCCGCATGTTCCTGGGGCCCTCTCATTTTAAAAGCACGCTGATCACGGAGATCCAGAAAACCGACGGGGGCTACCGCTTCCGGGGCAAGGGGTGGGGCCACGGCGTGGGGTTCTGCCAGTACGGTGCGAAAAAGCTGGCCGAGCTCGGCTACAGCCATCGGCAGATTCTGGATTTCTATTATCCCAACGCGGGCATTACCCGGCTCTATCCCGGCAGAAAGGCCGAAAGAGGTCTTTAAAGCGGTTGAATCCCCGGGAAGAATTTGTCATACTGGCTACTTATCTGCGGAACACAAAGTTTTGAGGCAGACGCGGGGCGGCCCGCCGAGGCGCTGGGAGTTTCGAGTCGGAATACCCCGCTGCTTACGATATTAGGCTCCTTCAAAAGAACTTGATGCCGGCAGTCTGCTGGAAGCCCTTGAAACTCTGGGCACCGTGATGACGCATGAAGCTTTTAGGCGCCCGTAGCTCAATTGGATAGAGCGTCGCCCTCCGGAGGCGAAGGTTACTGGTTCGACCCCAGTCGGGCGCACCATGAAGGCGCCAAAAAAATTCAAAAAAATCTTCCTGGAATTTGTCTTCGCTATGAAAACCTCTGCTGTTGTAAATTTCCTCCTCTGCGCGGTCACGGCGGTATCCCTCCTGATGGGGGCTTTCTGGGTGAACCGCTGGCTGGAAGAGGCGCGGGTTCTGCGCAAGGTCGTCGAAAGACTTTCTGCGGATTCGCGGGCAGCCGAAGTACTCGTGACCAAAAGCGAATTCAATGAGCAAACCCAGAAAATCCAGACCACGCTCAAGTTCCTTGAATATGACGCCAAGGGCGTCAGTCTCGCGCCGAAATACTTTACCTTTTACGGAAATATCCTCCAGTTTCAGTCCCTCGTCATCCGGTTTGATGACCGCTTCGTCAAGGGCGGCGATAAACTCAAGGGAAAGAGCGCCTATCTTTTTATGAAGGCGTTTGTGCTGGACGGGGCAAAGACCCAGGAGTTTGAAATCACCAAGATGCGTCAGGTTCCGCAAGGGTACAAGACGGATGAGGTCCGCTCGGAGTTCGAGGCGCGGCTGTGGGAGTCGTTTTGGGATTATGCGCTGGATCCGTCGCGCAGGGAATCCATGGGAATCAAAAGCGCTCAGATCGAAGCGCCGGGATCCATCTTTGTTCCGGGAACGATTTACACGCTTTCGATCGAACACGACGGCGGCCTGAGAATCGACACAAGACCCATTCCCGAAATTCTCAAAGGCGAAAGGGTTTAGATCTCTGGCAGGAGATCCTCTTGAATGATGACTGAATTCCCCAGGACACTCTCTGATTACGACTACGATCTCCCGCAGGAGCTGATTGCCGAATTCCCGCTTGCGAAAAGGCCGGAGGCGAGACTCCTGAAGCTTTTCCGCTCCGGGCGGGAGATGGAACACGGGTACTTTCATGAGGTTCAGAAGATTCTCAAGAAAGGGGATGTTCTTGTTCTGAACGACACGAAGGTCCTGCCGGCACGCCTTTTCGGTAAGAGAAAATCGGGTGCCAAGGCTGAAGCGCTTCTCCTCACAGAGTTTGAGGATGGGACTTGGGATGCTCTGCTGAAACCTGCAGGGCGCATGGCCGCCGGAGAAAAACTGAGTTTCTCATCGGGAGAAAAATCTCTTGAGGCCGAGATCCTTGACGGCCCCCGTGAGGGCAGCGGAACGCGGCGGATCCGTTTTCTGACACCGGATCCCAAAGATGCGATCCGCCAGATCGGACATATCCCTCTGCCCCCGTACATACGCCGCGGCGATGTTCCCTCAGACCGCGAGGATTACCAAACGGTTTATGCCCGTCACGAGGGAGCCATAGCCGCGCCGACCGCGGGCCTGCATTTTGATCAGCCGCTTCTGGATGCCTTAAAAAGTGAGGGTGTCGAGATTGTGACGATTACCCTTCACACGGGCTACGGGACTTTTCAGCCGGTGACGGCCGAGAATATTCTGGAGCACCGCATGCTGGAGGAGTTTTTTATCATCTCGCCCGAGGCGGCGGCGGCGCTCACCGCGGCGAAATCGTCGGGCCGGCGGGTGATTGCCTGCGGCACGACCTCGGTGAGAGCGCTTGAGTCCGCGGCCGAGCCGGCAGGCGGAGTCCGCGCAGGCTCGGCAAGAACGTCACTTTTCATACACCCGCCCTACAGCTTCAAGGTGACGGACGGATTGATTACAAATTTTCATCTTCCCAAGAGCACGCTCTTGATGCTTGTCGATGCCTTTTGCGGAGCCGGCTTAATGCGACAAGCTTATGCCGAGGCCGTGCGCCTGCGTTATCGTTTTTACAGTTATGGCGATGCCATGATCATTCTTTGAAAGGACTGCCCTTGAATACGGCGACAGAAAAAAAACAGTTCGGCTTCGAGGTTTTAGCCAAAGATCCGTCCTGCGGCGCTAGGACCGGGCGTGTCCGGACGGCCCATGGAGACTTCTTGACTCCGGTTTTTATGCCGGTCGGTACTCAAGGAACCGTCAAAGGTCTTCTGCCGCGGGATCTGCACGACCTTCAGGCGGAAATTATCCTGTCGAACACCTACCACCTTTTCATCCGTCCAGGCGTAGACATTCTGCTCAAGGCGCAGGGGCTGCACCGCTTCATGGGGTGGTCCGCGCCCATTTTGACCGACAGCGGAGGGTACCAAGTTTTTTCGCTCAGCCGCTTGCGGGAGATTACGGAGAAGGGCGTGACCTTCCGTTCGCATGTCGATGGGAAGGAGATTTTTCTGGGGCCGGAGGTGGTCATGGATATCCAGGAGGCTATTGGAAGCGACATCGCCATGATCTTTGACGAATGTCCTCCGCCCACGCTGGATCAGGCCCGTATACGCCAGGCCTGCGAGCTGACAACGCGCTGGGCCGAGCGGGCGAAGAAGCATCATCGGCTGAAGTCACAGGCGCTTTTCGGCATTATTCAGGGAGGCGTTTTTCCCGAGTTGAGGCTCGAGCACCTTCAGCGGATCACCGATCTTGATTTCGACGGCTATGCTCTCGGCGGGCTCTGTGTCGGTGAAAACAAGGACGATACGTTCAGGATCTTCCGGGAAGTGATTCCCGCGATGCCCGAAAATAAGCCCCGTTACATGATGGGAATCGGGACACCGATCGATTTTCTCGAGGCCGTCGAGCAGGGAGCGGATATGTTTGACTGCGTGACCCCTACGCGCTACGGCCGAAACGGCACGGCCTTTACGTCGCGGGGGCTGATTGTGGTCCGTAACGGGAAGTACCACGCTGATTTTTTACCTCTGGACGAGACGTGCGGCTGTTATACTTGTCGAAATTTTTCGCGAAGCTACCTGCGGCATCTGTTTAATACCGACGAGATGCTCGGGCTTCAGCTGGTGTCGCTGCATAACGTTTATTTTTTTGTGCACTTTCTCAAAGCCATGCGGACAGCCATTGAGGCTGGAGGCTTTCTGGAATTTAAGAGAAAATTTACCGACAGCTTTGATCCAGGCTGCCGATAATCTAGGTCAACATTTAATCGGAGGTTTTAAGTTATGTCAGACGCCTTATTTTCAGTTTTTGCGGTTCAGGCGGCGGGTCCCGAAGCGAATCCGCTCAGTCTCTTCTTCCCCTTCATCCTGGTGTTCGCCGTGATGTATTTTTTCATTCTCCGCCCGCAGCAAAAACAAAGGCGGGAACTTCAGCAGATGGTCGAGGCTCTGAAAAAAGGAGACCGCGTTGAAACGATCGGCGGCATCATCGGCACCATTGCGGGGATTCAGAAGGATTATGTGGTTCTCAAAACCGGAGACAGTGACAACACCAAGATGGAAGTTCTCAAAACGGCCATCAGCGCCTTGAGAAAAGAGTAAGGAGAGGATATGGGTAAATACTACAAGTGGAAAGTTCTCCTGATCATAGCTGCCGTCGCCTATTCCCTCTGGAGCTTCTATCCGCCGAGCCAAAAAATCAATATGGGATTGGATCTTCAGGGAGGCATGCAGCTCGTCCTGGAGGTCGATGCGGCTAACCTCTCTGAGGACGCGCGCGAAGATGCGACGGACCGGGTGGTTGAAATTATCCGCAACCGTATCGATGAATTCGGCGTCCGCGAGCCGGTCATCACCAAACAGGGCAGTTTGAACGTCGTGGTTCAGCTTCCCGGCGTGACAGACCGCGAACGGGCCAAGGAAATCGTCGGTAAGACGGCGCATTTGGAATTTAAATTAGTCTCCAATGACACCAGTCTTGCGACGCAGGCCGAACAGGGCAAGATTCCCGAAGGCTATGAGTACAAGGAGGTTCAAGACGCCTTCGGATCCAGCAAGCTGCTGCTGGATTCCAAAGCTCTTCTCACCGGTGAGCATTTGACCAAGGCCTGGGTGGGATTCGGTCAGATGGGCGAAGCGACGGTTCAGCTCCAATTTGATCATGACGGCGCAAAGCTTTTTGATCAGATTACATTTCAGAACATCGGGCGTCAGCTCGCCATCGTTTTGGACGGTAAGGTGCATTCCGCACCCGTGATCCGCGACCGCATTCCGAACGGGCAGGGCGTGATTTCCGGAAATTTCACTCCGGAAGAGGCCAGCGACCTGTCTCTCATCCTGCGGGCCGGTGCGCTTCCGGCCCCTGTGAAAATCATCGAGGAGCGAACCGTCGGTTCAAGCCTGGGTCAAGATTCCGTTCAGAAGGGCGTTTATGCGGGATTGATAGGCACTCTGCTTGTGTTCGTCTTCATGCCCATTTACTACCTTCTCCCGGGTGTCGTGGCCGTGGTCGGTTTGTTTCTCTACGGTCTCTTCCTCCTGGGATCTCTTGCGGCTTTCGGGGCATCCTTGACGCTGCCCGGTATCGCGGGTTTTGTGCTCTCGATCGGTATGGCCGTTGACGCCAACGTGCTGATTTTTGAAAGAATTCGGGAAGAGAAGGAGGCGGGTAAGACCTCGCGCGGCGCAATTGCTGCGGGTTATCACAAGGCCTTCTCGGCGATTCTCGATTCCAATCTAACGACGATTTTGACCTCCGTGATTCTGTTCATCTTTGGAACGGGGCCCATCAAGGGATTCGCTGTGACGCTGACGCTGGGTATTATCGCCAGCATGTTTTCGGCAATTTTCATCACGCGCGTTCTTTTTGATTTTCTGAGTCATCACAACGCTAATCTCAATCTCAAGATGATGAAGATTATCGGTGTGACTCATTTTGCGTTTCTTAAAGGCCGCGTGCTTGCCTATGGTTTTTCTTTCGTCGTTCTGGCCTTGGGCGTTGTGACGATTCTCTACCGCGGGAACGAGAATCTCGGCGTTGAATTTACGGGCGGAACTCTCGCCCAGATTCAATTCGCGGAGAGTGTGGATATCGCGGATCTTCGCGGCGGTCTTGAAAAAGCCGGTTTGCGCGGCGCGGTTATTCAGCATTACGGCGACCGTTCGGATAATCAATTCATCATCAAGGTCGCTGAGCCGGACACAGAAAAAATTGAAGCGGTCGCAGGCCAGCTTGCGTCAGGAAAGTATCAGCTGCAAAGAGTGGATCGAATCGGCGCTTCGGTGAGTGATGATTTGACCAAGAAGGCGCTCGTGGCCGTTGCGCTCTCCTCGCTCGGGATTTTGATTTACGTGGGCTGGCGTTTCGAGTGGAAGTTTGCCTTTGCTGCTGTTGTGGCTCTTATCCACGACACGGTCTTCACCTTCGGCGTTTATTCTCTCAGCGGCCGTGAGATCAATCTGCCTACAATCGCGGCCATTCTGACGATCATGGGTTATTCGGTCAATGACACGATCGTGACGTTCGACCGTGTACGCGACAACATGAAACTGATGCGCCGCGCCAAATTCGAGGATGTGGTGAATCTCAGTATCAACCAAACCCTCAGCCGGACTATTCTGACCAGTCTGACCGTGATCTTGACCACGCTGGCCCTGTTTCTCTTCGGCGGCGCGGCGATCAATGATTTTGCTTTTACGATGCTGATCGGATTCTTTGTCGGTATTTATTCCACGATCTTCGTCGCAAATTCCATCATTGTGGACATGAAGGCGCGTTGAACTCAATTCTCCAGAACAACTCTTACACGCCGCGGTTCCTCCAGCTCCTGAAATTGCGGGGGCTGGAAGAACCTAAGGCTGTCGAAGCTTTTCTCAAAGCCGATCTCCCGGATTTGACCGATCCGTTCCGCATGAAAGACATGGCCGAAGCCTGCGCACTCGTCCAAAAAACGGCCGCTCAGGGAGGCCGCGTGATGATTCACGGTGACTATGACGTGGACGGAGTCACAGGCGCCAGCATAACGGCAAAAACTCTTAGGCTTTTAGGCGTGGAACACCGTGTTTTTCTGCCGAACCGGTCCGAGGATGGATACGGTGTGAGCGAACGCGCGATCCGCGAAGGAGCAGCGGCGGGAGAGAAACTGCTGATCACCGTGGATTGCGGCGTGGCAGCCGGCAGTAAAATCGCGCTGGCGCGGCGGCTCGGCATGAGCGTGATCATCATCGATCACCACAGAATTCCGGCCGAAGGACTTCCTGAGGCCGACGCCATTCTGAATCCTCTGCGCTCAGACTGCAGCTATCCGTTTAAGGAGCTTTCGGCTGGGGGGTTGGCCTTTAAGTTCAGCCAAGCTCTGCTAGGGGTCCGGGCCTATCAGTTTCTGGATCTTGCCGCAGTTTCGACGGTGTGCGATGTTGCGCCCCTTCAGGATGAAAACCGGGTGATCGTCCGTAAAGGTCTCAAGCTTCTTGCTCAGCGAACGAGCTTGGGTTTTAAAGCGCTCTGTGAAGTGGCCAAGATCAACGGTCCCGAAATGAACGTCGGACATATCGGATTTGCGTTCGGCCCCCGCATCAATGCAGCCGGACGCATGAGCAGTCCCGAAATTGCCCTAAGACTTCTGATGAGCGAAAGCCCCCGCGAAGCTGAAAGCCTTGCCAAGGTTCTGGATGAGGAGAATAAGGCGCGCCAACGCGAAGAGAGGCAGACCGTGAAGGACGCTGTGCGGGAAGTCGAACGCACGATGAATTTCAGCCGTGACCGCGTGATTGTCGTGGGTTCCGAAGGCTGGCATCAGGGTGTCATAGGAATTGTCGCGTCGCGTCTGGTGGATCGTTTTCACCGTCCCGCCATCGTGATTGCTTTCGAGAACGGCAAGGGCAAAGGCTCGGGCCGATCGATCAAAGGCTTTAACTTATACGAAGCTTTGAGTCATTCTCAGGACTTATTTCTCGAATTCGGCGGACATGCTCAGGCTGCGGGGCTTTCCATGATGGACAGCAACCTGGGCGCCTTCCGAGCCCGCATCAATGATTATGCTCGCGAGAAAATGAATCCGGCGGATCTGATCAAAACGGTTCCCGTCGATCTGCAACTTCAGCTCGAAGACTTGACCTCGCCGTTTGTGCAGGAATTGAAAATGATGGAACCGCACGGCATGGGCAACCCCAGACCTGTTTTCCGAACCGAGGCCCTTCAGCTGAAGACGAAGCCGGTGCGGTTAAGTCCGATGACGCATCAGTTCTATGTCACGGACGGAGTCTTTGTCTACGAGGCTTTGTGGACAGAGAAATCCCCTCATGAAAGCCCCGAAAGTGAAAGCACTCTCAGAACCCTTCAGCAGGGGAAGACATTCGACCTCTCTTATTCCTTGAAGATTAAATCTTGGGAAGGAAGAGAGCGCGTGGTTCTTGAAGCGAAGGAGATCAAGCCGCAGTTTTAGCCGCTTTAGCTTTTGCCAGATAAGCTTTGCGGTGATTCACTGCCTTCTTGACTTTGCCCGCCTGAATCATCGACGCGGCTACCCAGATCCGTTTGACAGTGCCGTTCGGGAGAACGACCTTGACGCGCTGGAGATTCGGATAGAAACGGCGGCGCGTAATGCCCGTAGTTTTCTTACCGACTCCGCCGGATTTCTTGGCTAGACCGCGGCGAGCGATCGAATTGCCGACGATAGGTTTTTTACCAGAGATAGCACAGCGGTTCATGGCCGTGGATAATAGGCAATAAGATGTCCCTTGGCAAGCCCTTTTTTCTGGGCTATACTCGCCGACCCTGATTCATGAACGAAGGCGGACCTGATGGCGTCCCAAAATTCCCGGAATTCCGAGCGTGAAGTTTCGTTTGAATACTTTGCTCCTGTATCCGAGGGTGTTTTTTTGGCCGGGTCGTTTAATGGCTGGAACCCGGCTCTTACGCCCATGAAGGAATCCAAGGGAGGCCGTTGGAGCGTGAGTCTCAAACTGGCTCCCGGACGTTACGAATACCGGTTTTGGGCCGACGGCGCTTGGCATAACGATCAAAATCCGGTCGAGTGCGTCCCGAATGCCTTCGGAACCTGGAACTGCGTCATCACAGTTTCCTGACCTCATCGAAAAAAAACAGCCTTGAGAAAAAAAATGATGAAAATCGTTTCGGCGGCATCGGAGATGATTCCGTATGCTAAGACCGGCGGACTGGCAGACGTGGTCGGCACTCTGAACCACGAACTCCGGGCGCTCGGTCATGAGGTGCTGGCCTTTTTGCCTCGCTACCGAGGCATGGACGTTCAGAAAAGCGGTTTCAAGACCGCTGTGGAACGGCTCACCGTTGACCTGGGCAGCGAAAAAGAATATGGACGCGTCTACCACGGGATCGACGAGAAGGGCGTTCAGGTCTATTGGATTGATCATCCCGCCTTCTTTCAAAGAGAACATCTTTACGGAACGCCGATGTCCGATTACCCCGATAATGACCGGCGATTCATCTTTTTTCAGCGCGCTGTCTTCGAGACGCTCCGCGCCCTCGAAATTTCGCCGGATATTCTTCACGGCCACGATTGGCAGACCGGCCTGATTTCCGCTTACCTGAAAACCCTCTACGCACGTGATCCGCTATTCAAAAAAACGCGCTCTGTTTTTACGATTCATAACCTGGCCTATCAGGGAAACTTTCCGCCGGACTCACTGCCTCTGACGGGTCTTTCCTGGGATGAGTTCAGACTCGAAAAGCTGGAGTTCTACGGCAAAGTCAGCTTCATGAAGGGCGGTCTCGTGTACTCTGATGCGGTAACGACCGTCAGCGAGCGGTATGCCCGCGAGATCCAAACCAAGCAGTTCGGCTGCGGGATGGAGAATGTTTTAGGCGGCCGCAAAGAGACCCTTTACGGCGTCCTTAACGGGATCGACTACCGTGAGTGGAACCCCGAGACTGATGCCGACATCGTTCAGCACTATTCGGCCGCTTCGCTGGAAGGAAAAAAAGTCTGCAAGGCGGCCCTTCAGAAAGAGAACGCTTTCAAGCCCCGTCCCGAAGTGCCGGTCATCGGGATGATCACAAGACTGGTCGATCAAAAGGGATTAGACATTCTGATCCCCGCTCTTGAAGCCATGGCTGAGCGCGATCTCCAGCTGGTTTTGCTTGGAACCGGCGAAGAAAAATATCATAAAATCCTCCGCGACATTGCCAAGAAACATAAAGACCGGTTCGGGATTCACATTGTCTTCGACGGCCGGATGGCCAAGCGCATCTATGCAGGGTGCGACCTTTTTTTGATGCCCTCGTTCTACGAGCCCTGCGGTTTGGGGCAGATGATTGCTCTGCGCTACGGCGGGGTGCCGCTCGTGCGCGCGACGGGGGGGCTGGCAGACACCATTCAGGAATTCAGCGTCAAGACGGGTAAGGGGACGGGTTTTGTCTTCGAAGAATACACGACCGAGGCGCTCCTTCAGACCCTGACGCGGGCACTGAAAGTTTATCAGAATCAGGACAGCTGGCAGATTTTGGTCCGGAATGCGATGGCCGCTGATTTTTCCTGGACATCCTCCGCCAAGAAATACATCGAAATTTACCAGGGTGTTTCCCGCGGCAAGCTCAAAGGTTCCGAAAAGTAACCTCCCCTGATCTGGAAATCTCTAAAAAGGCAGGATTCTATGCAGGACGCAAAACTCAAGATAGGTTCATTCGAAATTGCCTCGCGTCTGATCGTCGGCACGGGAAAATACGCGACTCTCGAACAGATGGCCGAGGCGGTTGCGGCATCGGGAGCAGAGATGATTACGGTCGCGATCGGCCGTGTCGACTTAGAAAATAAAAGCGGAAAAAATATTCTGGATTACATTGACCGCAGCCGCATGGTGCTTCTGCCCAACACGGCGGGGGCCTACACCGCCAAGGATGCTGTGCGGATCGCCCGAATGGGGCGCTCGGCCGGATGCGGTGATCTGGTGAAAGTGGAAGTGATCGGGGATAAGAAGACCCTGATGCCTGATGTGATCGGGCTGCTTGAGGCGACAGAAATTTTGGTTCGGGAAGGTTTCACGGTTATGCCCTACACCAATGACGATCCGGTGATGGCCAAGCGGCTTGAGGAAGCGGGGGCGGCATGCGTCATGCCTCTGGCTGGCCCGATCGGATCGGGACGGGGCATTCAGAACCGTCTGAATCTTCAGTTTATCCTGGAGGCGGTCAAGTGTCCCGTGATTGTCGATGCGGGGGTCGGTACGGCCTCGGATGCGGCAGTCTGTATGGAGCTCGGAGCGGCCGGCGTGCTCATGAACACGGCGATTGCTCAAGCTCAAGATCCTGTCTTAATGGCTCACGCGATGCGCGAAGCCGTCAGCGCGGGCCGCAAGGCTTACCTTGCCGGGCGCATGCCGGTTCGTGATTACGCGTCGGCCTCGAGTCCTCAGGAAGGGCTCGCTCTCAAATCTTAAACTGAACAAAGGGTATTCGGCTATGTACAAGATTCTGCTTTTCCCCGGAGACGGGATTGGTCCTGAAGTGACTGAACAGGCGCTGCGCCTCATCCGCAAGATCGGAGAGAGTTTCCACCTCGTTTTTGAAATCGAAGAGGACCTTTTGGGCGGCTGCTCCATCGACCGTCACGGTGCTCCGCTGACACCCGAGGCGCTCAAACGTGCGCAGAACGCGGATGCGGTTTATCTGGGCGCGGTCGGAGGGCCGAAGTGGGATGATGTGGACCCGTCGCTTCGCCCCGAAAAAGGATTGCTGGCCCTCCGGAAAGGGCTGGGAGCTTTTGCCAATCTCAGGCCGGTGAAGGTGCTCGGGGATCTTGCCCGGATTTCCACGCTCAAAGAAGAGGTCGTTCGGGGGCTTGATTTTGTCATCGTGCGTGAGCTCACCGGAGGAATTTATTTCGGGGAACCCCGCGGGATCTCGACGCTCGCGGACGGCCGCGGTGAAAAAGGCATCAATACGGAAGTTTATACAACGCCCGAGATCGAGCGCATTGCCCGCAAGGCTTTTGAGCTTGCCCGCCGCAGAGGCCGCAAAGTGACCTCGGTCGACAAAGCGAATGTGCTTGAGTCGAGCCGTCTCTGGCGCAAGGTTGTCGTGGAGGTGCACAAAGATTATCCGGACGTGACTCTGGATCACCGCTACGTGGACGACTGCGCCATGCAGCTGATCCGCAATCCCCGGCAGTTCGACGTGATGGTGACGACCAACATGTTCGGCGACATCTTGAGCGATGAGGCCGCGATGCTGACCGGATCCATCGGCATGCTGCCTTCGGCTTCGGTGGGTGCAGGAGCCGCCCTCTATGAACCTGTTCATGGTTCGGCCCCGGATATCGCCGGAAAAAATATCGCCAATCCTTTGGCGGCCATTCTTTCGGTGGCCATGATGCTTGAATACAGCTTCAATCTGCATGAGGTCGCGCATGCGGTTGAGAAGGCTGTCGTCAAAACGCTCGCAGAGGGGTTCCGCACGGCGGACATTTTCGAGCAAGGCATGAACCGCGTTTCCTGCTCTGACATGGGATCACGGGTTCTTCACAATCTGAGCGCGTAGTCTGAAAGGGCCCGGCCACACCGGGGAAAGGTGCAAACGATGAAACCTCTGAATGTCGCTATTTTGGGTGTTACCGGAGCCGTAGGGCAGGAGCTTCTTGAGCTTCTCGAAGAACGCCGATTTCCTATCGCCTCGCTCAAAGCGCTTGCCTCGGCAAAATCGGCCGGAAGCAAAATCAAATTTCGAGGTCAGCCGATCACGATCGAAGAGGCTCGCGAAGACTCCTTTGAAGGAATTGACCTGGTGCTGTCCAGCGCCGGGGGATCGATTTCCAAGAAACTTGTGCCCCATGCCGTCAAGGCCGGCGCGCTCGTCGTGGATAACACCAGCGCTTTCCGCATGGAACCGGATGTGCCGCTGGTTGTTCCGGAGATCAACCCCGAGGACATCCGCCGTCACAAGGGTGTGATCGCCAACCCCAACTGCTCGACAATTATCATGCTCGTGCCTCTTTTTCCGCTGCACAAAATTGCCCGATTGAAGCGCGTGATCGTTTCTACATATCAGTCCGCGAGCGGGGCAGGCGCGAAAGCGATGCTTGAGCTCGAAAATCAGGCGCGCGAAGTTCTCGAAGGCAAGGAGCCGACCAAGCAGGTTTTCCCTCACCAGATCGCCTTTAACCTTTTCTCGCATAACAGCGAGATGGATGAGGCCACCGGTTTTTGCGACGAAGAAAAAAAGATGGTCCAGGAAACAAGGAAAATTTTTCACGATCCCTCGATCGAAGTTCTTCCGACGACCGTGCGCGTGCCGGTTTACCGAGCTCACTCGGAGTCGATTTACGCTGAATTTGAAAAGCCGCTGTCGGTCGACGAGGTCCGCCGTGCGCTTGCCGGCGCGGAGGGTGTGAAGCTGATTGATGACCGCAAGAACAACTATTTTCCTATGCCGATCGAAGCGAGCGGCAAGGACGAAATTCTCGCGGGCCGGATTCGCGTGAACGACAAGCGGCCCCAGGAAGTCTGCCTCTTCGTCAGCGGCGATCAAATCCGCAAGGGGGCGGCGCTCAATGCCGTTCAGATCGCTGAGATTTGGGCGCGCACGGCATCGTCCGTGAACGTTTAGGTTCGAATGCGGGGGCCGGAATTGCGGCGCAATATCAAGCTGGTTCTCGAATATGACGGCGCCGCTTTTTTTGGTTTTCAGAGACAGCCTCGGCACGCTACGGTCCAGGAAACTCTTGAAAACGCACTCAGCCGGCTTTTCGATCAGCCGCTCAAAATCGAATCTGCGAGCGGGCGGACAGACACGGGCGTTCACGCGCGCGCGCAGACAGTGAATTTCAGGACGTCGAGTCCGATGGCGTGCGGCGCGATCCGCAAAGCGCTGAACGGTATTCTTCCGCCAGCCATTGCGGTAAAAGAAGTGCGCGAGGCTGCACAGGATTTTCACGCGCGGTTCGGGGCGGCCGGAAAAACCTACGAGTACCGCATTTGGAACTCTCCGGTGCGTTCGCCTCTGAGAGCGGCTCAGAGCTGTCACGTCATGCGAAAGCTCGACATCGCGGCAATGAGAAGATCCGCCAAGGTCCTGAAGGGGCGCCATGATTTTCGATCTCTATCGGCGCAGGATGCCTCCCGCAAAGGGGAACGCAACAGCGTGCGTACGATTCGCAAGCTGAGCGTGCGCCGTGAAGGTTCGATGGTGCTCATCCGGGTGGAGGCCGACGGGTTTCTTTACCGCATGGTGCGTAATATCGCGGGGATGCTCGTTGAGGCGGGATTGGGGCGGATTTCGCCAGCCCGCACACGTGAAATTTTGCAGGCAAAAGATCGAAGGCTAGCTCCTAAAACTATGCCGGCGCAAGGACTTATGCTGATTTCTGTCAAGTATCCTGCGGTCCGGCTGAAAAGATAACAAGAAAAGGCTTTGACACTGACCGGGAAACGTTGTTACAATCCCGGCTCTTTATACCCCTGAGGAAAGAAGATCCATGAAAACATACAGACCCAAGCCTGACAGTTACGAAAGAAAAACCTATCTCTATGATGCCG
Source organism: Candidatus Omnitrophota bacterium (assembly GCA_018883425.1). GTDB lineage: Bacteria > Omnitrophota > Omnitrophia > Omnitrophales > Aquincolibacteriaceae > ZLKRG04. Next base: position 24,644 of record VFQY01000008.1, on the reverse strand, counting down.
CCGGAAAAACTCTCGGCCGGCTCGCGACCGAAATTGCCCAAGTGCTCAACGGCAAGGGCAAAACCTTTTACACGCATGACATGATTTGCGGTGATCAGGTGGTTGTGATCAATGCTGCTAAAGTCCACATCAGCGGCCGCAAGGCCCAGGACAAGGTGTACACCCACTACACCGGATATCCGGGCGGTCTTCGGTCTTTTACCTTTGAAAAGCTCATCGAAAGAAAACCCGAAGAGATTATCACCCGGGCGGTTTCGAGGATGCTCCCTAAGAACAAGCTCGGCACTGAAATGCTGCGCAGACTCCGGGTCTATGCCGGAGACAAGCACGAGCAGCAGGCTCAAAAGCCCGAGCCGGCCAATTTTTAACGAAGCGAGATAGAAGGACTATGACGACGAAAGCATCCTCTTATTACGGTACCGGAAGAAGAAAATCGGCGATTGCCCGGGTTTGGATTTTCCCCGGACAAAAAGGCTTCAGCATCAATGGCCGTTCGACGGCGGATTACTTGCAGCGCAAGAGCCTGCAGATGCTCGCCGAAATGCCTCTGAAAAATCTTCGTCTTGATGATCAGTTCCGGGTCCGAGTTAACGTCGTCGGGGGAGGTCTTTCCGGTCAGGCCGATGCCATCAGTTTGGGAATAGCCCGGGCTCTCGTCAGCTGCGATGAAAAGTTCCGCTCACCTCTCCGTCAAGGCGGCTTTATGACGCGTGATCCCAGAGAGAAGGAACGTAAGAAGTACGGCCGCAAGGGCGCCCGCAGAAAGTTCCAGTTCACCAAACGTTAAAAAATGGTGCGCTCTCTTTTTTGTTCCCTCCTTATTTTGGCAGGGGCTTTGACCTTGTCGGGTTGTCAGGCCTTTCTGGAAGATTACAGTTACGCACCCCTGTCTTCGACGGCCTCGTGACCCCGCCCTGCCTTTAGGCGGATTCTGCGGCGCGCAGTAAGCTGTTCAGCCGAAGAAGATGTCTGCTAACCATAAAGGTTCTTCCCCGGGCATGAGAAATATCCTGAAATTATTCCTGATTGCGTCGGTCCTAGGTCTTGTTGCGGCTTTCGCTGCACCGCCCATCCTTTTGCGGTCTTCTCCTGCAGATCAGCTTATCACGCAGGAAATCCGCAAAATGACGGGTGCTGTGATCGAATCCGGTCAGGCGCAGTTCTCCTATTTCCCCTTTCTGACAGCCCGCTTCAAAGACGTGAGAATCCGCATTGAAGGCCCGCGGCCATGGGTTTTCGAAGCTGCCGAACTCAGGATTCGTCTGGCAAGAATCCCTTTTCTCATCGGAAAACTTGAAATCGCGGGCATCCATTTAAGCCGCGTGGCTTGCGGTATTCCTATCCCGGACAAGGACGGTTCCGTCTTGGAAACGGTGAGAGTTCATGATGCCGCTTTCCGCACGGGTCCGTTAAAAGCCGAGAAGCCTATCAAGGCTTTTTTTGCGGGTTCCATCAACGGAATTCCAGGAGTGCTTTCAGCCCGGGCTGTTCTGCGGGTCAAGTCTCTCGAGAAGCTGGAGTGGACGGGAACCTCGCTGGATGCCGCCGTCAATCTTCAGGATATTCCCATCAAACTTTTGGAAAAGAGCTTGGACCGCTACCTCCGCTCGGAAATTATCCAGGGAACTTTCGGCGGTCAGTGGACGTTCCGTAAAGAGCCGGGCGGGGATGTCGTGAAGGCCCATGCTGAAGGCAACGCCCGCGGATTCTCCTACCGGTTCCGGCAGAACCCGGTTGAGAATCTGCCCCCCGCTGTGGATCTCGGGTTCCGGTATCAGATTCATTGGAATCCCGTGACCAACACGATGAACGTCCAGTCGGCCACGCTGACGACCCCGATTGGCCGGGTTGAGGTCAGCGGAAATCTCCTGGGTGCCGAAGAGGGCCTTCAGGATGTCCGGGTAACAGCCTCCGAAATTGTTTTGGAGAGTATTCCCCAATACTTCTCTGCGCTCAAAGATGCAATCCCCTACAACATCGGATTCTCGGGACTCAGCCGCCTGGAGATGTCCATCTCCGGCAGCCGGGATCTTTTAAGCGTCAATGCCAAGCTTGATTTAACGCAGGCCCTTCTGACCTATGCCCGTTATTTTTCCAAGCCCAAGGACCTGCCTTTTGACGTTGTTTTTGATTACGAGTTTCAGCATGGAAAAATTCTTAACGGAGATTTTTCGATCCGCTTCAAGGATATGACGATGAAGGGATCTTTGACCGATCTTGATCTGATGAGCGGGGCGGGACAGCTCAATGTCATCACCAATAAGTTTCAGATCAAGGACTGGGAAAAGTTCATCCCCGTCTTCGAAGGTTATAAACTCGATGGACAGATGAAAGCGCTTGCGAATTTTAAGGGGAACCTCCAGAAGCTTTATGAAACGAAACCGATGTTCAACATCACGCTCGAAAAAGGCCGCGTCGCCGGCCCTCGAGGCCGGGAGCTCACCGAGATTACGACGTCGCTGGACCTCAGCCCTCTGGGCCTTGAAGTCCGTGGGACGTCGTTCAAGTCGGGCGAAGACAGTGTCACGGGCAGTTTTCGGGCTTACAATCTCCTGGTCAATCCCGTCACCCAGCTTTCGCTGAAGGCCGATCAGGTGGATGTCTCACGCCTTGCTGAAACGCTGGACGATCTTGCCCGGCCCTGGCTGGCCGAGTCTCTGCGAGCTGCCTGGGATGAGGGGCGAGCCTCTTTGGCGTATCTGTTCCCTTCCGGCGAGAACTGGAAAAAAATGACCTTGGAGTGGACCCGTGAGAGCGGAGCCTGGCAGGTGCCTGTTCTCAATTTTGACGCCTATCAGGGCAGTGTGAATGCCCAAGGCGAGGGAGTTTCTTTCGGTGAAGACCAAGGGGGCCGTTGGGATATCAAGGCGGACCGGCTGAGTCTGGCGCTCTACGGCAAGCGCGGGGGCCGCAAGGAGGGACCTGTGGAGGGCAACCTTTTTCTGGAATCTCATCTGCGCATCCCTGCCGGAGGCACGGAGCCTTGGCTCGACAGGCTTGAAGGCGAAGGGCTTTTTCTGATCACGAACGGCGATCTGAGAACCCTGAGTCTCATGGGTGCCCTGACGGCGGTCCCGGATTTTTCGGAGGTCTTTAAAGCGCCCAGCGGAGATTCGACTCTTTTCAACGATCTGCAGGCGGAATACAGAATTTCCGGCAGACGGATCACTGCCGATAAGATGATGCTTTTAGGAGAGGGCTTTCAGGCCGACGGCGGGGGCTCATTGACCTTCGACGGCGCCGTCAACGGCCGGCTTCAGGTGTACCTGGATCCCAGACAAATGGCGCTGGATCCGACGGCATTGTCGGAGTCTCTCAAAGAAGAGGGCATGATCGGTCCCGTAGCGCTTCTTGTCTCCGGGGAGTTTTCAAAGCCTGATGTCAAGTTGGATCCGGCGCAAATACCCCAGATTTTTAAGCAGCTTCTGGCAAGCAAACGCTACCGGGCGCTCGATAATTTTCTATCAGAAGATTTTTTCAAAGCTTCAGCTTCAAACTAGGCCAGGATTGCCTCGGCTGAACCCTGGCTCTGCCGGCGCGGAGAAAATTGACAACCCCCGGGGGTTTTCCTATAATCCGCGCTCTAAATTAGAAGGACGTTTTGATGAGCGCTTATCTGGAGAATGACTACTAAATGCTCAATTGCGCCGTGATCGGGGCCACCGGCTACACCGGAATGGAACTGATCAAGATACTGCTGAAACACTCCTATGTGCGCATCAGTGCGCTGACGACCCGCCAAAAAGAAGCCCTACCCGTTCAAACGCTGATCCCAAGTCTCCCGAAAGATATTGATCTGGTGATCAGGCCGCATTCTTTTGTCGAATTAAAAAAATCGTCAGATCTTTTTTTTCTGTGTCTACCCCATACGGAGGCTATGGAGACCGTTGAAAAACTCCGCGGTGCCGGCAAAATCGTGATCGATTTGTCCGCCGACTTCCGTTTAAAAGATGCCTCGGCCTATGAGTTCTGGTACGGTGTGAAACACCGCAACACCGCGAGAATTCAGGAAGCTGTTTACGGACTGACCGAATTTTTTCGAGACTCGATTCGAGGCGCCAAACTCATCGCCAATCCCGGATGCTATCCGACGGGCGCGGCTCTCGGGATTGTGCCGCTTCTCCGTGACGGGTTAGTCGAAAAGGAGGGGATTATTATTGATTCAAAGTCCGGCGTGAGCGGAGCCGGCAAGAAGCTGAGTCTCTCAAGTCACTTTGCTGAGCTCGATGAGAATTTCTATGCCTACAAAGTGGGACAGCATCAGCATACGCCTGAAATCGAGCAGACGCTCTCCTGGGCCTCGGGCAGGAAAACCGCAGTTTCTTTCACCCCGCATCTTTTACCGCTCAAGCGCGGGATTCTTTCGACGATCTATCTTAGAAGGAAAAAAGGGGTAACCCAGGAACGCATTGAACAATCGTTCCGCAAAGCTTATGATAAAGAGCCTTTCGTCCGTTTCAAGGGAGCCAAGCAGTTTCCGGCTCTGAAAGATGTGCAGCAGACGAACTACTGCGATATCGGTTTTCATTTCGATGCGCGCACGGATCAACTGATCGTCGTTACGGCGATTGACAATCTCTTAAAAGGGGCCTCCGGCCAGGCGGTCCAGAACATGAACGTTTGCCTCGGTTTTCCCGAGCAAGAAGGATTGGGACTATGGTAAAACCTTTCTGGGAACGCAGGAAAAAAGGCACCGTGACGACTCCCCTGGGATTTTCTGCCAGCGGTCTTTACTGCGGCATCAAGCGCAACAAGCGCAAGTATGATGCTTCCCTGATCTACTCAAAAAAACCCTGCACGGCGGCAGGCACGTTCACGACCAACAAGGTCAAGGCCTGGTGCGTCCTTCACTCGATGAAATCGGTGGAAGCGCAGAAACATCATGCCATCCTGGCCTCAAGCGGCAACGCCAACTGCATCAATGGTCCTCAGGGCAAGACGGCCATTGAAGAATGTGTCGCGGAACTCGGCTCGATTCTCAATATCGAAAGGGACTCTATCCTGGTGGCCCAGACAGGCCTCATCGGTATTGAGTTTCCGACCCAGCGGCTGAAGCGCTCGCTTCCCAGCCTGGTTAAACGTCTTTCTGAAGAGGACAGCGGGGGACGCTCAGCGGCCAAGGGGATTGTGACGACGGACAAGACGCTCAAACAAGTCGCCCTTTCTTTTATGCTCCAGGGCAAGAAGGTGACGATCGGCGCCATCAGCAAGGGAGCCGGAATGGTACATCCCAACATGGCGACCATGCTGGCCTTCATCACGACCGATTGCGCCATCACCAAGCCTCTGCTCAAAAGGGCCCTGAGGCATGCGGTGGATGATACCTTCAATCAGATTGCCATCGACAACGACATGAGCACCAACGATATGGCGTTTGTCCTTGCCAACGGAGAAGCCGCTAACCCGCTTCTCCAGAAAGTAGACAGTCACTATCACCTGTTCCGGGAAGCTCTCGAAGAGGTTTGCCGCATCATGGCTTACGAGATGATCCGCGACGGTGAGGGGGTGACCCATGTCTGTACTTTGCGCCTCAGCGGCGCCAAAAGTCCCAGCGAAGCGGAGAGAGCCGCACGTCAGATCGCCAACTCCATGCTCTTCAAGACCATGCTGGCGGGTTCCGATCCCAACTGGGGACGCATCGCGGCCGCCATCGGCGCCAGCGGCCTCAACCTCAATCCCGATCACTTGAATATCTCTTTTGGAGACGTCGTGGTGGTCCATCACGGTAAAATACGGGCCCTGAATCTCCCCAAGGCCCGCCGCGTCCTTCAGAAGCGCGAATACACGATTGACGTCACCGTCGGCAAAGGACGAGGCAAGGCGGAATTCATCACATCCGACCTGACGACCAAGTATGTGATGATAAATGGATCCTATTCTTGACAACATCCCCGCACTTTGGTAAAGACACTCTTTTCTTGAATTTTTCCAGCCCAACAGGTCACTAAACAGCCCGGTTTCCGGGTTCTTTAACGGGAGATCCATGCAAGATCTGGTCGAAAAAGCAGATATCCTCATTGAAGCTCTTCCCTACATTAAACGCTTTCGGGGTAAGGAAGTTTTGATCAAATACGGCGGCGCCGCGCTGACCTACGACAGCATTCGGGATAATGTTCTGCATGATCTCGTGTTCATGAACTATGTGGGCATCAACCCGATTTTGATTCACGGCGGGGGGCAGTACATCACCGAGAACTTGAAAAAGAAGGGTGTCCAGAGCCGCTTCGTCAACGGACTCCGCGTGACTGACAAAGCGACTATTGATGTCGTGATCGATACGCTTGCCGATATCAACAAAGGAATCGTGCATGACATCAACCGCTTCGGAGCCCGCGCAATCGGTCTTTCGGGACACGATGCCGACATTCTGCACGTGACAAAACACACGGAGGGCGGGGATGTCGGTTATGTCGGCGATGTTCACCATGTCAACGTCTTCCCGTTAAAAGAACTGACGGAGTTCAACATCATCCCTGTGATTTACCCGATTGGGATCGATGAATCCGGAGAGTCCTACAACGTCAACGCCGACGAGGCTGCCGCAAAGGTTGCTGCCGCGATGGGGGTCCAAAAACTCGTTGTCCTGACCAATGTCCAGGGTATCATGAGAAACCCTGAGGATGAAGAATCCCTCATCTCATCGCTGCACGCCCGGGATGTTCAGGATCTCATTCAGAAGAAGGTCATCACCGGCGGCATGATTCCCAAAGTGAAAGCCTGCATGGCCGCGCTTGAAGGCGGAGTCAAAAAGGCCCACATCATTGACGGCAGAATCAAGCATTCGCTCCTCCTCGAGATTTTTACCGACAAAGGAATTGGAACCGAGATCAGCATCTAGCCGTATCCCCCGAACGGTTTGCGGAACCGGACCCGTATATGAAAACCCAGGAAGTCCAAAAGCTTTACAGCGAATTTGTTCTCCCAACGTACACGCAGATTCCCATTTGCCTCGTGAAGGGCAAGGGGTCCAAGGTTTGGGATATTGAGGGACGCGAATACATTGATTTTTTCCCCGGGTGGGCCGTTTCCGGCATCGGGCATTGTCATCCGGATGTGGTCAGCGCGCTTCGGCATCAGGCCCGCAAGATCCTTCATGTTTCCAACAACTTTTTGAACTTGAAGCAGGGAGAGCTTGCCCGCGAAATCAGCCAAAACAGCTTTCCTTGTAAAGTTTTTTTCTGCAACAGCGGCGCTGAAGCCAGTGAGGGAGCGATCAAGTTTGCCCGCCGCTTCGGACAGAAAGACGGCCGCTTCGAGATCATCACCTTCCGCAAATCTTTTCACGGAAGAACTCTGGGGGCACTGACCGCAACGGGCCAGGAAAGGATCCATCAGGGTTTTGATCCGCTTCCCCAAGGATTTCAGTATGCCGAATTCAATGATCTGGATTCCGTCAAAGCTCTGATCCGCGACAAAACAGCCGCTATTTTCCTGGAGCCTGTCCAGGGTGAGGGCGGCGTGCGTATCGCGACCCAGGAGTTTATGACGGGGCTGAGAAAAATTTGTGATGAGCGCGGTTTGCTCCTCATGGTCGATGAAGTTCAGTCGGGCATGGGAAGAACCGGCAAGATGTTCGCCTATCAGCACTACGGCATTGAGCCGGACATTATGACGCTTGCCAAGTCTTTGGGCGCAGGAGTTCCGATAGGAGCGCTTGCTGTTCACCGGAGAGTTGAACCGGGCGTTCTTGGGCCGGGAAGTCACGGCTCGACCTACGGCGGTAACCCGCTGGTTTGTGCTGCGGCCCTTGCCGTCTTCAAAGTGATCCGGAAAAAGAAACTGCTCAGCGCCACCTGCGAAATGGGGGGCTATCTGCTTGAAAAGCTCAAGGCCCTGAAGGATAGGTATCCTGTGATCACGGAGGCGCGCGGTGTGGGACTGATGTGCGCTCTCGAGCTAAGCGCGCCCGGAGCCTTTGTCGTGGAAGCTGCGCGCTCGCGGGGACTTTTGATCAACTGCACGCAGGAAAAAACGCTGCGCATCATGCCGGCCATGACGGTGTCGAAACGCATTTTGGATAGAGCTCTGAACATCCTGGATAGTGTTTTTGCTGAGTGGAAGCCTGAGGGAAACGTCTGATGGGCCGGCATCTGATTTCCATCGAAGATCTGAGTCTTCGCGACATTAAAAAGATTTTTTCTTTGACCGAGGAGCTCAAGCGCTCGCCCGAAAGCTTTCAGAATGCCCTGCGCGGACATAAATTCGCCTTGATCTTCGAGAAACCTTCGACCCGCACCTGGGTCTCTTTTGAGACTGGAATTTTCCAGCTTGGCGGCAGTTCCGTCTACCTTGGTCCGGGGGACATCAAGCTGGGTGAGCGCGAAGAAACGCGTGATGTCGCGCGCGTTCTTGACAGGTATCTGTCGGGTGTCGTCATGCGGACGTTCGCCCATGAAACCATCACGGAGTTTCAGCAATACTTCACCAAGCCCGTGATCAACGGGCTGAGCGACCGCGAGCATCCCTGTCAGGCGCTTGCCGATTATTTTACAATTCAGGAACATTGCGGCTCTGCGTCCAAGCCCGTTCTCGCGTATGTCGGCGACGGCAACAATGTTTTAACTTCTCTCGTCTATCTTGCTGCGCGGCTTGGAGCTGTTCTCCGCTATGCCACGCCCAAAGGTCTTGAACCCCATCCGTCCGTTCTCGCGTCTGCCCGCAAGACGGCGTTATCGACAGGCGCCAGGATCGAAGGTTCTCACAAGCCCGCCGACGCGGTTAACGGAGCGGATGCTGTTTACACGGATGTCTGGGTCAGTATGGGGGAAGAAAAAATCCGCGACCAAAAGCTCAAGCAGTTTAAAGGGTTTCAGCTCAATGCCCGGCTCATGGCCGGAGCCAAGAAGAAAGCGCTGGTGATGCACTGTCTGCCCGCGCATCGAGGTGAGGAAATCACGGAGGAGATCATGGAAGGTAAAAACTCTGTTGTTTTCGATCAGGCTGAAAACCGTTTGCATGTTCAAAAGGCAGTCATGCTTTTTTTGATGGGGTCCTGAAAGGGCCTTTAACCAATAAAGGGGATTAGAAGATGAAGAAGAAAGTTGTGCTCGCATACTCCGGCGGTTTGGATACATCCTGCGCGATCCGCTGGCTCCAGGACCAGTACGATGTCGATGTGATCTGTTTTTCGGCGTTCATAGGCGAGGTCAAAGACCGGAAAAAACTGGAAAAAAAGGCGCTGGTCTCGGGAGCTAAAAAAGCCTACATCCTGGATCTCAAAGAGGAATTCGCCCGCGAGTACATCCTTCCGTCCCTTTGGGCGCATGCCCGTTACGAGGGCCAGTACCCACTCGCCACGGCGCTTGGCCGTCCTCTGATTGCCAAGCATTTGGCCCGCGTTGCCAAGCTTGAGAAAGCCGATTATGTCGCGCACGGCTGCACGGGCAAAGGCAACGATCAGGTCCGCATCGAAGTCGGCGTGCGGACATGGGCTCCCAACATCAAGATCATTGCTCCTCTGCGTGAGTGGAATTTCAAGTCGCGCGAAGAAGAAATCGATTATGCGAAAAAACATAAAATTCCGGTCGATGCGACCAAGGCAAGCCCGTATTCAATCGACATGAATATTTGGGGCATCGCGATCGAAGCGGGAATTCTCGAAAATCCCTGGACCGAGCCGCCTCAGGATGCTTACGTTATGACGCGCAGTTTGGACAAAGTACCCGATCAGCCCCGCTACATCGTCATCGATTTTGTTGACGGGGTTCCCGTCAAGCTCAACGGCGTGAAGAAAAATCTTGTCGATATGATCGAATCGCTGAACGAAATCGGGGGCACTTACGGTGTCGGCCGTTTCGACATGATCGAAAACCGTCTCGTCGGCATCAAGAGCCGCGAGGTGTACGAAGCCCCTGCGGCGGAGATTCTCTTGCGCGCTCACACGGAGCTGGAGGGAATGGTGATGGACCGTGAGTTCCTGCATTACAAGCGGCTGCTATCGGAAAAGTACGCGCAGCTGACTTATTTCGGCTACTGGTTCACACCGCTCAAGGAATCGCTGGACGCGTTCTTTCAATCAAATCAGAAGCGCGTGACAGGCAAGATCCGTATGAAGCTGGAAAAAGGTCACGCTGTCTGCGTGGGCCGCGAGTCGAAGTATTCTCTGTACTCCGAGAAACTCGCCACGTACTCTGCGGCGGACGCCTTCGACCATAAATCCGCCCAAGGTTTTCTGAAAATGTGGGGCCTTCCTTACGAGGGGCTCAAGGACAAGGAATAACATGGCTGAAAAAGGACTCTGGGGCGGCCGCTTCAAAAAAGGCATGCACCCGCTTCTTAAGACGTTCAGTTATTCGCTTGCGACGGACATCGAACTGCTCGATTCCGAGATTGCGATTGATATCGCATGGGCCAAGATGCTGGGGCGGGCTCGGCTGATCACGGCGGACGAGTCGGCCCGGCTTGTCCGCGCTCTCAAGGAGGCTGGAGCGGAGATCCGCGCCGGGATGTCCAAGCCGGAATTGATCTACGGCTGGATGACCGAATACGAGGACATCCACACGCTGATTCAGACTCTGCTTGAAAAGAAAACAGGCGTTCTCGGGAAGAAGATTCACACGGGCCGCAGCCGAAATGATCTTGTTGTTGCCTCCACACGGCTGTACCTCAGCCATAAAGCCGTAGCTGTCTCAGAGGCGATCACAGGGCTCCAGAGCGCTCTTGTCTCGGCGGCGAGAGCGGCAGGCGGCGCGATGATCAGCGGCTACACGCATTTGCGCAAGGCGCAGCCGGTGCTTCTCGCGCATCATCTTCTGGCTTACGTTGAGATGATCGAGGAAGATCACGCCCGTTTGCTGGACTCCATGAAGCGCCTCGATGTTCTGCCGCTGGGTGCGGCGGCTCTCGCCGGATCCGGCCTGCCGATCGATCAGGATTTTCTCGCCCGCGAACTGGGTTTTTCCCGCGTGACCTCCAACAGCCTGGCCGCCGTAAGCGACCGGGCCTTTCTGACGGAGTTCCTCGGGGTGCTTGCCATCCTCTGGATGCATTTGTCGCGTCTCGCGGAGGACTTCATTCTTTGGAATTCAGAACCTTTCGGCTATGTCGAACTCGACGATTCTTTTTCTACGGGATCCAGCCTGATGCCGCAAAAAAAGAATCCGGATGTCTTCGAATTGACTCGAGGCCGAAGCGGCGTCATTTTTGGATATCTCCAGGCCATGCTCGTGATTCAAAAAGGTCTCCCGCTCAGCTACAACCGGGATCTTCAGGAGGATAAGCCGCAGCTTTTCGATGCGGTCTATAAAACCCAGCTCACGCTCGATCTCCTGGCGCTGACGGTTCAGACGGCGAAATTTGTTCCTGAAAAGATGCGCGCGTCGGTTGAAGAGGACACTCTTTATGCGACGGATATCCTGGACTATCTCGTGAGGAAAAAAGTCGCTTTCAGCGACGCCCACGTGATTTCGGGCAGGATTGTTCATTACGCGCTTGAGCACTCCAAACCGATGCGGGAGCTGTCACTGGGTGAATTCCGGGGATTTTCAGATCTTTTTGAGGAGGATGTTTATTTGATTTTTGATCCGGAAACGTCCGTTCGGGCCAAAAAAACCCGGGGCAGTACGCACCCCGGAAATGTCGCGTTTGAAATTGAAAAATGGGAAACAGCGCTCGGCCTTACGGCCCGCAAGGCGTCTAAACGCCGTTAATTGACCGCCGTCAGAAGAGGAATCTATGCACGACTTTAAATACATCGGCCATGAGCTTTACTGTGAAAAAGTGCGCGTTCGGGACATTGTCGAAAAGGTAGGCTCGCCCGCGTATATTTACAGCTACAAGACTTTCACGGATCATATCGCAAAAATTCAAAAGGCGTTTCAAAGCGTTAACCCGCTCATCTGCTATTCGATGAAAGCTAATTCCAGTCTGGCCATTTTGGACGCTGTGGTTAAAAAAGGCGCGGGACTGGACATTGTTTCCGGAGGAGAGCTCTACCGTGCGCAGCGCGTGGGATGCCATCCCCAAAAAATTGTTTTTGCCGGAGTCGGCAAGAGCGCCGAAGAAATTGAGGCGGCGCTGCGCTACGGAATTCTGTTCTTCAATGTCGAGTCCGAGCCTGAGCTGAAATTAATTCACCAGATTGCCGAAAGCATGAAAAAGCGCGCACGCGTCTCCCTGCGCATTAACCCGGACGTGGATGCGCATACCCATGACCACATCACCACCGGAAAAGCCGAAAGTAAATTCGGAATTGATTTGGCGACAGCCAAGGGAATTTTCTCCCGTCAAAAGCAGTATTCCGCCATTGATTTCTGCGCGATCCACGTGCACATCGGAAGCCAGATCGTGAGCGGCGATCCTTTTGTGAAGGCCTTCAAGAAGGTTTTGAAGTTCATCGACGACATTGAAAAGACCTACCGTCTAAAGATCGAATATCTCAATTTAGGCGGAGGGCTTGCTGCGGTTTACAAGAACGAAAAACCCCAGACCGCGGAAGATTATGCGCGCAAAATCCTGCCGCTTTTCAAGGGTCGCAAGTTCCGTCTGGTTTTTGAGCCCGGGCGCTTTGTCTCGGCTAACGGAGGCATTTTGGCGGGTAAGGTGCTTTACGTCAAACAGACGAATGTGAAGAATTTTGCCATCACCGACACGGCCATGAACGATCTCATCCGCCCGACGCTTTATGAAGCGCACCATGAGGTTCTGCCGCTCACGGAAAATCCCAAAGCCCGCAAGTGGATTTACGATGTGGTAGGGCCGGTGTGCGAGAGCGGGGACGTGCTGGCCCGGGACCGCCATCTTCAGGAACTGAACGCCGGTGATTATGTCGCGTTCATGACCGCCGGAGCGTACGGCTTTGTGATGGCCTCGAACTATAATTCCCGCCTGAAACCCTGTGAAGTTCTCGTCAAGGGCAGCCGTTTTGAAGTTGTCCGGAAACGGGAAACTTACCCGCAGATCATCGCCGGGGAAACGATCCCGAATTTTTGAAGGATGAATGCCGGCTCGAAGCGCAGAGCCGAGCAAGCGAGATCAGCGCGGCGAGGCTGACAGCTGATCGTTGTGCCGCTTTTCAAAATCGCTGATTGCTTGGACTTCCTGAAGCGTTGTTCCGATGTCATCCAGGCCGCTCAGAAGACGGGCCTTGACGGCGGGACTGATGTCAAAATGCAGCGAAAGCGCAGGAGAGCCGTGAACCTCAACGGTTTGCTTCTCAAGGTCGATCGAGGCTTCGATCCCCGGCCGCGCCGATACAGATTCGAAAATGGAATCGACTTCCTTCTCCGAGAACTCAATGGTCAGAAGCCCGTTTTTGGAGCAGTTGTTACGGAAAATGTCCGCGAATCCCGGGATGCGCGAGTCCCCCTCGCCTTTGAAGGGAGCAATCACCGCACGGAATCCATATTGCTGAACTGCCCATACCGCATGTTCGCGGCTTGACCCGCAGCCGAAATTGTTCCGCGTGACTAGAACCGTCGCGCCTTGAAATTCTTTCGAGTTAAGTGCGAAAGTTTCGTTCAAGCGGCCGTCGGCATGATAGCGCCAGTCATGAAAAAGATGCTCGCCGAACCCCGTGCGCTTGATGGATTTCAGAAATTGTTTTGCGATAATCTGGTCGGTGTCCACGTTTGCTGTATCAAGCAAAGCTAGAACACCTCGGTGATGGGTGAAAGCCTGCATCGTGTGCTATCTCCAGGTCCGGATGTCGACAAAATGTCCCGCGATTGCCGCAGCTGCCGCCATCTGGGGACTGACAAGGTGAGTGCGGCCGCCCTTGCCTTGACGGCCTTCAAAATTTCGGTTTGAGGTCGAGGCGCAGCGCTCTCCCGGGCTCAGCTGATCGGGATTCATGGCCAGGCACATACTGCATCCTGATTGGCGCCAGTCACAGCCGGAGTCTTTGAAAATGATGTCGAGGCCTTCGGCTTCGGCCTGCTTTCGGACCCGCTGCGAACCCGGCACGATCAGTGTCCGAATTCCGGGGGCCACTTTGCGGCCTTTCAAGATCGAGGCTGCTGCGCGCAGGTCTTCGATGCGCCCGTTGGTGCAGCTGCCGATGAAGATGGTGTTGATTGTGACCTCGGTCAAAGGGGTCCCTGGTTTGAGACCCATGTACGCGAGCGCCTGCTCGACGTCTTTCGCGCTGTAACCCGGAACCTCTCCCGGCGCGGGTATCCTGCCGCTGACATCCATCACCATGCCGGGGTTTGTTCCCCAGGTCACCTGGGGCGCCACCGAGGAGGCGTCAATCACGAGTTCCCGGTCAAAAACTGCTCCCGGATCTGAAGGCAGGGTTTTCCAAGCCGCGACGGCCCTGTCGAAGGCTTCCCCGCGCGGAGCGAAGGGGCGGTCTCCCTTGGAAAGATATTCAAAGGTCACCTCATCCGGCGCGATCAGGCCGGCCCGGGCGCCTGCCTCGATGCTCATGTTGCACATGGTCATGCGGCCTTCCATGGAGAGCGCCCGAACGGCCTCGCCGCAGTATTCGAACACACAGCCCGTCCCGCCGGCCGTACCGATGATGCCGATGAGCTTGAGAATCAGATCTTTAGCGGTCACACCGGGGCCGGGGCTTCCCTTGAACTCGACGCGGAAAGTCTTGGGTTTGGTTTGGGTCAGGGTTTGTGTCGCCAGAACGTGCTCGACCTCGGAAGTCCCGATGCCGAAAGCGAGGGCGCCAAAGGCTCCGTGCGTCGAGGTGTGGGAATCTCCGCAAACAATGGTTGTTCCCGGAAGCGTCAGCCCCAGTTCCGGTCCGATGATGTGCACGATTCCCTGATCCCGGCTCTTCAGATCGTAGAGTTTGACTCCAAACTGCCGGCAGTTCTCCGAGAGAGTGTCGATTTGGGCTTTAGAAATGGGGTCTTTGATGTTTTCCCGGTCGTCCGTGGGCACATTGTGGTCCATCGTCGCGAAGGTCAGATCGGGACGGCGGACTTTTCTCCCGGTGAGGCGAAGCCCCTCGAAAGCTTGAGGGCTTGTGACCTCGTGAATCAGATGGCGGTCGATGTACAGAAGGACCGTGCCGTCTTTGAGTGTTTTGACCTGGTGGGAATCCCAGATTTTTTCGAAAAGGGTTTTGGGCATAGGCCGAGTAGTATAGCCGGATTTTTTCGAATGCCAACTAAAAAACTGGCCGTTTCGGACGCTGTTTTTTTGCCGGTGAATTTCGAAAACCTTTGTTTTCAACGGCGCATGCTCATGGTAGGATACCGAGCTTCAAAACATTCTGCTGAAAAGAGTTGAAGAAAGTGAAGGAGCTCATGGCCTCGACATTCAATTTTTTCAAGATGCAGGCATCCGGCAACGACTTCGTTGTCGTCGACAACCGGAAAAAAGCCGTTAAGAAATCCTCCGAGTTTACGCGCAAAGTCTGCGCGCTTCATACCGGCGTCGGCGCGGACGGAGTCCTGCTCGTCGAAAAGTCCCGTAAGGCGGACTTTAAAATGAGAATTATCAATGCGGATGGTTCCGAAGCGGAAGCCTGCGGTAACGGATTCCGATGCATCGGACTTTTCGCGCATGCCCAGCTGGGATTTCCGGCGTCGTTTACGTTTGAAACGCTTGCGGGACTCGTGAAGGCCTCGGTGAAGGGCAAGCGAGTCCGGGTGCGCATGGTCAAACCCAAGGATCTGCGCGAACGCGGGCATTTAAACATCGGCGGACGCAAGCTCCCGTATTCCTTTCTCAACACAGGCGTTCCGCATGCCGTTGTTTTTACGCAGGGATTGGACGGGATCGATGTCAACGCGCTTGGGCGTGCTATCCGCGAGCATCAGGACTTCAAACCCAGGGGGACCAACGCGAATTTTGTCGAAATCAAGAATTCCCGCGAGATCCGCGTGAGGACCTATGAGCGGGGCGTCGAGCAGGAAACCCAGGCTTGCGGTACGGGTTCTACGGCCTCTGCGATCCTGAGTGCTTTGCGCGGGCATACAAAGCCGCCGATCAAGGTGCACACTCGGGGCGGAGAAATTCTTAACATTGACTTCAAAATCAACGGCCAAGACATTACCGATGTCGACCTGGAGGGCGAAGCCCATTTCGTCTTCGAGGGAAAAATCAGCGTTTGACCGGGCAGAGGAAAGAGCATGAAAACTAAAAAAGTTACTTTCGAAGGTTCGATGACAGCACTTGTGACGCCTTTTAAGGCAGGTAAGGTTGATTTCAAAACCCTGCAGAAGCTGATTGATTTTCAGATTGAGAACGGAACGGATGTTCTCATTCCTTGCGGGACGACGGGCGAATCAGCGACGCTCTCGCACGATGAACACCGCTCTGTCATGTCGTTTGTCGTGGATTATGCGAGGGGCCGCGTGCCGGTCGTCTGCGGCGCGGGTTCCAACAATACGGCCGAAGCTCTCGGACTCATCAAGCATGCCAAAAAGATCAAGGCGGACGGCGTTTTGGTCGTTACTCCGTATTACAACAAGCCTACGCAGGAAGGGCTTTACCGCCATTACGAATACCTTGCCGCCAACGGGGAAATCCCGATCATTCTGTACAACGTTCCCGGCCGCACAGGTGTTTCGATGTCGCCTCAAACGGCGGCCCGGCTGGCGAAACTCCCCGAGGTTGTCGCGATCAAGGAAGCTTCCGGGAGCCTGGATCAGGTCGATCAGATCCGCGAGCTTTGCGACCTGACGATTATTTCCGGGGATGACGCTTTGACGCTTCCCATGATCGCCATCGGCGCAAGGGGTGTGATCTCGGTTGCGGCCAATGTGGTTCCTGACAAAGTGAAAAGTCTCGTCGAGGCCGGCTTGCGCGGACAGTTTGATGAGGGCCGAAGGATTCACCGCGAGCTTTACGAGCTGAACAAAGTTCTTTTTATCGAAACCAATCCCATACCGGTCAAAACGGCTCTCGGATTGATGAAGATGATCACCCCGGAAGTGCGTCTTCCGCTATGTGAAATGAAGCCGGAAAATACCGCCCGGCTGAAACAGGTTCTAAAAAAACTGGGAGTTCTGTCATGATTAAGTTAGCGGTCGCAGGCGCGGCCGGAAGAATGGGCGGGCGGATCCTGACGCTGGCCACCGCGGACCCGGATTTTATTATTACGGGTGCTCTTGAGCACGCGGAGCATCCTCATCTGGGACAAGACATCGGTCAATGCCTCGGTCTCAAGCCTCTCGGCGTGCGCATTGAGGCGGATGACGAAAAGGTGTTTTCCAAGGCTGATGTCGTGATCGATTTTTCCCATCACTCGACCTTGCAGGACCACCTGCGTCAGGCCGTCAAAAAAAAGAAGCGCTACGTTGTGGGGACGACAGGGTTGGATGATCAGCACTTGAAAGCGATTCGAGCGGCATCCAGGTCGATTGCCGTAGTGCAGTCTCCGAATATGAGCGTGGGGGTCAATCTGCTTTTCAAACTCGCCGAGCTGGCGGCCAAGACGCTCGACGAAGGTTATGATCTGGAAATCTCGGAAACTCACCACCGTATGAAGAAAGACGCCCCGAGCGGAACGGCCGTGAAGCTTCTGGAAGTTCTGGCTGACGCCCGGAAAAAAAATATAGCCAAGGATACGGTTTACGGACGTGTCGGCGAAGTCGGGGCCCGTCCCCGCGGTCAGATCGGTGTTCTGGCGATGCGGGGCGGCGATGTGGTCGGCGATCACACGGTGTTTTACTTCGGTGACGGAGAGCGTCTGGAACTTACGCACCGGGCCAGCTCGCGAGATGCTTTTGCTCAAGGGGCTCTGCGCGCCGCAAAATTTATCGTGGGCCGAAAATCAGGGCTTTACGATATGCAGCAGGTGCTTGGAATTTCCGGTCTAAAATAATCCAAAATCATCCCGCGGGTGCATCTCCTTAGGCGGTTGCAGAGATGCTTTTCTGGGAGAAAAGTGTGAATACTTTTTTTCATAATTTAGAAACCCTGACGGCGGAGGCATGACTCCCTCACGTTTAGCGTTTTGTCTAACTTTGTTTTGCGCGGCTTTCCCTCTTCAATCCCTGCGGGCGGATGATCCGGGATGGGACGAACTCGAAAACTGGGCGGCTGAAGAATCTTCATCTTCAGGGCAGCAAATGCCCGGCGCGGTTCCTTCAGCTGGATCAGCCGGCACCCAATCCCCGGCTGCTGCCGAACCTGTTGCGTCTGACTCTGGGGATGCTTCATCGAGCCTGGAGAAAGCGCCGGTTTTCGAGAACAAGCCTCCCGCGCTGCTCGAGCCTGTTCTGATCCCGAAAGTCGTAAGAGCCGCAATTCCTGTTGTGCCCGCCGCTGCAGGCCCCTCGGGGTCAAGAGGAGCAGCGGCATCCTCCGCAATGGCCATGCCTTCACGTGTCTCCCTGGCAGGGGCGGGTCAGGCCAGTGTCAGCGAGCCGCAAGAACCGCCTGCTTCGGCGCCGAGTCCCGCCCTAAACGCCCGCTACAAGAATCTCTTCGCGGAGCAGTTTTACATGAATCCCGATTTGAAGCTGCGTCACCAAATCACGGAGGTCGATGGTTTTCTTTTTGCGGAAAGCCCGGGCCGCGGAGGCCGGCCTGAATATGCCCTGGTCACGGCGTTCGGCGGGAATGTGATTCGGAAGCAAAAGTTAGGACCTCACGAAGATCTGGAAGCTGCGCGCAAATGGCTGAAGGAAAATCTCGAGTCGCAGAACTTTGAAGGGGTGGAAGTCCGCAAACTCAAATTGCCTGCCGATCCGGGAGCTCAGCCTAAGGAAATCTTCTGGGTGGGTAACCGAAGCTATGCGACTTCGGACAAAGCTTTTTCGGAGATTGCGATGGCAAAGACAGCGGTGGAAACCCAAGGCGGCAGCTTCACGGCCATGGTGGCCGAGGCGCAGACGGTTCCGCTGCTCCCCGAAGAGAAGCCCCCCGTCCAGCTGACTCCGGCGGAGTTCGAAAAGCAGGAACGGATCGTTCTCAAAATGATGGACTCTCTGGATATCGGCAATGAGCTGTTCGGCCCTTTTCAAGGCGAGGCTTCCGGTGAATCGATTGTTTGGCAATCTTTTGGCGAGACTTCCTGGCGAATGACTAATCTTGCCTCGGAAGGCTACGATTCCCAGGTCGGTTTTTGGACGAATCGAATTCTTTTCAAAGGCATCCGCGCGCCCCTGAGTACGATTGATCCCTTTGTGGAGTCTACCGTCGCGATGGAATCCAATGGCGAGGATTTCAAAGATAACATGAAATTGTGGGCAGGGTTGGAGTGGAGGCCCTTCTCTCAGAATTACGCGCTTTTAAATTTTCGTCCCTGGGGTTTGCCGCTTCTGGAGTGGGTCCGTAACTACCGTCTCTACGTCATGTACGGCGAAAACATCAATCTCAAGGATGAGATTCAGGGCGGACCCGCGGACACCGATTTGGTTTGGGGAGCCCAGATTTTTTACGAATGGGGAGCTGATCTTCCGCCGGCCGGAGAATCCGGTCCCTCCGGCGTCCCCGATTACCTGCGCGAATACATCTGGGGTGAATATTTCGGCAACTACCGTGTTGAAAAGACGAATTTTGGTACGCAGGATGATTTCAACGCCTGGATCCTCAATTCTTCGTTGATTCTGGGATTCCGTCTGCCCGGAATTCCGCTTCCCCACAATCCCATCAACGACGAACTGGTGCTGATGCCGTACATGCATTTTGAGCATGTCAACAACACCCGCTTTTCTTTTCCTTTTCAAAATCAGTACTTCGTCGGTGCCGGGATGCGGTGGATGCCGTTTAGGACCTACCGTTTTAAGGAAAACGAGTGGCTCTCGAAGGTCAAGGTTTTCGGTGAATATGTGGGGGTCGGCGATGTTCAGCATGCCAAGCAGGACGGCGAGGCTCCCAATGCCGTGCGTTACGATTGGCGGATCGGCGTAAGTATGTCGAGCAGGCGTTTTTAAAATCTTCCGGGAGTTATTGGATTTGATGCTCTTCAAGCGTTTGACAATCTTTACAGCGTCAGCGATTCTGGTGTTCTCGGGGCTCACCCCGCAGGCTGCGGCATCCTTCGATAACGTGCTCAGCAATCCCGGTTTTGAGCTTGCGCTCGGTGGATCCAACAATTGGAATAATGACCCGGGCCGCGGCATTACCGTCATCAGCACGGGAGCGCCTCAAGGCAGCCGATTCCTCCGCCTCGATGAAAGCCAAATCGCGTTGGGGCAGTTCTCCTTTACGTTTCAGACGGTTACGGGCGTGCGGCCCGGCGACCGTGTTTCCTTGAGTGCTTTGGCGCGTGAAACTCTCCAGCCCGCCGATGACGACGACGGCGAGATCCGGATCGAATTTCAAAATTCGGCGGGCGCCTTCATCTCGTCGGTTGAATCATCGATTACGACGACGTCGTTCACCCGCCATTTTGTGAGCGGCATAGCGCCTTCGGGCACGGCGCAGGTCACGTTCACCCTGCGTGTCCAAAATACCGAAGCCGGCGGAGCGGGGACAACGACGGTCGACTATGATGATCTGATCGCGACGTTTTCTTCTTTCCCCATTTTTCTTTCCAGCGGTGTTAACACCGACACGGCCACACCCGGCGATTTGACGACTGCCATTGTGCGGGTAGACAACTCGACCAGTTCTCCTTTGACCGGCGTGGAAATTGTGGCAGTTCCTCAGGCAGGTCTGAATATACGCCCTGAGGATGCCTCCTTTCAGGGTCAGAAAGTCAATTCCCGGGAAGGTTCGGTTATTTTTTCGATAGGAACTCTGCCTGCGACGGCTGAGACGATTCTCACGTTCCCAATTCTTTTAAGTTCCGGTGTTGTTCCCGGAAAAACCTATGAGATTTCGGTGACGGCGCGTTCTGCTTCGGGCGGCACTCTGTCGGAAACACTCAAAATACAGATCCGCGCGGAACTTGACCCCGTCTTCGATGAGGGAACGATCATCGGTAAGGTCTTTCATGACACGAACCAAAACGGGGTGCAGGACCCGTGTCCGGAGAAGGGCCTCGAGGGAGAGTGCCGTGACGGTGAAAAAGGAGTTCCTTGGGTGAAGCTTGTCACAGAGGAAGGTATTTCGGTCTTGACCGATGAGCACGGCCGATTTCACATTCCTGCGGTGCGTCCCGGACGTCACTTGGTGAAGATTGACGGACATTCTCTTCCGGAAGGAACAAAGTTTATTACGGAAGAAACTTTTCTTGTTAAAACCACACCCGGGGTCATGAGCAAGGCTAATTTCGCAGTCCTTCTTCCGCCATCGGAAATCCCGCAGGAGTTTTCTGACGCGCTCTCCGTGAATTTTACGCAGGGATTGGATGCGGCTCGGCCCACGCTGCAGGTTTCCATGGAGCCCCATGTGCTGAAGACGGCTTTGGGTTTTCTTGAGAAAGATGCGGTTTTCAAATTCAAAATCAATTACCCTGACTTTGTGAAGATTTGGTATCTCGAAGTGCGCGATGAACTGGGCTTTGAAGTCTGGACGGGGTTCGGAGCCTCGGCGCCGCCTTCCGAAGTCAGTTGGGCCGGACAGACCGAGGGGGGGCTTCTCGTCAAACCCGGCGTTTACTCCTATCAGCTTAAAGTGGAGGATCATCAAGGCCATCAGGATTGGACTCCCCTTAGTTTTTTTCGGGTCATCGCCAAGGCGGATGCCGCGGCCCAGGAGCATAAACTGGCCGAAATTCCTTCGATCGGTGATTTTAATATTTTCAAAGACGGGAAAAGCAGTATCCCCCTCGTCGCGAAACCTACGGTGCGTGTCCAAGGGAAAACTCAGCCGGGTTACAAGGTGACGGTCAACGGCCAGCCCATCGATGTGCAGGCGGACAGCGGCCGATTCAACCATGAATTTTATGTCCGGCCGGGCGACAAGGATTTCCACGTAGAAGCCGTCAGTCCGGAAGGCGAGGTCACGTCCTACAGCAAATCCATGAAAATTAAGGACAGCACTTTCTTCATGGTGGCGCTTGGCGAAGAAGAGCTGGGCATGAATTTCGCGGATGGAAATCTCGAGACGGCCGCCAATGATCCGCAGTACAAGAACAGCTTCTACGAAGATGGGCGTCTTTCCTATTTTTTGAAAGGAAAACTCAAAGGGAAATTTCTTTTCAAGTCCAAATACGACACTTCGGACAAACGGACGGCGCTCTTTACGAACCTTGATCCCGAAAATTATTATCCCGTCTACGGCGACGATTCAACCGTGGACTATGAGGGGCTGAACACGAGACAGCGTTTCTACATGGTCGTTGAAATGGACAGGTCCTTTGCCCGGTGGGGGAGTTTTCAAACGGGGTTTACCGACACCGAACTTTCCAGCTATGACCGCACTCTTTCGGGTCTCCAAGTCAATTATGAATCCCTTCAAAGCACGCCCTACGGCGACCCGAAGCGCGGCTTTAAACTTTTCAGCGCGGAGGCTCGTCATCAGGCTGATCACAATGAATTCGCCGCGACCGGGGGATCCCTCTATTACCTGCGGTACCGCAACGTCATTCAGGGCAGCGAACAGATCCGCGTCGAAGTCCGCGATAAGATCCAGAACATGACCATCGCCAGCTATGACCTCAAGGAGGGCGCGGATTATGAGATCGATTACGATCAGGGACGCATTATGCTCTCCAGGCCCCTCTCGTCGGTCGCGGCTTCCGACACGCTGATCTCAGCCGACATTCTCGACGGAAGTCCAGTCTACCTCACTGTCGATTACGAATTTGATCCGGGAGCCAGCGCTTTTGAACGCAAGAACCGGGGCCTGAGGGGCTACACGCATTTCGGCGACCACCTGCGTATCGGGGGGACCGCGGTCCAGGAAGAACGTCATTTGGGCCACGGCCGGAATTACGACATGCGGGGTCTTGACCTGCAGTTCAAAGCAGGCCGCAGCACCAAGGTCACAGCTGAATATGCCGAGACGAAGCAGGAACAGCGGGAGCAGGGCGTTTCTTTTGACGGCGGCATGTCCTTTGCTGATCTCAATCTGCTGCGCGGTGAAAACACACGGCCTCGTGAGAATGCGTATCTCGTAAAGGGTGAAACCAAACCGTTCCAGAGCATGGACATTTCCGGATATGTTCAAGGTCTCGAGCCGAGTTTCTCCAACACCCATCTTCGATCGCAGGAGGGAACCAAAAAATACGGTCTCGCCAGCCGCTACAAGATAACAGACAACTTTTATGCCCGTTACCGTTTCGATCACGCGGAGGTGATCGGACAGCTGCTTCCCTTGACGTCTGCCGCCATCCGTGCAGAGTACGAGAATAAAGTCAGCCACACAGCGCAGCTTGTTTACGATAACGGACGATGGCTTGCGCAGGCTGAATACCAGCGCCAGATGGTCGATTTGCCCAACACTCCTGAGGCCCGGATCGCGAGTCTTTTTTCGGAATATCCTTATGATCATATTATCGGTGCGAAATTGGGCTATCACGTCACCGAAGGTTTTCTGCCCTACCTCAAAGCTCAGACGGCGATTCACGACGAGCGGAACGTTCAGGTCGGCGGAGGCGTGCGCTACGAGCTGGTGAAAAATACGTTTGCCTATGTTGAGCAGATGTTCGGAACCATCGGGGATTCGACCTTGTTTGGTCTGGAAAAACAGCACGACGAAAAAATGCGTTCTTACGCGAATATCCGGATGCGTGATCAGGGGATCGGAACCAAAACGCTTTCGAGTGCGGTCGGAAGCTCGTATTCGCTCACCGAGCAGTCGCGCATTTACTCGGAAAGAGAAAGGTCGACGTACGAGGCCATCGACGGCTTGGCGGATGTGACCGGCTATGAGGGTCAGCTCAATGAAAATTGGGATTATGACCTGCGGTATGAAAGACGCCATCTCGACGGCTCGGGGTCGCGTCTTCTCGATCAGGAGGCCGCCAGCACTCTTCGCCGCACCAACACGTTCAACACGGTCTCAGGCGCTCTGGGTTATAAAAGCGGTGAAAAATTCCGTGTGCGAACCTACTTGGAGGGACGGCGGGATCAGGATATCCCCAAAATGCTTCAGTGGGTCACCCGCAACGATCTCGAATACCGGATCAGCCAGGACCTTCGTTTTCTCGGAAAGTTGGATTTCGGAAAGAGCCGTTTTTTGGATCCGGGCGACTCTCCCGCTGATTTTATGGAATTCACGTCAGGTTTCGCCTTCCGGCCTGTCGAGCATGACAAGTTCAACGCCCTGACGCGCTACACCTACCTGCGGGACTCGTCCAACGACTTTCAGTTTTCCCCGCAATTTCAGGGGATTGAAACCGACGAAGCCGCACATATCATGGCCGTGGACTTGGCCTACGACATTCACCGCTACTTTGGGCTTGTTGAAAAACTGGCCTACAAGAATGCGGTTTACAATTCCTCGGTCAGTAACGAGATGATCCTTCACACCTTTTTGTCCGTTCACCGCGTGAACGTGCACGTGACCCGCAAATGGGATTTGGCGCTCGAGTACCGGATGCTCTGGCAGTTTGACGTCGCCCAAAGTCTGAAGCAAGGCGCGCTGATCGAGCTGGACCGGGAATTTTATGATTACGTCCGCCTGGGAGTGGGGTATAATTTCACCGATTTTGACGACGACATCCGCAACACGAATGATTATGACAGCCACGGTCCCTTTGTCAGGATGAGCGGCAAGTTTTAAAGGCGGAGGAGAATTTTAAAATGAAGAAACTTCTTGGAATCCTTGCGGTGAGTTTTCTGGCCCTCCCTCTGGCGGGCTGTTCGTCCATGAGACAGCAGTCGATGCCTGCCTATACCGAGGTTCTTGAGTTCGGCCGCCCCTTTGATCTGACCTACCTGAAAACATTCGAAGCTCTGGAC
>VFQY01000058.1 GCA_018883425.1 Candidatus Omnitrophota bacterium | reverse complement strand
CTCCTACACTTATGACACGCTTCAAAGTTTTTCCAGGAAGAAACCCGAGGCCCATTTTTTTTTGATCATGGGAGAGGATGCCTACCGGGATTTTGACGGATGGAGAAATTCTCTCAAAATCAGGGAAATTGCATCGATTTTGGTGGCGTCGCGGCCTGGGCAAAAAAAAGCCTCGGGAAGTGAGGATTCCCCCGGCGTTTTTCGTGTGAAAATGCCGGAGTGCGGCGCGTCCTCCCGATCCATAAGATCCAGAATTCGACAAAAAACAACGGAAGGGCTCGAAATTCACCCCGCGGTTCTCGGGTATATTCTTGAGCATAAGCTTTATGGATCTTGAGGCTTTCCCTGTTACAGGAAGGTGAGGCCCAAGGTTTTGCAGTCGAAACTGTTAGGCAAGAACGAAGTCAAGACACCATGCTCCAGGTGAGGAACGTTCAGGATCGCCCGCTGATACTTGTCGAGAGATCCTGTCTCTCGGTATAAAATTTCCGCGAGTCCAAAAGACTGATTAACTCTCCGCGCATGGGCGCGGAACATGGGTTTTAAGAAAAAATGAGATTTCGCCGCACATCGTTAGTACTGATCGTGATCCTGAGCACGATGGTGCCCTGCGCGTTTGCTTACCATGAAGAGGTAGGAGCTGAAGCTCAAGAGGTCTTTGCAGCTGCGCGGGAGGTTCTTCGGAGCTACGGGCTTTCCCGGGAAGATTCCCAGAACCTGTTCCTTGAATCGAATTGGGTCATGGGAAGATCCGAGCGCAGCCGATCCCTTATCCTTTTCAAAATCCGCAAAGATTATCTCCGCCAGACTCGTTTTAGGATTCAGCTAAAACGGTGGCCGCGCTTCACGGAAATCGAGATCCGAGCGGACTATCGTTTCAAGCGCCCCGACGGTGCAGCTTCGGCCCCCTGGCGTAAAATGAAACCTAAGTTTCAGGATTACAGCCAGGAAAGGGATCTTTTCAGAAAAATTCTCGCCCAAGTAGAGTTTAACCGGCGCACATCTCAGTCCTCTCCCCAGGCCTAGCAGCCCTGCCTCCATGCAGGCATCTCAGCTATCAAGCTTTTTTCGAGCACGCCGTTATTAAGAGAGGCCTACTCTTTGCAGTTACATTCTTTCCAAAGCCACAGGGCGTAATATTTTCGGAGTGATCTTGCGGGTTATTGCGATTGCGAACCAAAAGGGAGGATGCGGAAAGACGACGACGAGCATTAACCTTTCCGCGTGTTTGTCCCATCTGGCCAAGCGGGTATTGCTTATCGATTTGGATCCCCAAGGGCATTCGACTTGCGGATTGGGTTTAGCCCCCGAACAGTTCGAATTTACGGGATACGATTTTCTCAGGGGGTCAGCTGCCGAGAAAAAAAAATTCCAAAAGATCTCCGCGGATGCGGGTGATTTTCTTAGGGTTTTGCCTTCATCACCGGCGCTGGCCCGTCTCGAAGAGGAAATGGCATTCACCCCGGGCCGCGAAAGGCGTCTGAAAGAGATGCTGAATGCTCTTCGGGAATCAGGCGAGCAGTTTGATTACGTTCTCATCGACTGTCCTCCTAACATCGGCACACTGACCCTGAATGCGTTGTTTGCGGCAGACGAACTTATTGTTCCCATCGAGCCGTCTTTTTTTTCACTTCACGGGTTGGCGAAAATCTCTGAGACGATGGAAACCATCAATCGTCAGCGCAGGAGTCCCTTAGCCGTGCACGCCTTATTAACTCTCTTTGATTCGAGGACCTGCTTCGCCAAGGAAGTTTATGAGGAGGTCAGCCGGCATTTCCAAAAGAAACTTTTCCGGTCGATTATCCACGAGAGTGTGACTCTCAAAGAATGCGCGGGTGCGGGGAAAAGTGTCGTTGATTTTGCTCCGCAATCACAGGCATGCCGCGATTATATGAATCTAGCGC
This sequence comes from Candidatus Omnitrophota bacterium, assembly GCA_018883425.1. Lineage (GTDB taxonomy): Bacteria > Omnitrophota > Omnitrophia > Omnitrophales > Aquincolibacteriaceae > ZLKRG04. The sequence goes on along the minus strand of VFQY01000058.1, from coordinate 12,359 downwards.
TAGAGTATTTAGAGAAATCCTGGGAAGCGCTAAATCCCGAAGATTCGCTGGGTTGGGAAAACGTGATTCGTCAGAGGTTTGAGCCGCGAAAGGCTGTCGGCGGTGTCCTCTTTCAATGTGCCGGCGAGGGGGCTCAGGAAGTAGAAATCGCCGGAGATTTTAACTCCTGGGTGCCCGAGCCTCTTGTTCGAAGACGGGAAGCTGGTATCTGGCAGAAGATCATCCCCATGCCCGCCGGAGAATTCCGTTACAAATTTATTGTGGATGGTGAGTGGCAGCTCGACCCCTTTCAAGAAAATTCAAAACAAAATTCGTTCGGATCTTTTGATTCCTGGATCAAGGTGAATTGATGGCTCCTGAAGAAAGGAGATTAAAACGCGGTTTGGGTGATGTTTCCCGACTCTTCAAGGAAAAACCCATTCCTCAGAACGAATGGGCTGTCGGCGAATTCTTTCTCAAATGCGTTGCTGTTCACAGGCCTTTATCTTCATCGGCAAGGCCTTTCATCCTGGCGCTGCGGCGCATGCTGATCGAAGGGGGAATGCCGGCAGAGCTCGTGCGCATCGGCGGCAACCCTCTTACCGCACATCAGCAGGAAACAAGAGGAGATATTCAGGATCTGACCTGGGAAGAGTTTGAAAGTCTTAATCGGCCCAGCCTCAGAAAGAGCCGAGGCCTCAACGAGGGAAAACAGGTTCTCATTTTTGATTTTGACGAGGGGGAACCGGAGCACCTCAAAAGAGTATTGCCTTTGATGGACCGCTGGATTTTCGCGGTTCCGCCGACCGTTGATGGAATCATCGAATCCTACCGGATGATGAAGGGGACAAGGGGCGTTGTGTCTTCCTCGCTTCAGTATTGTCTGGTTTTTGAGGGGCCATCCGGAGATCAGGGATTGGAAGAAGTGCTTTTTGAAAAGTTTTCGGCCGTTCTTTCGCAAAGGCTCGGAATTCATTTGGTCTGGCTGGGTTCTGCGGCAAATTCGGAGGATGCATGTCGTTTCGGAGACAGACTTGATCTTTCACATTTTTTTCTTCGGGACACATCAGAAATTGACGCATTCGATAAGCAGTCTCTCTTTGAACACTTGAGATTGCTGAAGGGCGTTCAGGAAAGTTTTCTCTCATGAAAATTTTCAAGCCGGGAGACGAGCCTCAAGACGATTGGTCTGATTTGCATGACGGATTGAGACAATTGATACGTGATCACTACCTTGGCCTTCCCGTGATGCGGGGTATGTCTTTCGAGGACGATTATGAGAACCGTTTCTGGGGAGAGACATCGGAAGGGTTTTATTGTTCGCGGATACTTAAATCGCCGCCAATCTACGAAGTGTGGGAAAGTTTAAGACGGGAGTTTGAAAAATTCTCGCACCTTTTTCCTGAGGGGCTTGATTTCTTCGTGTTCGTGCCGGCGCTAGACTTGCGCTCCCGGCCCATTTCGGTTGGGGACGAAACCCTGTGTGATTTTTTTTCGCGACTTAAATCCGTCCGCGTCATCAGTTTTCAAAGGGTCAGAACCTTGGACGGGGAAATCGCCTTAAGCTTCGAGGAAGTCCTCAAAACCGAAAAACGTGAGGACCCCATCGAGAATCCGCTGCCGAGCTTCGTGGTTGAGACTGGCGGAGTCTCGGATTCCCGTTTTGATGTTTCGAGTCCAGGTCCAGCGGCCCTCAATAAACAGGAAATTGAGGATTTTTTTGAAATAGCGCTCGAATTGAAGCGGATGCAGGTTCGAGGTCCGCTGTTCTGACTTCGCAATTTTTCCTAGATTAAAAAAACAGGCTTTGTGTTATACTCCCGTCCATGAATCAAATTAAATCCGAGCTGGAAAATTTAAAGAAAGCCCAAGAGAGTGACCGGGACCTTTTTCTGGCCCAGGAAAAACTCAAGTCTTTTCCTCAGGAGCGGGACGCTCTCAAGCAAAAACTCGAGTCAGAAAAAGCTAGTCTGAAAGAGTTTGAATCCGCTCTAAAGTCGATGCAGCTGAAGCAGAAGGAAAAAGAGCTTGAGCTGGGTCAAAAAGAAGCCCAGATCAAAAAATTTGACGGTCAGCTGGCGCAGGTCAAAACCAACAAAGAGTACAGCGCCCTCCAGCAGGAAATAGCCTCTCTTAAGGCCGATAACTCTCTCTTGGAAGAGGATATCATCAAGATTATGGATGCGGTTGAAGCTGCTCACGATGAGGTGCGCAAAGAATCAGAGCGCATCAAACAGAAAGAAAAAGAATTTTCGGTTTTAGAAAACGAAATAAGAGAGCAAGAAAAGAAGCTTCAGGCAGAAATAGCGGTGTTTCAGAAACAGCGCGAAGAGCTTCTGCTGCATGTTAAACCCGAGATCAAGAGTCTTTACGACGCGGTGGTTCAGAAACGTCAGGGGATCGCCCTGGCCAAGGTCTCGGGCGAGATCTGCGGCGCTTGCAAAATGAAACTCAGAGCCCAGATTCTGAATGAAGTGATGCTCGGTGAAACGCTCGTAGCCTGCGAGCAGTGCTCTCGATTCCTCTACATCGAAGAAAACGCACAGTAACCAACCCCCACAAGCTCCGCCTCGCTACACCTTCATAAAACACCTGATCTTGCTGCTATTTACTTTATTCGGATTTTCCGTCCGAAATAAATCCCCCCACAAGCCACCCCCTTTTTAACCCTCTAGATCTTGTGCTTTTTACGAAGATTCACTCTATTAGTGGGGTCATTTTGCTATTTTTTGCTATAAGATATTTTTTATTGACACCCTGTTAAGCCCTGAATATACTCCGGCCGATAAATGAGTGGTGAAAAGTGGTGAAAAGTGGTGATTCGGAGGGTTTCCGGCCATGTTCTACGGGGAATACGAGCACAGCCTAGACAATAAGGGGCGAGTGATTATTCCTGCTAAGTTCCGCGAGATCTTCAAGGAGCGCTACGTGGAGCGTTTTTTCATCACGCGCGGATTGGACCAATGCCTATTTGTTTTCACCGAAGAGGTTTGGACGGCTCAGGAAAAGAAATTCCGTGAGATGCCCTTCACCAATGCCGAAGCGAGAAAGTTCAACCGCCTTTATTTTTCCGGTGCCAGCGATGTTGTGTGCGATAAGCAGGGCCGGATTCTCATCCCCGACTACCTTAAGACCTACGCCGAAATCAAAGAGCAAGTCATGATTATCGGAGTTTCTGACCGTATGGAAATTTGGTCGAAAGACAAGTGGCAATCCTTCTTTGACGGCAATAAAAACAATTTCGAAGATTTGGCTGAAAAATTAATGAATGATAAGTCCTAAATAATCCGGAGGATTTCATGGGATACAGGTCACGCACGAAGATGGGAGTCGATGTTGTCAGGTTTGAAGGCGATCTTGATGCCTTAGAGATGGTGAAGGTGAAAAACCGTCTCAGCCGGCTGCTCAAGAAAAACCATAAGAACCTTCTGCTTGATCTCAGCAGTGCCAAGAGGGTTGAATTGGCCGGTCTGGGGATTCTCGTTGACCGTCTCATGAAGGTGAGAGCGGCTAAGGGCGATATTAAATTCTGCAACATGCGTCCAGAGGTCTTAAGAACGCTGGAAATGATCGGTGTCAGCGATCTGATTGAGTCTTTTGGCAGTGAAGAGGAGGCTATTCGGAGTTTTGCGGCATAAACCTGTCTTGCTTCAAGAGGCTGTTCAGAGCCTGAATCTGAAACCCGACAGCGTTGTCTTGGATGGCACGCTCGGATCAGGCGGGCACTCCCGCGAGATTCTGAGCTTGTTGGGGCCCCGAGGCCTATTGATAAGTCTTGATCGGGACAACGACGCTGTTTTGCGTTGCGCCAAGCATTACGAACGAGATGAGCGATGGGTTTGCAGACAGTCGAATTTCAGCGATGCGGATGACGTTCTCGATCTTTTAAAAATAGAGAAGCTTGACGGGGCGCTGCTTGATCTGGGTTTTTCTTCAGATCAGCTTGAGAGCGGAGAGAGAGGGTTTAGCTTCGATCGTCCTGGTCCGCTGGATATGAGAATGGACGCTTCGGGAGGACAGACTGCGGCGGACCTTCTTCGAGATCTCACGCGCTATGAGCTAGAGCACCTCTTTGTGAGATTCGGCGAAGAAAGGTGGGCAAGGAAGTTTGCTGAGAGAATTTGCCTCGTACGCTCGAAGACTCCGATTGAAACGACTCAAGACCTTGTGCGGGTGATCAACGAGGCTCTTCCCAGGGCTTATTCATATCCTGCAGGCAAAAGGCCGCCCTGGGCGCGGCATCATCCGGCAACCAAAGTTTTTCAGGCTCTCAGGATTGCGGTTAATCAGGAACTTGAGAATTTAGCGTCAGCGTTACCTAAGATTTTCTCGCGTCTCAAGCGCGGAGGCAGAATGTCGGTGATATCGTTTCATTCTCTCGAGGACCGCATCGTGAAGCAGCAATTCAAGGCATGGCACATCCAAAAGCAAGGTGCTCTGATTTATAAAAAGCCGGTTGAAGCCTCGGACGCCGAGGTTAACGAAAACCCTAGGTCGCGAAGTGCGAAGCTAAGGACCATCGAAAAATTATGATCAAGTTTGCTTTTCGTGTTTTCTTTCTAACAGGTTCATTGACCGCCCTGGCCGTTCTGTATGTCTACGGCCAGACAGAGATTTTTAAAGTCTCCTACGATATCAATGAGAGATCCGATCAGCTTGCGGAGCAAAGTGAGCTGCATCGCCGGTTAAAATTTGAAGTGGATCAGCTGAGGGCGCCCCGTCTGCTTGAGGAAAAAATGAAGCGAATGGAGCTTGAACTTGCGCTGCCGTCTGAGATTCAGGTTGTCAGGATTCCTCAGGTGTCCAAGGATGCCGAGCCCTTTGATTCTGCGGCAGTGCCGCAGTCGTTAGCTCCGAATCCCTTTGATTTGCTGGGGCGGGTCGTGAAGGTCGCTCAAGCCAAAATGGATCAGTAGCGATGGCGACCCATGTGTCAGCCCGCCGTTTCTGGTTGATTCAAGGGGGTGTTTCTCTTCTCTTCCTCATCATAGGCTACCAGCTTATCCAGCTGACGTGGATACGTCAGCCCGCTCTGAATGAAGTCGCTGAAAAGCAGCACAACCTGACCGTCGTTATTCCTCCCCTTCGAGGTGCCATCCTCGACCGCAAGGGCCGTGAGCTTGCAACTAACCTCAAAATCCCCTCAATTTATGCGGTTCCGCGAGCCTTTGACAAAGAGTCCCGCGAGCGCCTGGCCGGACCGATCGCAGACGCTCTGCGCCTTCGAAGGGAGTACGTTCTCGAGAGGCTGTCCCGCAATAAAGCTTTTGTCTGGCTGAAGCGTAAAGTCTCTGTCCAGGAGGCCGCGAAGATCAAAGCCCTGGGTCATCCCGCCTTGGGAATCATTGAGGAGTATAGGCGCTTTTATCCCCAGGGAGATCTTCTGTCCCAGGTCCTGGGGTTCTCGAATATTGACAATCAGGGTATTGAGGGGATTGAGCTGTCACTCAATAAGGACCTTCAGGGTAGGGAGGGACGACGTTTTACCCGGCGTGACGCGTTGGGCCGTGAGGTAAGAGCTTTCGATGCGAAAACGATCCCCGCGCAGGATGGGAACCGGATCGTCTTGACGATCGACCAATACCTTCAGTATTTGACCGAGCGCTCCCTTGAGGCGGCTTACAAGCAATGGAAGGCCAAAGGAGCCATGGCGATTATCATGAATCCAAAGACCGGCGAAATTTTGGCGATGGCGAATCGGCCAGGTTTCGATCCCAACGAATACGAGAAATCCAACACGGAAAGCCGCCGGAACCGGGCTGTGACGGATATGTACGAACCGGGATCTGTTTTCAAAATTGTGGCGTCAAGCGGTGTTCTTCAGGAAAAACTTGCGACCGTGGATAAGATCTTTTTCTGTGAAAATGGGCGTTATCGCTATGGTTCAAGAACCTTGCGCGACGTTCATGGTTACGGCAATCTGACGCTCGCTGAAGTGATCGTCAAATCAAGCAACATCGGAACGGTTAAAATGGCCGCCTTGATGAAGCCTGAGGTCTTTCAGCGTTATATTCAAAATTACGGATTTGGCAGGTCTACGGGCATCGATATCCACGGGGAAGCGCCCGGTTTTACCAGGCCTCCGTCACAATGGTCGAACACATCACCTTACAATATACCGATGGGCCACGAAATTATGGTGACGGCGCTTCAAATGGTGCGCGCTTTCGCAGTCGTTGCCAATGGCGGAGAACTCATGAAGCCTTACATGGTTTCCCGAATCGAAGATCCCCATGGAATCGTCTTGCGCGAGAATAAACCCGTAGCTTTGAAGCGCGTGATAAGTCCTGAGGTCGCTGGCGAAATGAGGAAAATGCTTGTTCGGGTGGTTAACGAGGGAACCGGAAAATCGGCGAGAATCGAAGGGATTTCTGTCGGCGGCAAAACAGGAACCGCCCAGAAAGTTCTTCCCGGAGGAAGGGGATATTCGCATGACAGCTTCATCTCTTCGTTTATCGGATTCGCGCCCTCCGAGGGAGCCCAGATGGTGATGGCTGTAGTTTTGGATGATCCTCGCGGGAAATATTACGGCGGTACAGTGGCTGGACCGGTATTCAAAGAGGTCGTTGAGGCCGGGCTGCTTTATCTAGGCCACATTCCTGAGAATGCTGCCCAGCTTAGCGATAATCTGGGTGCTCCAAGCCTGCCGAACGGACAAGGGAATCAGCCCAAGCTCTTACAGGTTCAGTCGACGGGTAGAGGAGTTTGAGATCCAGCAGTCCCGATGGACATGTGACGTTGATTTCGATGAGTTTTTCATGCAGAACGTCGATCCCGACGAGATGTAACCCCGCCTGCTTTGAGTAACTCCCGACTTCCTTGATGAGTGAGACTTCCTTCTTTGTCAAACGTGTTCTGTGAATCGTCGCGCCGAGAGAGAGGTTCGCTCTAAATTCTCCCGGACGAGCACGCTTCTCGAATACTCCGAGCAGCTCACCCTCCAGCAGAAGAACACGTTTCTCCGAAGCGCTGTTTCGAGATCCGATAAAGACCTGAGCTTGAAGTGTTTTTCGGCCAAATCGAGTCGCTCGCCGAAGAGCCTCTTTGCCGCCCAAGGACGCGCGTCTGAGTCTGAAGATACCCTTGCCGCCCTTTTCGCCTAGAGGTTTGATGACCAGGTCGCTTCTGAGGCGCCTCTGAAAAGAGAGTATCTCGAGATGGTTGGAGCATGTGAGCGTCGGAGGGATGAGTTCCGGGAAGAGGTGGATACTCATTTTTTCGTTTGTAGAGCGAATGCCATGCGGCGAATTGGAAATGAAGCAACCCTGGCAAAACGGGGTGCTCAGCATGTAGGTCATGGCCAAGTAGGACTCGTCAAAAGGGGGTTCCTTTCGGATCACGATCAATTTAAAAAAACGCACGGAGTGTTGACTCGGCTTACCGGAGATCAAGGAATTATTTTTCAGAGCCAGAGGGGCTGAGCGGACCCGCAAATCACTTCTTTCCAGAAAGAGATCTTGAACGTCAGCGGCTCTTACAGAGTAGCCCCTCTGTAAAAATTCGCGAGCCAAAGCCAAGGATGTATCTGTCTCGGGATCCAGCTTGTCGAGAGGATCCAGGATCATCAAAATGGCACTTTGGGACCCCCTGCCGGGGATCTTCATTGTCTTCGAGCTCATGGGCGGGTATTCTAGCGCACGTTAGGGAGGTCATAAAATCTTTTGAGCACATTTTTTGATGCGGGTGATTCAACCGTCATTTCGGATGAGAGCGATCTATACAGCTATTTCCATAAGTTTGCCAAGTGCGAGAATGGCAGACTTGTGGGGCTGGAGGCTGAGTTTTTAGGCGTTAGGCGAGAGACGGGTAAAGCGCTTTCCTACGAGGGCCGGGGAGGGATCCAGGAGGTCTTAGGGTCTCTTTCGGATTTATGCGGATACGAGCCGATTACCGAAGACCAGCGCATCATCGCCCTCAAAAAGGCGGCTAGTTTTATTACCCTTGAACCCGGCGGCCAAATTGAGTTAAGCGCGCCTCCTGTAAAAACGATTTTCGAAGTTAAAAGCCTTTTAGATCAATTTCTCAGCGATCTTAGAGAGATTCAGAAGCGATATCCCGAAATAGCGTTTCTGGCTTTTGGGATTCAGCCCTTCAGCCAAGTCGAGGAAATTTCGTGGGTTCCCAAGAAACGCTATCGAATTATGGCGGATTATCTTGGCCGAAAGGGTGAGTTAGCGCACTCCATGATGAAGCTCACCGCGACAAACCAGCTCAATTTTGACTATACAAGCGAGCGTCATGCGATGGATAGTCTAAGAACCGTTTTGGCTTTGACGCCGCTTGTTTCGGCTTTGTTCGCTAACTCGTCCTTCTCCGGGGGCCGCCCGAATGGCTATATGTCCTTCCGTCAGCAGATCTGGCGCGAGACAGACCCTGAGAGAACGGGTATTCCGGAGATATTTCTCAGGCGCGGTGCAGTCTTTGGCGATTACATGGAATACGTTCTGGGCCTGCCGGTGATGTTTGTTGTTAGGGAGCGGGATTGGATCGATATGGAAGGCCTTACCTTCCGCCAATTTATCCAGCAGGGATTTCGGGGGATGCGGCCCAATCTGGGAGATTTTGAGCTTCATCTTAGTACGGCTTTCCCGGAGGCTCGTTTGAAACAATATCTGGAAATCCGGGGCATAGATGGGCAGTCACCAGAAATGATTCCTGCCTTAGCGGCTCTTTGGAAAGGGATTCTTTATGATGATGAAACGTCGGCGGAGGCCTTTGCGCTCGTGGGTGATGCGTCGCCGCAGGATTTCAAGAGGTTATGGGAGAGTTTGCCTGTGAAAGCGATGGAGGCGGAGTTCGTCGGACGGCCGTTGTGGTTCTTTGCCGAGAGGCTCGTTCGCCTTGCGTGCCGAAGTCTTGGCCGCCAGATCACACCAGAAGAGAGCAGATCAGAATGCCTCTTCCTTTCTCACCTCGAGGAAACACTTTTAAAACCAAGAAAAGTCCCAGCGCAGGCTTTTCTTGATTATCTAGCGCTTCAGCCCAGGGTTGACCCATCAAGTGTCATTCGCTACCTCGGAATCTGATGGCATTGGTCTTTCCTCTGGATTTTTTTGGACGCTTCGATATAATGCCACCCTCTCTTGCGTTTCAAAGACGGTTTTTCGGGATGTAGCACAGTTTGGCTAGTGCGCTCGGTTCGGGACCGAGAGGTCGCAGGTTCAAATCCTGCCATCCCGACCAAATCCGCCAGTTTGGTTTCTAAAAAGCTCCCCCTCCTTCTCTCTGATTGCAGCGCTCTGCTTACTCTTACTTGGGAAACTCATGAAAATCCTATTGAAGGCAAGACCCAACAAGGACTTTTATAACAATATTTAAAAATTTATAGCACTTCGGATCTATTCAAATTTAAAAAGAATTCAATTTACCAGCATATGATTGACAGTGTCTTTGTGTTCGAGTAATATTCTCAGTAAATCAGAAGATAATAAAACTATTTATTAAAAGAAATAATTTTTTTCTTATTAAGAATTGGTGCGTTGAAACCGTTCTTTATTAAGATTTTTTTAGCGAGTGTCTTCATTCTATTTCAGGCAACATCATCTAATTCAGACAAAGTTTGAAACCGCTTAAATTCCATATTCACTGGATTGAGTGTGCTATTCGATGAATTTAATCGACTGCAATAAACCGAAGCGTCCAGTTTCCCTTCGCGCGATCAGCGCGGCGGTGATCTTTTGTTATGTCTTCACATCCGTGGACATTCAGCTGGCTTTCAGTTACACGTCTCCCGCAAATATCCCCGCAGTTTTTCCCTCCAAGCTCAGCCCGAAAGAGCAAGTTAGCGATGTGCATTACGTGCAGGATTTTGATTGGGCGGATACTCTGCAACCCGCGCAGGAGATTGAAGAGACACGTGTCGAAAAAACTCCGGGGGCTCTTCCTGACGCTCCGCCTGCTGCCGTGCCCGATGCCGAGGCTCTGCCCGTGTCCTTCTTTCAAACCAACAACCCCCTAAAACGCCAAGAGGGCGAGTTGATTGTTGAAGAGGATCCAAAAACAGGTGTGAAAAAATTTTCTTACAGCAATGGAAGTTATTTTAAGGCGGATGGTAGCACGGGCTCTATCGTGGAAATTGGGGATTTCTCTCAAGCCGATCCTGGAAGAATTCAGGTTCAGAGGTTCTACTACGAGAAGGGTGAGAGAGGACAATTTCTGACAACCGAGCTCGCTGCGAAGGAAGAGGGATTAGACACCTTCTATAAATATAGGCTCGATGAGGCGGGGGCGCCTGTTGAACTTTTGCGTTACGGGGTCGTCGTCAAAGATGGGACGCAGGAGGAGAGGCGAATCGCGCTGCGTGAATACCAGGCAGACAGTGTGTCGATATTTAATCCACTTGATGCTTCTGCCAAGCAGGTATGGGAATTGGATTCAGCGGGAGAAGCCACGCGTCTTTTGGCCTACCAGGGAAAAGATTTTTACTACACGCTCGCTTACGATGACGGGAAGCAGCAGGTCAGTGTAACTGATCAGTCCGGAAAATCATTCGTCTACCAGCTCATCGAAGGGCGAAGGTTTGGCAATCTTATCGCCGTCAAAGATTCCACGGCGGATGGTTTGAAGGAGAAGTATCAGGTCGAACTGACTTCGATTCCGACTGATGGTGGTGAATCCCTAAGTACGTTCACGTTCAGAAAAATTGAAGATCCGGAACAAGTCATCGTTCGAGAGAGTGTCAGCGGAGCACCTGGACGGCTGCTGTTTATGAAAATTCTTGATGCTGAAGGAAGTTGGACCCACAAAGAATTCATCTATGGCAAGAATGAGATCACGGTGCTGGATTACGTAAGCGGCACCTATGTGAAGTTGAGCTTTGACGGTGACGATGCAAAGCCGTCTCCCGATTTTTGGACTGAGGGCACAGAGATCAAGGAATTTGGAAAAATCCTGAACGCGCAGACGCGTGAAACCAAGATGCAAATGACGCGGACGCAGTTGGGTTATGAAATCATCGGAGATGACGGAACGTTGTGGACTTATGAGAGATTGCGTGATCAGAGAATGGGAAATCTCATTCGCTTACGTGGTCCGCCTGACAGAGATGGAAAAGTTCATGAGACCCATTACACGTACGAATCAGGCAGCAGAACCACCTATGACCAAGCGAGCGGAACCTACGTCAAAGAGGTGAAGCTTAGCGAGACCCGGTGGACCGAGATTGAAAAGGGTACTTTTACTCGGGATGCATCGGGAAAATACTTTAAATTACCCACCTGGAGTCAAAGCCAAAACGTTGGCGAAACCTTCTTATACGACAAACAGTCGTTTTCCTTCGAAACTGCGTTCGAAATTTTAAGCCAAGACGGCATCTCGACGGCGGTGATCGTCGACAGCCTCGACGAACAGCAGCTACAGCAGCTCCTCGAAATACCTCATGAGATTGGCATTGCAGTGCTGTATGGACAAGTGGTTCTTTTCACATCCGGCAATGATTATGAATTAAGCGTCCTCAAAGCCTTCGGCGATATGGCTGGCAAGGCTCAGCTTATGGCCCACACCCATCCCAATAGTTCCGCCGGGCCGAGTCAGGAAGACTTGACTGGAGCGGGAAAAATGGAATATGTCCTCAATCGCTTGGGCGTCTATGGCTATGACAAAGACGGTCTGAGATTTGAAGAGGGTGATTTCAGCGATTTCGTCAGTCTCGTCAAATCAGCTCAGTCGACTTTTCCCGAAAGTCTCAATGGCAGGGTTCAGGCCGCGGTTGAACTCAACCTTTTTATCACGGGAATGGATCTTTTTCGAGGGTTGCCGGACGAATTCAAAACATCTTTTCGAGCAGACGAGCCCGTGGGAGACGCGCTGGTTGCCTACATCGTGGCCCAGGGAGCTCTCGAGAATCGTCTCGGTGTCAATCGGTCGAACTTTGTCCGGGGAACGATCGCGCAAGCGCAAGATGGTCTGTACGAAGTTCCCCTCACTTATCAGGGCAAGACCTATGTGTGCCGCGTGAACGTCCCAGCAAGCCGGGTTGAGGGGCTGAAAATTTTGGAGGGTGAGACATTTGTCCTTCAGGAGCAGTATTTTTTTACTAACGGCAAGTTGAGCGCGGTCCGCATGACTGAGCCGAATGGAAAAATAACGATTAATTCTCTCGATCCCGATGGAAACACTGTTTCTGTTCTCGTAAAAGACATCGCTAAGAATCAGACCACTTTTACACAGATGTCGGATGGCGAGGTCATTCGAGAAGAGTTATATGCCGGGTTTAATACTGAGGATAACACGGCCGGCTTGTCGCTACTGTTGGCAGACATCTATGTCGATACGGCCAGTCGAATTGTCAAAGATTATCGAACTGGCAGCACTATTCAGAGGCTCTACGGAGACGGCGGTATTCTTGAGAAAGAGTCAACATACCAGGGAATCAATGAGGC
>VFQY01000057.1 GCA_018883425.1 Candidatus Omnitrophota bacterium | reverse complement strand
CCTTCGAATCCTGCCATAGGTTCACATGCGCAGATCCCTGAATCTTCAGGTTGAAATCCCGCGACGTTTTCTCGACCTTTAAAGCCGACTCAGGAGGCGCCCCCTGCCCGAAAATACTCACAGCCTTTTCGAATTCAAAATCAGGCTTAAGCCCTGCTGCATCGGGAACATTGACGTAAATCAGAATCCTGGGAAACTTGCCGGAATCCCTGATGATTCTCAAGAATTTCTCCGCCCCGCCGCCCTCGATCAGTACCACTGCAGGATGAACCTCTTGAAAAAGCTCTTGGGCACGCTCGCCTCCGGCTCCCATCGCGTAACGGGCATTGAGAGTCACCGAACCCCGCAGAGGGCCCTCGACTTGAGCAAGGTCCGCGTTGATCAGCTGCTCAGTTTTTTGGATGAACGATTCAAACTGGGTCTGCCCGGCATAGGGCCCTTGAGAAAAGTAATAAACGCCGCAGTCGAATTTAAGCTGCGTTTCCTGGGCCTTCGCCGAGGGCAAGACAGCCAACAGTCCCGCCGCAAGCAGAAAAAGCCTTCGCTTCATACGGACTCTTTCAGGGGCGGCACTTCGACGCGTTCGATCCGGATCGTCTCGAAAGGACGGTCGGAGGAATCGCTCTCGGCTTCAGAAATTCGAATCGCTGTATCGAGTCCAGCCGTCACGCGGCCGAAGACACTGTGCTTACCGTCGAGCCACGGGGTCGGCGCGACCGTGATAAAAAATTGACTCCCGTTTGTGTCGGGTCCCGAATTGGCCATAGACAGAACGCCGGGTTTCAGGTGATTCAGCTCAGGCGTAAATTCATCTTCGAACGTGTATCCCGGGCCGCCCGTTCCATCGCCTTCAGGATCACCCGTCTGAATCATAAATTCAGGAATTACACGGTGAAAAATGATGCCGTCATAAAAACCTTTCCGCGCAAGCGTGAGAAAGTTTTCGACAGTTTTGGGGGCAAGCGCCGGATAAAGCTCGGCATCGATCACGCCGAGCGTCGTCTGAATTCTTACGGGAATGGTTTCCGCGGCAGGCTTGCCGGATCCGCTCCAGGACTCGGGCGTGGGCGACGCTGCGCATCCGGAAAATTGCAGAATGAGTGCCGAAAGAGCGAAAGAGAACGCGATATTTTTCATGCAAGCATGCCTCGGGGTTGGAAGCCCGGAAAGAACTTCCGGACCCGTGGCGCTAGCATAATTCTTTTCGGTTTTTTTTCAATGGTTGTTTTTTGAGAGAAAAGGGCCTAGGCCGATCTGGCTAGACTCAGCAGAGCTGCAAACGTCCGGCTGATCGCGGCAAAAACGCCTTGATGAGCCTGGGTATAAACACCCTCGGCGTTCCGCCTTAAACCGCTGAGCTCTTCGCCGCCGAGCAGAAGCAGCGCCGCCTGCAGAAGCGCCGCGGCAAATCCCCTGTTCCTGCTGTCGAAGCGAAGCTGGCTACCGTCCGGTAATCGATTAGCCAGAATTCTTCTTTCCCTCGCCGGCACCGGAATCTCTAGAGATGTTGCACCGGACGACCAATCCAGCCAGGCCGCGTTTGCGCCTTTGGGAACCGCAGATAAGCGCGCCAGATTCTGAGCCGATTCCACGGGAATCCGCTGATAAAGGGCAGTACGCAGGCCGGCAATGCCGGGATACTCCCGCTTGAGCAGCTGAAGAAGACGTTCGCGGATAAATTCAATATCTGCTGGCCGATCGGCCGCTAAAACAATCCAGTGCGCCTTGCGCCGATTCACCGCCGCAAGGTAGACCGCAGATTCCAGAACCTGATCTAAAAGATCTGTATTTGCCGTGCCCGGGATATGCACATAGATCGCGATCGGCTGAGTATTTTTCTCAATCAAGCTCTGCTGATCCAGCCCCCTCCTCATCAAAGAAGGGCTTGGAAACAGGGCCTCAGCAGTGCGTGCAGCCCACATGAGATAATTTCGAAGCGCCGCTCTATTCCAGCTCGGGTCACCCATCCCCGCAGCAATCAATGCCGCGGCCGCCCATGAAGGATCTTTAGGGTCCCCGGACAACCCCTGCATAGCCAAGGCCGATACATCCCTAAGCTCGGAGCGGTAGGATTGTCTGCCCTGACCGGATGATGAACCAGGCGATGATTTCTTTCCCGTCTTTTTTATTATTCGCCCCGTGATGGGTCTGCCCTGAGCGGATGAGTTGTCTAATGGGGAAACTTCAACAAGCGGAAGCTCGCCGAACTTTGGCCGAGAATCAGGCATGAACCTGGTTTTTTGGATTTCCTCGTCGGTCAGCAATGCTGAAACAGGCAAACCAGCCGCCCGAAGAGTTCTTTGAAGAAGGATGCCTTGAGGCCCGGAAAGATCGGCGTACGGCGGGGCAGAGCCTATGATTTTACTCAACGAAGCTCGGTTGATGGGATCCTGCACGCGATCCAGTTCACTCTTTTTGTTTTTCACTTCGCGCACGAAATCCCTCACAGCCTCGCGATTCGAGAAATCAATCATCTCAAAAGCGAGAATTCCCTGCACCTGGGAGCTTTTGGGCTTTTTTCCGCTTAACCCTCTCCATTCTCGGAGTGTGTCTTGGGCATTTCTCACCACCTGATCCGAAAAATACATCGGTTTCCTTACGCTGGGATCCGGCACAAGCGCCGGGGCTTGCGAGGGGTAATTCAGAACGAAGCTGCGCAGATTTTCCTGAAGTTCTTCCCGACCGAGGGCGACAAGAATCTGATCAGCGGTTCCTTTGATTTCCGCGCGGTCCCAAACGCCCCTGTAATAAAAAATTCGGAATCCAGGCGGCAGTTCTCCGGCTTCGTGAAGCTCTTTAATCGCCACCTTGACCGTCATTTCCGTAATGGAGTGAGCTCCGTGATCCATGAACCCCTCGCCGTTGACGATCACCATGCTCGGATTCGTTTGACGGATCACCTCTTTAATCTTGTCGATGTCTGTCTGCTTGGCCGTCCCCTTGCGTTCGAGCGCATACCAGCTCGACTGAAAAGGCTCGTAAATATCGCTGTAACGAACGCCTCGGCTCATGAGTTCCGTCTGCTCCTCCGCAAAGCGCAGGGCAATCTTAATTTTCTGCATGACCCCGATCTCCGAGGATCCCCATCGAGGTTTCGCCCGGATGTAAGCGGCAAGAGAAGTTCTTACGGCTTTAATCTTCCGGGGTGACTCCAGGTGTCCTTGGAGCGGGGACTGCAAATTCAGCCGCAGGAAAAGAAGTTTCGCCCTCAGCTCCTGCTCCGCCTTGGGCATGCCCGACCAGGTATCATAATTTTCGGGCTCATACCGGAGTTTTCTTTTTTTCAGAACGCTTATCAGCTGACGCAAATACTTCTCTTCATTTTTACGGAAAACTTCCTCCGATGAGATCTCTGCCGTCAGCTTCTTAAGGACTTCCGGCGTCAAGCCCTGCAGAGTTTCGAGCGCGCTCAGCACATAGTCGTCGGCCACGGCCGTGTAACCCGGAGCCGTGTAGTACGAGGACAGGACAATTCCTTTTCTGCCGAGTTCCGTCACAAGAAACTGAGCGGCCAGGGACAGGTCGTCGAGATGCGGTCCGATGTGCACAATCTTGTCACCCGCTTTCAGTCCGAGACGGCCGGGTACCTCGGCAGGCTGAAGAAGCCTGTCAGTCCCGAGGGCCCTCGCGGCGGAGAACCGCATGGCCCGCCAAGCCTGCGCGCCTCGAGTCAGCGTCTTTAAATTCGCGAGACGGTTGGCTTGCACCTCTTTATTTTCACTTCCTGGAAGCTGAAGGAAATCGCGAGGCAGAAGCGTAGAAACGGGCTTGCCGGTATCCTTTGAGAGCTGGATGAAGAAGCGGGCCTTCATCTCCGCCGTCCACTCTCGGGCGGGTATTCGCCGAAAATCCCAAGGATTGGTGAAAAACCTCAAGGTGCTTCCCGAGGCATTCTCCATGATCACAACACTTCCCGGCGCACCCGATTGAAGGGCTGTGACCGGATAACGGGGATGAGCCCGGCGCTCTACCAGACTGCGCACGGATTCGCGTTTTTCTTTGCCGTTGATGATCGTGATGAAAATGGGCCGGTTAGCGCGGATCTCCCTGGGACCCAAAGTGACCCCGCCGAGCCGCGGGGCGCCGGCCGGCGTGCGGAAATACTGCATGCCTCCGCGCTCCTTAATATTTCCGGCCGCCGCGTGATAACTCAGAATCGACATCACAACGGCCTGATGAAAAGGTGTTCCCGATTCGTTAAAAGCAATATGTCCCTTGCCCTCATACGATGGCCCCGCGCTGAAAAGGGCAATGTCAGGGCCTGTCTCAACCACATAACGCGACAAATTCTTCGCGTAGTCGTCCATAGCTTTCAAATAGGCATACTGCGTATGCCGCTTGGAAAGTTTTCCTGACAAGTAATCATCCAGGCGAAGCCCTTCGCGATCCACGGAAGCTTCGATTTTTGCAAACTCGGTCTCGCTAAGCTGATTATCCGCTCCGGGGTCAATCACGCCATTCTTGACATCGCCGTAAAACATGCGGCGTTTGTCTGGAAGAATTCCCAATTTATCGAACATGTGATGCAGTTCATTCGCATACGTGTAGTAATCGCTTCGGCGCTGAGGAAAGATGGTATCCAGATGAGTTGCCGCGATTTTCGCCATATCGGGCTTTGCAGAAAGATCAACACCGGAGCTCTCGAGAAGTTTGCGGGTCGGCTCATCCCATTGGCCCCAGCTGTCCATAAAATGCGCAAGGGTCGTCAAACCTAACCACTGAGTGTTGCCTGTCGCGAAAATGATCAGAACATCTTTTTCTGTGCGCCCTGCATCATCGTAAGCCTTACGCTTAGACTGAATCGCCTTCAAAATCGAAACAGCCTGCAAGGCGCCCGTGTGCGCGATGTCGCGGCCCACGAGAAGACGCGTATCCCGCGGCTTTGCAACAAGCTCTTCATAAAGAGCAAGACCGGGCAGCCGGCCGGCCGCCTCATCATCCGGCACTGCTTGCTTCGAGCGGAGTTCAGAGCGGGATCCCGCATAAGCGGCTGACGGAGAGCTAGGTGCCGCGGCCGAACTTGTCAGCGTTTTGTGATAAGGCCGAAGTTTTGTATCGCGAGGCGGCTCTTGCCATCCGGATGATCGGACGCCAGCGCTCTTGAGAACCCGGGTGACTGCGCTTCGGGTGCTTCTTGGCCACCCCATCAAGAGGGCTACCTCCGGCGATTGACTGATCAATGCCCGCTCCAGGGTTGCACCGCGCATCATGATCTTTTGATACATGCCGTTATCGAGCTCGCCCTCAATGTGCGGTGAAATGAGAACCGCCCGGATGCCTGCGGCTTCGAGGCCTTGCATCACCGCAGGGGCATGGTAGCCGCCCGTGATAAAGACCGTTTTTTTGCCGGCATCGGCGGAAAGCGTTTTTTGGATGACCTGCAGAAACGCCCGCTCCCGGCCGTGCATCGAAAGATAAAACTCTTCACCTGTCCTTAAAATCCCGGCGAGTTCCGGATCAAAATCCGAAAGCCTTTCGGGGTAAGACTTCCAGAGATTCCATTGCGAGGGCGTCATCTCGAGCCTCGCCAGTTTTCCCGCTAGAAGGAGACGCCTGGTGCGCCCAATCAGGGCTCTCTCTTCGTCCGTGCGGGCACTCGCAGCGGCCGTGCGGTCAAAAAGCCGTTCCATCTCTTCATACAGCAGCCGGGAATCCAGCTCGGACTCCAGCACGCGCACAGCCGCCAGGATCATTGCTTGAGGAAAATCCCTGAGCTGAAAGTCTGTCTTACGGGCTCGGGTGATAAAGTCTTCCAGCGTCCTGCGCGCAGAGATTCCTTCGCGCCGATTCTCCAGAAAATCCATGAATCCTAAATCCAGGCGGGCCTGCCGCAGTGAAGCTTCGAGCCTCTTTTTCTCGGCGGCCCACGTCTCGGCATGGCGCTTGCGGTCCAGCCGGCCCAAGACGGCCAGCCGAGTCACCTGCGGCCAGTCCCACTGGGCATAGACCGTTTCAAAATCAACGCCCAGAACTTCGGGTGCCCTGGCTTTCAAAAGTTCCAGCGCGGGCAAAATACCGGACTGACCCGATGAAAACTTTTCCCAGCCGGCAAGAATTTCACGCATTTCGGGCTGAACAATTTTAGAGGCCTCGCGCTCGAGCGTAAGCCTTTGCCTCTCCAACGCGGATGCCGAGAACTCCTGACGCCCGATCACGCTTTTGAACAAGCCGTAGGATCGGCGGTAGAGACTGATCTTTTCAGCTCCTACGCCCCGCCGCATGCCTTGAAGCAAGGCCAGATCAGCTCCGGTAACCTCACCGTGACGCGCTAAAACATCGAGAGCCCGTTCATTTTCTTCAGGGTCCCGGCTGAACCGCAGATTCTCGGGCAAAAGACGGCCGCCTGCGCCCTCCGCCACGAGAGTCTCGATGCCGTAATGATCCCGCAGATAGCGTGTTAGGTCGCGGACTTTCAAGGCCGTCTCGTAATGTCCGTGCACGGTTTGAATCACCACAGCAAGCGGAGACTGGGGATCCCGTCCCTCGAGCCGGCTTTCCTCGACAAATCCGAGGTTCGCGGGTATGAAAAAATCAGGTTTTGCAGCAGGCAAACTTGCAGGAGATTCCGCAAGAAATGCGCCTTGTGCGCGCGCTTCATGGGCGGGAAGCAGCGTGATGACGAGAAAGAGTGCGAAGATTTTTGCAAAGGGTCTGTTCAAGAAAGAGGACCTTCCTTCTTCAGAATTTGGGTTTCAAAACGGTTGTAGGGAAATCTACCGCTGGAAATCAGCGCCGTCAAATCCGCAAAGCTCTTTATTTTGCCGGGCGAAAAGGACTTTCTGCTTTGAAGGACCGTGCTAGAAATTGCTAGTCCGGAATGTCTCAAAAAAACCTGAATTCACTGCGCATGGACGGGCAAGGCTATACGCCGCAGAAAGACGCGCCTCTGTTATGTTGAACGGTTCCAGCAGACGGGGCCAGGCACGCAGAGTCTTCCTTTTGATCGTACCTCAGGCTCTAGCTGCTTTCACCCCAGTCTAAGCAGCGGTGTCGAGATGTTCGCCGGGCAGGATGCTCAGTCCTGGAAAAAAGCCGTATTTGATCAGAAGCATGAGCACAACGAAAAGACTCAGAATCCCAAGAATGAGCACGAGGAACACGCGGGGCGGGAAAAAGGCCGGGGTTTTGGGAAGTTTGCGCAGACCTAGCCATGCCAGAAAGAAGAAACAAAACAGAGGCGTAAAATCCAAAAGAAGAGCCACGATCAACCCCTTAGAACAGGCCGTCAGCTGCTATGCAGCGGGAAGCGCGTTACGTAGTCGACCAGACCGTCAGCGCTGTAATAAGCCATCACAACAACCTGCCGCGAGCAAAAAAAATCGATACGCTGATCCCTCGCCGGCAGCCAGCCCGGAATGCGCACCGACGCACTCCTTTTAGAATCAGCGGCAAACACGAATCCCTTCTCAAGACTTTCGGAAGCGGGAAATTCGAAACCGGAACATGCGCCTCGGGCTTCCGCCCTGCTCATCCCTTGCTTGATTTTGACAATCCCGGCCGTAGAACAGCGTTCGAAGTAGCGCCGGTCCGGATGCTCCTCTTTCGCGGCCCAGAGCTGCCCGGACAAGGCCGCTGTAAGAGCCAGGAAAAAAACACCCGCTCTTCGGCCTAAGGTTGCTTGCATCAAGACTCCGTGAAAAACGCGCGCCCGGCAGGACTTGAACCTGCAACCCTTTGCTCCGAAGGCAAATGCTCTATCCAATTGAGCTACGGGCGCATGAATTTAAAAGTCAGATTTTTTTTCGAAAGAACGCCGCGGCCGACACCAAAGTCGCCG
The DNA here is from genome assembly GCA_018883425.1 of Candidatus Omnitrophota bacterium. GTDB lineage: Bacteria > Omnitrophota > Omnitrophia > Omnitrophales > Aquincolibacteriaceae > ZLKRG04. The sequence goes on along the minus strand of VFQY01000057.1, from coordinate 6,501 downwards.
ACAGCATCACCGTAATCAGTACAGCCGCAAATAACTTTTCTGTTTTTCCGGCCGAGAAAGCAATCCACCCCGCTGCCGCCCGCCAGGAGAAGACAGCGGCCAGAAAAACAAGGACTCCGCCGCCTGCCGTTCTCGCCCACTGCAGTCCGCGGGCATGCAAAAGACCCAGCACGGCGGAAATAATGCCAAAAGTTCCTCCGGACATGAGAGCCGTCTTTGCTTTTTCAGGATTTGAGAGATATCCGGTCATCCCGGCCAAAATCAAAAAAAGACCGTACAGGACCATCCATCGGCTGAATGCGGTATTCATACACACCTCCCGTTTATTTTCAAGTCTTCACTTCCAAAGCCGGCTTAAAAATTTTATTCTCGGCAAGAGCCTTATCGGCCTCTTCGAAAAGGGATTCAAGCGTCCTTTCCTGGCCCGGCAGTGCGCAGGCAAACCCGAGAGTCACCCCCAGCGCATAGGCGTGCATCCGGTCCTCGTTGTAAGCCGTGAAGGCCATCTGCAGTTTTTCGAGCATACCCCGCAGTTTCTCCGGATCCGCCTGAATCGCAAGCACGGCAAACTCGCCACCGCCCATGCGCGCTGCAATATCCGACTCGCGGAAACTTTTGCGGATCAAATGTGCGGCGGCCCGGATGGCCCTGTCTCCTTCCGAATCGCCGAACCGATGATTGATTTTTTTGAGATGATTCAGATCCGCAACAAAGAGGGCGAGAGCTGTTTTATGACGGCGGCTTAGGCGAAACTGCTCTTCGGCAAGGAAATTGAGCCCCCTGCGGTTCACAAGCCCCGTCAAATCATCCCGCAGCGATGCCTTTTCAAGCAGAAGGGTTTTCTTTTTTTCACCGTACGCATGCAGGCCGAAGGCCGCCCAGACCGTCAAAAGAAGGCCGGTAATTAAAATCCCCGGCGGCAGAATCTGGGAAATCGTGACGGGATTCTTTTCGGCGCGGAAAACTACGGTCCAGCTTTTCCCGAAAGCCTGCTGGAGTGCTTTTACTTCAAGACCCTGATGTTTTTTTTCAAACTCCCCTTTTCTCCCGGCTTTTTCGAAGAACAGCCGGCTCTCCCGGGAGCTTGCGCCCTCGTAAAAGCGGTAAGTAATGCCGTCAAGCGAAGGCTCACGGGCCCAGCGCCGCAGACGCTCTCCGACATCCAGCGTTGCCCGAAGCAGACCGACGCCGTCGCCGGGCTCATTCGCAAGGGGATCGCGGCCGGCCGTCAGAAAAACGAAGGCGATGGTTTTCATGCCGCTGATACCCTGCGCGTCGAACTTGATGAGATCCGTCATCACCGGCTGGCCGGTGCGGAACGCCTTTTCAGCGGCACTGGAAATTTCGGTGCGCCAGGTCTCAAGAGCCTTCGCATCCTGGGCTGCGGTGAACAGCGCGCTGTCCAGCCAGGGTGCCGGGCTTTTGAGGGTTGGGGGTTCCAGCCACTCCAGTTCCTGAAACCCTATGCCGGCATTCAAACTAGGCCGCACAAAATTTTGAAAATTTCTGATTTCACCCGGGGGACTAACCCTGACAAAATGACGGGCAGCCGACAGGAAAACTTCTGCTGTGTAAATCTGACTGCGCAGAGACTCTAAAGACTGATCGATTCTCTTTTGAAACGAAGCTTCTTGCCGCTGATGAAAAAATTCCGTAGAAAACCAGGCCGCACCTAAACTCAGAGCCATGCCGGCGGCTGCAAGAAGGACAATCGGCTTTTTATAGGGAAAGGGCTCCAGTTTTTTCGAAAGTACCGTTGAATCATTCCTGCTCGGTGTCACAAAAGAGGTATCCTTGATTTTAAGAGATTGTATGATGAAAGCCCTTCCCCGGCGGAAACAATCTTGGGGGCATCAGGACTATCCAGACGATGTTGCGGTGAGCGTTGTTTGTCTAGGGTTTTATAAAGCGTTTAGCGATTAAAAATCACGTGCAATTTTCATCAAAAATAGCGTAAAAGCAAGCTTTTTTGTTGAGAACATGAGGCGGAGCGGCTGAAGGCGGTTCGGCTGGTCCATTGATCGGTAAGGTTTTTTAACGGGATCGAGACCTGCGACGCGCAGATGACCCCGGTTGCCGACACTCAGCGTCCCCAGGCCCTCCAGCGAATAGCCCGCCTCCTGGACGCTCGAAAACAGCTCCCGGCGGGGAGGCTCGCTGCAGCTTGAAAAGGTGTGCTAATCGTTTTTTTAAGAGCCTGAGCTGACTCTTGGAGCAGGTTCGCTCATCGATTTGAATCGGATCCTTTTCTTCCTTTCAAAAGCGTTCCGCAGAAAGGAATTCACGGCGAAATGGGTTTTCTCAAACCCCTGCCCGAGCGGAAATCGACTTTGACTAGGCTGATCGAGCGGCTGCTTGGATAGCCATCACCATGCGGCTCAAGTCGGCTGATGCCGACCCGTTCGCGGCAATGAAGCTTTCAGCCAGGCTCGGAAAATGGTGCAGGAGGAAATTGCGGAATTGTTCGGGATTCTTGAGAAGCTCCTCGGGCTGCTGAAGTAAAGAGATCGCAATCAAAACAGCCGCGGAAGCTAAAATCACGGAGCGGCGAAGCTCTTTATTTTCAGGCAGCGCTTGCAGAGGGGCAAAAATACTCATCACGGACAGCCCCTGATAATCCTGCGGTTCTCCTTCCGTTGCAAAAAGACTGAGACCGGGACTGTTTCCTTTTAAGAGCCGAAGGGTTTTCTCAAGCTTTCCGCTTTCAAAACGATTCAGCGTGACAGGGAAACCTTTCCAAGAGCCCGGCCTGCCTTCTTTTGGAAATAAAACAGCAAGACTGCGGATTTCGGACTGAAGCTGTGTCAGTGCCTGCTGAACTTCCGGACTTTCCTGCTCACCCACCCGCAAAGCCAGATCCGCGCCATCGGGACTCCGGCCTTGATTCTGGACAAACGATCGGAAATCCTTTTCGATTTGGCCATCGAACCTCTCGAAGGCTTCGGGCGTCAGCCTATGAACTTTACCAATCAAGGAAGAATCCAGAGGAACTCCCTCGGCCAACATCGCCCTTCGGATCATCTGAACAAGCTCTACAGCGGCGGCATTTTCTGCTTGCCCCCCTTTTTGAAGCAGGCCCCTTTTCACAAAAGGGGTTACGGCATACTGCCTCACCCACGCTCTAAAACGCGGCGAAAATACGAACTCCAGCGTTTCAGACGCTGTTTTTTTCGACACCTCGTCTCTGAAAGCCAGCTTGATAGGCTCCGTCGAAGCGAAGCGAAGTTCGGAGCGGCTGGGCGCATGACTTCGAATGTAGATGGCAAACTGATCTCGGCCTGCCTCCCTGCGCGTTTCGACGTAGATTTCAAAGCGCTCCAATCCCGCCGCAACCTGAGATTTGGCAGAGGCTGTCTCTAAGATCTGCTCCTGACTAAATCGGTATCCCTGCCGGATCGCGAGGAAAATCACTTGCTGAGCGAGGGTTTTTATGGGTTTCTGCGGATCATAATTTAAAACAAATTGACGGACGTCAGACGGAAGCCCTCGGATAAATGCGCTGTCCGACCGCACGGCGGCTGCTAAAGCGAAAAGACTTTGCTCATTCAGCAGAGTTCCTTCAAAAATCATTCCGGGTTTCAAATAAGGTTTCAGGCCCTGGGAAAAAACTTCTCGCATCAAACCTTTGCCTTGAACTTTAAAGAATGTGGCCATGGAAACATGGAAAAGACCCGTCGCTGTTAGATTGGCTCTTAGACCTGAAAAAAAATGCCCATCCTGCGTGATCGTCACCGCAAATACGCCTTGAACGGGGCCGCTTTTTTGATCGCTCGGAAAACCATCCAGATGTTCTCCTTCATAAATTACTGTTTCCATCTTCAGCACGCCCCACTCTGTTATAAGAGATTGTTCTTGCAAAACACGCTTAGACTTCTGGGATTCGCGCTGAATTTGTTCGTTAAACGCTCCAAAGTGTTCTGGAATCAAGGTGCGGATTTCTGGCGCGCCCGTCTGACGCTGAATACGGAGATTGAAAGACCATCCATGCTCGGGGTGATCCTGAGCCGAGAGAAGCGTGTAAAGAGCCGCTGAAGTTTGAAAGCTCTGTCCGGTTCTCAAACCAGCCTTCGCTGCATCACGAAGAAATTTTTGTTTCGCCACATACCGCTCGCCGCGACTTTTTTGACCTCGATTTTGAATGGCTTGCGCGGGATTTTCACCAAGATCAGCCGCCGTGAGGATGTCTGCAGAGGGTGCCTTTAGAAGAAAGTCGGCTTTGAACTCCGAGTCCTCTGCCGCGGGACTTAGGATGACGATCTCCGGCACAAATCCCGTGTCAATCTGCTGGCTCGCATCACTGAAAGTAGTGTGGCGGAACGCCGGATAACCTGCGCTTTTAAGGGCGGAACGCACCTCCGTAAGACTGGAACCATTCAGATCAACAAGGATGATCTTGGGAAGATCGAGTTTGCGAGCGGGAGCATTCGGGTCATCGCCGCTCGCCCCTTCGTGCGTCCGAAGTTCGGAGCGTCCGGCGGTAGCATCAGCTTCCACCGGCAGAACACTTGCGCTTGGATGATCGAGAAGTTTCAAGGTACTATGCGGACCTTCCTGCTGCCATAAAATACGCTGCTTTAAAACCCGTGATAAAAGAACATCCTGCTCGGAAGCCTTGAGGAAAATCACTTCCCGCCCCTCGAAGATCTCCTCATGCCGCTTCATCTTTCTTTCAAACTCATCGAGGTCATTGAGACCATAGAAAACGACAGCTTGAAGGCTCTGAAGATTGTTGGGGAAAAACTTTTCAACGGCCGTCACGTATTTTATCTCGTCTCTTTGCCCATGAAACTTACCCCGCAAATAGCGTTGACCATGGACAAAAAGAAAGGCGGTACCCCGCTCAGCGCCAGGCCTTGTCGCGTTCAGTGCGCCGTCCTCCGTAAATAACGCCGTCCCGATTGTCTGAACGGTGTCCGCGGGTATCCGGCTAAAACCGGCACGCACACCCTCGAAGACACCTGGCTCAGGTTTCGAAACTTTTTGACCGTTTTGTGCGAGCCGGGCATCCAGCGTGTTCTCCCGCTGGTCATGCAGAAACCGAAACCAGTAGTCCCTTACCTGATCCAGGGTTAAGTAGCGCCCGGCGATACGCGCTAAGTGTTCTGACGCGTCAGGATGATTTTGAAAAACAAGAATTCCATTGATTCCGCTTTGAGGCCAATCGGGGTAGACGAATCCAATGTGAAAAGCGGCTCGGGTCTGATCCGCAAAGACCGTTGAAGGCTCGCCGGGATTTTGTTCCAGCCGGACCGTTTCGATACTCGCAAACCCTTTTTGCGGATTACCAATTTGATGCTGCTGAAGAATCGAAATAAACCCTTTTTTTTGAGCCGCCGCGAGGTCATAGCCGCCGTGTTTCCCCAGAGAGCCCATGTGTCCCGAGACTCTTGAACGATCTTCTTCATGCTCTGCCCCGAGCAATTCAACAATGGCCTGATGAATCCTCTGTGTTTTTTGAGGGTCAGCGTCCGTGACAATCATGAGATTTATGTCACTATAACTTCGCACGGCATTTCCGAGATTTCCAAGACTCCCCACTATGTAGATTGCAAGATTCCCGATGCCAAGATTAGCGGCCGCTTCCTTCAAACCCGCATTTAAAAACCAATTTTGAATTTTCTCTGCGAGTTCCCTTTTTTCATGATAGCCGATCGGCCGGACACCCTGGTCACGGGCGCGTGCCCCATCAAGCGCATCTGAAATCTTCGGCAGACTATCCTGTAACATTTGGCGCGGCATGGGATTATCTTGCCCAGCTTGTTCACGCAGTGCGGCTTCCCAAATGTCATCATCCAAAGGTTGATAACCAGGTAATTCCGGACTTTGCGGGCTGACTGAATCAGGCGTTACGCCTGTCGTGCCGGGATTTTGTTGCCATTGATTCAGCCAAGCGCCAAAAGCCCCATCATCCTCTCCCCCCCAGCCTAAACTCTTATCAGATCCAGGAAGAATTTCGCCCCATTCGCCGGAATCAGGATCCCCCCCCCGAGGCGCATTAAGAGACCAATAGCTTGAGCTATCCGAATGGGTCACACCGCCTTTTTTTACAGTTAAACGCATTCCTTTTTTAATTTGCTCTTCAACAAACGCCGTGAGGGTCCCCTGCGAAGACGTCCATTGATCCAAGACAGTCAGTAGAATTAAATTTCCGTTTTGGACCAAATACTCAAAACGATAGCCTCCCTTTTCGGTACCGGCTGCATCTTGTGCGAAACGTGTTATAAACGGCAGGAACGAAAGAATGAGTTTTTCCCTAGCCTCCGGGTCACTATTCCTCTGATGCCAGAGGCCTTCCCGCTCTTCGTTGGAAAGCTCTCCCATCTCCGACACCTCTCTTTTCCAAAGCTCTCCCGGTGTTTCATAGGGCTGAACTTTTCGGGGCGCTCGATCGGGGGCATGAAGATCCAAAATTATCCTATCGTCGGGATGCTGACGGTTCCAACGCCTGATAAAGGCAAGAAGCGTCCTGTCGCCGCCGGCGTCAAGCGCCAACCCCAGGGC
>VFQY01000056.1 GCA_018883425.1 Candidatus Omnitrophota bacterium | reverse complement strand
GCTCTGGATTACCCGCGCCTTCGGGCCGTTCTGAACTCCGCTTGGCGGCTTTGATCATTGTCGAGAATCTATTAAACAGAAGCGAGTATGGAACAGCCGGAGCTGTTCTTATTAATGGCGGACTGGCCATTATTCCTGAAATCCAGGCAGCAGGTGAAGCAGCTCTGGCAAAGCTTTCTGCCGAATCGGCAATTTCACAAGCTAACTTCGAAAACAGGATCCGTGGACTTCTTTCACAATTTAACGAAAAATCGGTTTATGTCCGGCAAACGGTTACGCGTGAAGAGCTGGACTTAATGGGAAATCAGATCGAGGAGCTTCGTAGCCTGATCGATACAGTACGTAATACCGTGAGCCAATACGGCAAAGTCGTCACCGAACTTCGCTTTCCCGACAACAGATTTCTCGAGGCACTGAAGCGTGTTAAGCGCACGAATAGTGATAATGTTCAACTGCTTGTGAACGAAACTGAAAATAAGATCATCTTTCACAATAAAGCGTTTAAAGGATACGGTTTGGCTATGCGCACGCCGTTCGAGGTCGGGCTTAACGGCGAGCTTCTTACCAATGAATATGCCGATGACCGATCCCGGGTTATTTACCCTGAGAGAGCGGGTATTGCCGCCGGATTTTTCCTCGCAGCACTGACGATTAATGCAGCGCGGCTCGCCAATCAGCCGTCCGATGACATTGTTGCTCTTCTCGTCAATGGCCGTTACAAAGCGCGAAGCCAGGAGGCCCTTCAGGGTTTTGCAGGTCTTGCTGCCAATTTTGCGCAGGATTATCGCGAGCGGATGTTAGTCGAGCGGTCTGCTTAGCAGTCGCTACTCGTTAAGGTGTTGTTAAGCAATCTTGTCGCTTATCTTGAAAAGTCTTGTCTCTGAAGTGTTCGGCGCGCCATTAAAAAAGCCTGCGGCTTTTTTATTTGCAGCCTTAAGGACAGCAGTCCCCGCGGGGGACAGGGCAAAAGGTACTGTTTTGCCGGGGGCGGCAAGAAACGCGCCCGGGAAAATTGAAAGTCGATGACTCTGGCGATCCGCTGAGAATTGCCCTTCCCTCACAGCCTTAGGGGACGAGCGCCGCAGTTCAACCGCTCTTTTTTTGATTGGCTAACGTTTTTTAGATCCTTCGGCGCAACTCACCATGATTCTCCTGGCTAGAGCCACTTATCCAGGCCTGGCTCGATTCGAGGCCTAAATGATTTTGAGATCTATAGATACGCCTAAATTTAGGCGGTTTTTTTGAACCTCGTACTGATGGACGAGGTGCTTACGGGGTGAGAAATTAAAAAAAATTGTTTGCCCGCTTGACAACGGAAAGGTTGTCAGCTAGTTTATGTAATCGATTACATCGATCGAAAAAAAATCTCTGGAAAGTAAAACGGTTAACAAAGTCCTATGAAGAACGAAAAGCGAAAATTAACGATTCACGATCTGGCGAAGCGAGCCAATGTTTCGGTGGCTACGATTTCCCGGTGTCTGAATCCTGAAACCCGAAACAAGGTGGCCCCCGAGACTCTGCGGGCCATTGACGCGCTGATTGAGCAATATCATTACACGCCCAACATCGCGGCGCAGCACATGAGGCAAGCCTCTCACCGAACGATCGGAATTCTTTTTCCGCACCACGAAGGCATTTTTCTCTCGGAATATTACTCCTACATTCTTTCTGGAATCTCCGACTCGCTGCTGAATACGCACTACACGTTGAAGATGATTCTGCTGAAGGCCACGCCTCCGCGCTGGGACCGTTACGACTTCAAAGCCGGCGAAGGTGTGGATGGTCTTATTGTGACTTACTGGCGCTCTTTCTTTTCAAATGCATCGGTGATCGAGCAGCTCAAAATCCCCTGCGTCGTGATCAACAATGTTGAGGACGACGTTAAGGCGCATTACGTCGCCGGGGATCACTTTCAGGGTGGAGAACTCGCGGCTCAGTATCTGTATTTCCATGGGCATCGAAACATCGCGGTGATGAGCGGCCGCGACGGTGCGCCGGACGCGTATCATCGCCTCAAGGGTTTTCTTTCTTTTATGAACTTAAAGGGTTTCCCAGTTAACCCGGAGCTTATTCTCGACACAGGCTTCGAGGAGGAGAAAGCCTATCATTTGACCGGGCAGCTGGTTTCGATCCATCCCCAGATCACCGCCATTTTTTGCATGAATGACATCCTCGCTTTCGGAGTGATGAAAAAACTCAAAGAGCTTGGGATCGATTGCCCAGGGCGTATTTCTGTTATGGGCTACGACAATGACCGAAGAGCGGAGCATTCGAATCCGCCGCTCACGACTCTCCATGCGCATGTTTATGAAGCCGCGAAACGGTCTGCCGAGTGCCTGATCCAGCATTTGAAGGACAAGGATTCCAAAGGCCCGGAATTCACCCGTGAGCTTTTACCTATTTCTCTCGTAGAGAGGGGTTCGGTAAGAAAAATCGACTGACCATTTCTTACCGTTTTATGTAATCGATTACACCAATAGGTGTGATCTAATTAAGGAGGCTGTATGAAAACCAACAAAGTGAAGCAGCAAACACAGGCGGGATCGGCGGGCCTGATTCAAAGGGCTATGGTGCCGATCCGAACATTGACATTTTTAATCTTAGCGGGGCAGATATTACCGCCGGGAATGCCGAGTGCTCAGGCCGCGGAAATTTTGAGCCAGGCTCTTGGCTCTGAAGTGGCCGTGGTGAATGCCGATGCCCCTGTTCAAAGCGATTTGAGCTTGGCCGCGAAACCAACCGCGTCAAAGACCAGCACCGATTTTCTCGTCGTAAGAACCCTTTCAGGGACACTTTCGCCGAGCGGCGGTTCAGACGCCTATGACCCGTCTCGTCTGACGAAGCTGCCCGGTGAGCCGATCCTGAGAGCCGGGACTGTCGGGGATAACGCATCCAAGATCAATCTGATTCAAAATTCCACGCGCAAATTCAGTTTGGATTTTAAAGCCAATCAGGCTGGGGATGCTGCCTTTGCATTTGCTCTTTTTTCTTCGCCTGCGGATTTGTCAAACGGTCTAACGATGGCCGTAGGCGGCAGCGCAGGAAATAAGGTGACTCTCGAAATTCGGGATTGGAATTACAAGCTCTATTCGAAAGAGATCGAACTTACCGGAACGATGCAGAACTACACCTTGCAGCTTACGGGCAGTCATTTGCCCGCAGGTTTTGACGGTGCGCAGATTCGTGAAATCGTTTGGGTTGTTAAGTCGACTCAGACAATTCAAGTCGAGACCGTTGACTTGAAATATGAGCAGACGATTGCCGGCGGCGATTACGACGGCGCAGCGTTGACGGAATTGCCCCGGGATCTTCAGTACTTCAGCGGCGCCGGCGACGGCAATTCAGCGCCTAATGCGAGCGCGGATTTAAAGAGCATTGCCCCCGGTGTTCTCAAATTCGATTATGTGCTTCCTGATCCGCAGGACTTTGCTTTTTCAGGTGTTCGATTCGATTCCGCACGTCCTTTGGGTGATAAATTCGTTGTTGCGCTGACGGGTCCTCAAGGCAAGACGGCCTTTCTCGAGATCAAGGATGATGCAGGCAAGGTGCACCGTGTGTCTCTTTTGATGACGGGTGTCAGGCGGAACTATGTCATCAATCTCAACAGGGATACTGTTTATTCCGCGTTTCAGTTAGACAAGATTCGAGAAATAGTTTTCGTGGCAGATTACTCCACAGGCAAAAGCGGGTCCCTGCAGATTGAGACCCTTGCTCCCGGGGGAGCGCCCGTGAACGGCGGCGCAATTGAAGGCAGTACTTACGATGCTTCGCGCCTCACCACACTTCCGGGCAGTCCCACGATGGGCGACGGCGCCAACAACGCCTATCAGCTTATGAACAAGATTTCCAATCGTGAGTTCAGTCTTGACTATCGTCTCAAGGAACCGTCGGACTCATCGTTCGCGTTAGCTTGGGCACAGTTCGCGACACCGCAAAATCTGTCGGCAGGTGTTACTTTTGCCGCCAAGGGATCGGTGAAGGGACAGGTGAAGGTCGAATTCAAAGATGCGAACGGCAACATTCTTGTTCGGAGAATCAGCATTTCCGAAATTGATAAGCTCAAGAATTATAACTTTTCTCTGACAGAGGGTGCTTTCGATGCCTCGCGGGTCAAAGAAATTGTTTGGGTAACAGATGCTCTCGCGGGAATGGCAGGCCGCATCGTGGTTGAAACGGGGGGAAGTCTTGTTTTCCCCGAGCATCCCGATTATTCCTACGCGATCGATGCAAATAAATACTCTGTGACAGTAAAAAACAATACAAGCGGAAGAAGGTATTTTTATACGACCAATACTTCCTACGTCATCAAATCCGTGTGGGTGCCTGCAAACGGCAAGGTCGCGGCGATTGAATACGTCACCGATGCCGGGCAAACCGAGTTCAGTTTCATTCACCTTGAAAGCGGCGGTACGCTTGCTAAGTCCAACACGTCTTTCGCTTTGCTTTATGACGCGAACACCTATAGGACGTCTGTGCTGGATCTTCTGAGCAGAGCTGTTTTCGATGTCGGGCAATGTACGGCCTACGGATGCATCAAGGCCGACGACGTTTCGCCTGATGGGAAAACGATCGTTGCGCAGTACTCTCACTCGCGTACCCGCCAATACGAAACCCATTTTATCAACATGGCGTCGGGCGAGAGACTCATCAGCGGGACCCAGATCACGGGGATTAAGTTTCTCGAAGACGGCAACGTGACAGGCGTCCGCCCCGCGGGCGCGACGCTGCAGCTGTCGCCGACGGATGGCAGCCTTCTGGAAAATGTGCTGGTGGATCTTAAGAATAAAAAGTTTGTTCCCCAGAGCTATATCTTCAAGGGACAGACGGACGCGCTCAACTACCAGAACAAATTCCTGCTCGTGCGCGGGCTGAGTGTCTACCACATCTTCGACGCCGTCAACGGGCTGGACAAGATGAGTCTGGTGAAGAGCGGGGTGAAATTTGAGGGTGCCCCGACGGTTGGACAAACACCGACAGACATCGCAGCCTTCAGCGCGGAATTGACGTCGAAGACCGGCCGAATAGCGGTGTTTGGAGTATCTTACACGTACGTCAATGGCACTAAGAAGACTCTTAAGACCATGATTCTAGATCCCCGTAAAAGTGCACCTGCCGTTTTAGATGGCACTATTCGGAGAGTTATCAATACGGGATCACGGATCATTTACATCCTCTCGACCGGCAGAATTTTTACGGTCACAATCTAGGTTCGATAACATCCGCCGTTGCCGAGGAAGGGGGCAGGGACTTCGGTTCCTGCCCCCCGTTTTATGTGTAAACGAAGCGAGTTGCTGCAAAGAATAGACGCTACCCCCTCCAAGAGCGCAGAGTTCGATACTCGGGGGGGGGTATGAAGGCTGAAAGATCTCGTGATTTTCTCCCGGCCGTTTAAACGGGCCCGAGACCGATCTCTTTAATTCACCCCCCCCCACGCCTCGGACGGCCGATGAGACTCTCACAACCGAAAGCGGGCCCTATGACAAGACGGGTTCTCAGCAAGAGTCTCTTACGCGCTAAGCTGTTTTACCCGCAAATATGCCCTGGATTTTTATCATCCCGCTGCATTCTCAAGGGGGAAAGCATGGGGTCGAGTGTCTGATGGATTTGAGTTCCCGGCGGCTGGGCCTTTGGCAGCGGCCATTTTCTTCGCCTTGAAAACGGGCAGACCATCATCAGCCCCTTGCCCTTAGGTCTTGACTAGCAAGCTCCTTCCTTCTAGGCTTCACTGATTTCCGAATCCTTCCAGAAAAGGTGAAAAGATGCCGTCGTACCGCTCCGCGATTTTATTTTCATTGCTGTTTTTTGTGCTTTCAGGATGCGTTGTCTACCGGCCTAAAATTAATCCGGACGCTGATTATTTTCAGCGGCTTAAGAGCCAAACTCAGGAGGGAGTTACAGTGAAGGCAGTGGGGCTCGGTGCCCGGGAAACGAAAAAAGCGTTTGGGGTGAATTTGGCCTCCAAGCATATTTTAGCGGTCTGGATGGAGATTGAAAATCAAGACCCGGAGCATTCCTATGCTTTCGCCGAACGCAATGTGGATCCTGATTATTACACGGCGGCCGAGGCCGCATTTATGTCGCGTCTCGGGGCAGTGCGCACCCTCAAAAAATTTCTGCCGCCGTTTCTTCATTTTGTGACGGCGCCTCTCTCGCCTCTGGAGGCCTGGCTGGCCCAGTCTGCAAACGAGCAGCTCGAAAAAACTTTCGAAGAACATGTCCTGTCTTACGGATGGATAAGGCCCGGCGAAAAGAAGGCTGGGTATCTTTTCGTGCCGTTCGAAGTTGGATTAAAAGAGATTTCTGTTACTTTGGAAGGTTATTCGCCGGCGGTGATGGCCAATGAAAAGGTTAAGGCAGTGCGGAAATTCAATTTCATCATCGAAATTCCGGGAATCCGTCAAGATTACCTGAAGAAAAATTTCAGAAGTTACTATGCCGAATCGGCCATTCAGGATTTTGAAACAGAATCGGAGCTGATGGCCTATGTAAAAAATCTGCCCTGCTGCACGACCGACAAAAAGTTGCGCCGCAAGGGAGATCCTTTGAACCTTGTGATCCTCGGGGACGCTGAGGATGTGCTGACGTCTCTGACAGCAGCCAAGTGGGACGAGACCGAGATGATCTATTGGGGTTCAATTCTGAAGACGATCAATTCTTTTTCTTTCAAAAAAAGTTATCGCTACTCGCCCGTGAGCCCGCTGTATTTCGACGGGCGCAGTCATGACGCCGCTTTTCAAAAAGCCCGAAAGAGTTTGGATCAGCGCCTCCACCTGCGCCTGTGGTATTCGCCGGCCCGATTCCGCGGAAAACCCGTTTGGGTCGGGACGGTCAGCCGCGACATCGGTGTCAGATTTACGCGAAAGACATGGAATCTCACCACGCACAAAATTGATCCCGATATCGATGAGGCAGTTCTCTATACCCTCAATGACTTGATTTCTGCCAAGCAGGCCGAAGCCTACGGCTTGGAAGGAGGGGTTCCTCTAAGTACTCGGGGAGATCCTGCCGAAAATCTGACGGGGGATCCGTATTTTACGCAGGGTCTGCGCGCGGTTCTTGTCCTGTCGAAAACGCGCGTGGAGGACCTCCCGGTTCTTATGGAAAGTGAAGCCATTGAGGCGATGGCAAAACGTCTGGAAACGCCTAAGCTCGGCAATGCAACATAGGAATCTGTTTAGGGTTAGGCCCGCTGACCAACTTTTCGGGATTGAGCTGATCTTCAACGAGAGGGCGTGCCCGGTCCGGCAGAGTGTCCGTTTTCGGGGGCTTCGAGCATGAACGAAAAAAACGGAGTTAGAGCTTTCAGAGAGCCGCTGAAGACGCTATACTTAAAGCAGTAGGGCAATCAGAATGGGGCAGCGATGATTAAACTAAGACGGTGGGCTTCCTTGTGGACGTTGTTTTTTGTTGCGGCATTCATGATGCTGGAATGCTCCTGCCCAAATGCTTATGCGGTCTCAGAACTTTTCGAAATAACTCACGAGGCCGCTCCCCAGGATTGTCATTCTCACCGCGAGCCGTCCAAGCCGAAGACGTCCGGTGACGCTGATTGCTGCGGCAAATGTCTGGTCGTGCGTCAAGCGGAACTCGGTTCGGAGAGAGTCCTTAAATCCCAGCTGGGATCCGCCAAGGTTTCGAAGACGCCTTTTTTCGTGGAAGATACGGGTCTTGTCCTGGACAGGGCTGTCATCATCCAGTCAGCTTTCCGAAGCGGCTCACCTCCGGGTTTTGAAATCTTTCATCCAGGTGCGTTTTCTCCTCGGGCTCCTCCCGCCGCTCTTTAACTCCGCAAAGAGCTTTTTCAATTATTCTAAGGAGGATTTCCCAATGAAAGCCATACTCTTAAGCCTTTTCATGATTTTAGGTTTTTCAACGGCTGCGGCCGTAACGGCCTATGCTGCCTGCAGTTGTTCCCCCTGCCAATGCGCAGGAGGCTGTGACTGCGGTAAGTAAGGTTTTAAGCTTCAGCCAAAAGGGGGCGGTTGATACCGCCCCCTTTTTTTTGCTCATCTGCCGCTGCCTTTTTAAAAGGTTTTCCCGCGCTGAAAGTCCTGCTTAAGCGTCATCTGAAGAACGCCGATGTATTTCAGATACAAATCCGCACAAGGCTAAGAGTGTGCGGTCCATTTGACGTTTCTTTTAACCCAGGCCCTCTCAAGATGAGCGACATGCCTCAAAAGAATCAGCTGCGGCTTTTATTTATTGAGCCCGAAGATTATCTGTTCACGGCCGCCGCAGGCCTGGAAAAAGATTTTTTACCGGCTGGAATCCAAACCGCGAGCGCTCATACCCTGCTTGCTGCTCTTCAAGCTCTTGATGAGCAGAACTGGGACCTCATCTTCGTCGGTCTTTACTTGCCCGACAGTTCAGGGCTCGAAACCCTCGATGCGATCCGTAAGAAATCGGGCTGTCCGCTTGTCGCTGTTCTGGACAAAGACGTGCCGGGGCTGTTCGAGAAGGTTATTGCGTCAGGGGCAATTGACTGTATCGTTCAGCCCGAAGGTGAAGAGGCGGTGCGCAATCTAAGACGTTTTCTCCGGTTCGCCGCAGATAAGAAGCACCTTCAAGAAGCCCTCTCGGAAGAGAAGGCGGAAATGTCCCAGCTTATTTCTTCTGTAACCTCGATTTTAATTCGGCTCAACGCAGACGGAATCATTACTTTCTGGAACTCCGTGGCTCAGAAAACATTCGGCGTTCACAGTTCCGATATGCTGCAAAAACGTTTGGCAGATTGCCGCTTGGAGTGGGATACCGCGCCCCTGCTCGCTGCAGTCGAAGAGTGCCGTAAGAAGAAGCAGCTGGTAAGGACGCCGGATCTTTTTTACAAGAGGCCTAACGGCTATGAGGGGTTTGCCGGTTTTTCAGTCATCCCGATCTTCAAACGCGGCGGGCTCGACACGGACATCATTCTTTTCGGTGCCGACATTACAGAAAAAAGAAAACTCGAGCGGATGAAAGACGAATTCGTGAGCACAGTATCCCATGAACTCAGGACCCCTATGACCATCATCCGCGAATCTGTCTCCCAGGTCCAGGACGGTGTTCTGGGCCCCGTTAATGATGATCAGAAAATGTTTCTGTCGATCTCTATCGAGGCCATTGACCGGTTGACGAATATCGTTAATGCCCTTCTCGACGTATCCAAAATAGAGGCCGGTAAGATGGATTTCAAAAAGGAGAAGGATGATCTTGCCGCGGTGGCACGCAAGACGGTCGAATCCTTTTTGCTGCTGGCGCAGAATAAGGGGATTGAACTTAAGACGGCTTTCTCTCATGAGACCGTGGAGATCGAGATCGACAAAGGGAAACTCATTCAGATCTTCACGAACCTGATCAATAACGCCCTGAAATTTACAGAAAAAGGACACATTGAGGTTTCCGTCCAGGATGAAGGCGTTTATGTGGAGTGCCGGGTTAACGACACCGGACGGGGTATTGCGGAGCACGATCTGCCCAAGGTTTTCGGAAAGTTTCAGCAATTCGAAAGAGAACACGGCGGCGGTGAAAAGGGTACGGGATTGGGCCTGGCCATTTGCAAACGGCTCGTCGAGATGCACGGGGGAAAGATCTGGGTTGAAAGTGTTTACCGCAAGGGCACCTCGTTTGTTTTTCAAATACCGAAAAATACGGACTATAGCGCAGCATTTTAAGGAGTTATTTCATGGCAAAGAAAATTCTGGTTGTTGATGATGAACCGCAGATTGTTCTTTTGATCTCAAGCCGTCTTAAGGCACAGGGTTACGAAGTGATTTCTGCTAATGACGGCCAGGCTGGCCTTGAGATGGCCCAGAAAAATCAGCCCGATTTGATGATTCTTGATCTGATGCTTCCCAAAATCGAGGGCTACAAGGTTTGTGCCCTGCTGAAAAATGACTACCGGTACGCCAAGATACCGATCATCATTTTGAGCGCAAAGGCCCAGGATGAAGACCGTCAGATGGCGCTTCAGATGGGGGCGAATGAATACCTGGTCAAACCCTTCAAGGCGGACGTCCTGCTGGAGAGGGTTGCAGCCTTGATTTCCGCAGCCTAGGTCCGCGCTGGTGATTCCCTACTTGGCATGGCCCAAGCCCGCCGAGGATTGAAGATCTAATCGAAAAAGGGTGCGGCTTAAAACACAAAACTAACAAAACAGTAAGAAACCGAATGTTTATTTAAAGGCTTTTTTGAAAGAGTGTGATCTGTAATTTATATTTGTTAATACATGAAGAAAGTGCTTGTTAGACAGAGTTAATACCATGAGACGATGATGCTCGAAACTGCGGAACGCGAAATCCTTGGCAAGAAGCTCGTCGAGTCTGGCGCTTTGACGACGGACCAGTTTTTGGAAGCCGAATCACAAGCGAGAGACCGGGGGGTGTGTGTTTCGGAGTATTTGGCTTCAAGCGGCATCGTGGCGAAAAGCAAAGTCTTCGAGACACTTGCGGGTATTTACGGCATCGCCTACGTCGAAGTCCTTAATTTCCAGATTGCCAAAGAAATTCTTCTCACGATTTCCGGCGAACTTGCTCAGCGTTACAAAGCGGTTCCTCTTTTTAAAATCGGCGACAGTTTGAACGTTGCCATGGTTAACCCCCTCGATACGGCCGCGATCGATCACCTGTCTCAGTCAGCGCAATGCTCGATTGACGTGTGTTTGGCTGCTCCCGATGAAATTGAGGAGTGTCTCAAGCGTTACTATGGTTCGGCGAGTGCGGTAAGTGATCTTTTGAAGGTTTTGGCGCGCGAACGCAGTCAGCCGAAATCCGCCGGCGGCGGTAAGGATTTAAAAAACAAACCGGAGGTCACGCGCTTTTCCGAAAATCATTCCGTGGTACAGCTGGTTGATTTGATCATGAAGCAGGCCCATGAAGAAGGCGCCAGCGACATTCATGTCGAGCCTGAGGAAAAGATGCTCCGAATCCGCTATCGAGTCGACGGTGTTCTCAGGGAAGCTTCGACAGCTCCGAAACAGCTCGAATCCGAGATTCTTACGAGACTTAAAATTCTTGCCCAGATGGATATCGCGGAAACGCGCATTCCTCAGGACGGCAGGATCAAGTTAGTTCTGGAGGGTAAGGAGGCGGATATGCGCGTCTCCTCGGTGCCGACGGTCTACGGCGAAAATATTGTGATCCGTCTTCTCAAGGATTCCGCCTCGATTCCGGATCTGCCCAGTGTCGGTTTCAGCCCCGCGATGTTCAAAGAATTTCAGGCCTTGATTCACAGACCCTACGGCATGATCTTGGAAACGGGACCCACAGGGTCAGGAAAAACAACGACGCTCTATGCGGCTTTGGCTACGATCAACACCGTCGACCGTAATATCATCACAGTCGAGGATCCGGTGGAATATAAACTTCCCATGATCCGCCAAATTCCAATCAACGCGAAGGCCGGTTTGACCTTTGCCAATGCCCTGAGGTCCATTCTGCGTCAGGATCCCGACGTGATCATGGTCGGTGAAATTCGAGACCGCGAGACAGCTGAGATTGCGATTCAGTCAGCTTTGACGGGCCACCTGGTTTTCAGCACGCTTCACACCAACACGGCTGCCGGCGTTTTTGTGCGTCTGGCGGACATGAAAGTCGAACCGTTCTTGATTGCTTCCTCCGTGATTGCGGCGATTTCTCAGCGCCTTGTACGAAAAG
Organism: Candidatus Omnitrophota bacterium; assembly: GCA_018883425.1. Lineage (GTDB taxonomy): Bacteria > Omnitrophota > Omnitrophia > Omnitrophales > Aquincolibacteriaceae > ZLKRG04. The sequence continues at coordinate 2,738 of VFQY01000056.1, read as the reverse complement.
TGTGCGAGAGCTGCCGGAAAGAGAGTCAGGCGCCTGAAGCGCTTTGGAGCGCGGTCAATATTCCGGAGTCCGAACGTTTCAAGGTTTACAAGGGAGAGGGGTGTCCTTCCTGCCGTTTTTCGGGTTATCGCGGACGGATCGGTATCTTCGAACTTCTGAAAGTGACGGAGTCTATCCAAAAATTGGTGGTTGCCAACCGCGATGCTGCCACAATTGAAGAAGAGGCGCGCAAGAACGGTTTTAAGACGCTTCGTGAAGATGCTCTCGAAAAAGTCCGCGCGGGGCTGACGACGCTTGAAGAGGTCGTCAAGGCGGTGAACATCGCATGAAAACGATGAGCTTCCGCCACAAAAGCCGCAATACAGCGGGCGAAATCATCAGCGGGGTTGTAAGTGCTGAAACCCGCGAGAAGGCGCTTCAGGGGCTGGAAGCCAGGGGTTATGTGCCGATCGCGGTCATTGCGGAAGCGGGGCAGTCCTCAGCGCCGAAGTCCCTGCTTCAGACCGATCTTAAGGATCTGGCTAAAATGAATTTAGGCGTATCCAAGAAGGTCACTCAGGAAGAGATCCTTATCTTCACGCGTGATCTTGCAACCATTATTCAGGCGGGCGTGCCGATTGTGACCGGCCTGAGAGACGTCGCCGATTCCTTAAACAATCCCTACTTCAAATCGATCGTGCAAGGCGTTTATGAGGATGTGCAGGGGGGGGCGCGGCTTTCGGAAGCGTTCGCAAAGCATCCCAAGGTATTTCCCGAACACTACTCCAACAGTTTTGGAACCGGTGAGCAGGCCGGCCGCATCGAAAAGATTCTCACGAGAATGGTGTCTTCGATGGAGCGCGATCTTGCGACAGCGGAATCCGTGAAACAAGCCGTCCGATATCCCATTATCGTACTTTGTTTTTTGGTGCTCGCGTTCCTTGTGATTGTGACGGTCGTGATCCCCAAGATCTCCAAAGTGTTTCAGAATTTCGGCACGGATTTGCCGCTGCCGACCCGAATCATCATCGGAACAGGGGAGTTTGCGGCGCAGAACGGTCTTCTGATTCTTGCTGTTTTCACAGCTCTTTCGGCGCTCTTTTGGCGCTATAAAAACTCCAAAAACGGCCGCCCTGCTGTCGATGCCTGGAAGCTCAAAGTGCCGCTCTTCGGCGGTCTGCTCAAAAAAATTGCCCTCGTGCGGTTTGCGGGAACTCTGCAGGCTCTCTACGCAAGCGGCGTAGTGCTGACGGATGGTTTAGAGATTAGTGCCCGCGTTACGGGCAACGCGGCGATCGCGGCTGCTGTGCGCCGCGCGGCTGCGGGCGTCCGTCAGGGGCGCAGAATGTCTGATGTTTTTGCGGAGATCAAACTCTTTCCGCCGCTCCTCAATCGGATGATTTTGATGGGAGAAACCACAGGAAGTCTGGACGCCATGCTTGAGCAAGTTATTCAGCATTATGAGCGCGAGATCAAGAGGACCACATCTTCTATGACGACTCTCATTGAGCCTTTTCTGACGATCTTTATGGGCGTCATGATTCTGGTTTTGGCCTTGGGTGTTTTTCTGCCGATGTGGAATGTCATGAGTCTGTTCAAACACTAAATAATTTAATTTAGGTGAGAGACTGTGGCAGCCATTTCAGACCGAAAAGGTTTCACCTTGATAGAGCTGATCATGGTGATTGTTGTAGTGTCGATTCTTGCGATTGTGGCGGTGCCCAAGTTTGTCGATCTTTCGGGGGACGCGAAGAAAGCAGCGGAGGCGGGCGTTGCGGGCGGGGTCCGGTCAGGCATCATGATTCAGCTTGTAAAAAACAAAGCTTATCCGGCGACTCTGGATAACGCGGCTAACGGTGTTTGCTCGAAGACCAACGTCTGCTTTACAACTGTTCTTGATACGGGCATCTCCGAGCAGTGGGAGCGCGTGAGTGCCGCACAGTACAAGGGGCCTACAGGAACATTTTATTTTTATAATCCTACCACTGGAGCCTTTGCGGTCATGGATAATATTGTTGCCCTGCCTCTTGAAGGAGGGGTAAACCCCTTTTATTAGAGAAAAGACCCGACATGGAGGATAAAAAATGAAAAATACAAAAGCATCTGAAGCTGGTTTCACCTTGATAGAGCTGATCATGGTGATTGTGGTTTTGTCGATTCTTGCGATTGTGGCGGTGCCCAAGTTTGTCGATCTTTCGGGGGATGCCAAAAAAGCTGCGGAGGCGGGCGTTGTGGGCGGGGTCCGGTCGGGCATCATGATTCAGCTGGCAAAGAATAAAGCTTACCCTGCGACTTTGGATGCCGCGCTGAACGGTCTTTGCTCGAAGACCAATGTCTGCTTTACAACTGTTCTTGATCCGGGCATCTCCGAGCAGTGGGAGCGCGTGAGTGCCACACAGTACAAGGGGCCCACAGGAGCAACGTATACTTACACGCCGGCCACGGGAAGTTTTCAGTAAGGAATACAAACTTTAAGGTTTAGAAACAAGTTGCCGTTTTTAAGAAATCAAAACCGAACTCAAAGGAGAAGAAAATGAAAAATAAAAAAACATCTGAAAAAGGTTTTACGCTGATCGAGCTCATCATGGTGATTGTCGTCCTGGCCATCCTGGCCATCGTTGCGGTGCCTAAATTTGTGGATCTTTCCGGCGATGCCAATAAAGCCGCGGAGGCTGGAGTCGTCGGCGGAGTCCGCTCAGGGATCCTGACGCAATTCGCCAAGAACAAAGCTTATCCTGCGGCCCTGGACGGTGCTGCGA
>VFQY01000055.1 GCA_018883425.1 Candidatus Omnitrophota bacterium | reverse complement strand
CCCCCAGGCGGTACTGAGCCTCCGGGGCAATTTTCGCACCGCGGTAGCGCTTCAGGAGACTTTTGAGTTCTTCTTCGGCCTTGTCGTAGTCTTTGTCGCGAAAAAACTTCATGGCGTATTCGTATTGCTCGCCGGCCGAATCCTGTTCACCCTCTTCAGGATTAACGAATTTTCCGGCCTCAGGTGACCAGACCCAGTAAGCTTGCGACGGAGCTGCAGGTAGGCTAAGAAGAAGAAAGAAGGCCAAACCCTTCTTGAAATGCATAACTCTTTTTATGACCTCGGTTTGCAGGGGTTTAAAAGAATGCGGCATACTAGCAAATTGACCTCCGGGTGTCAATCCGTAAATCCCTTGGCAGGCTTGATTTCTCAAGGGATTGGCCCCGTGAAGACTGTCCGGGAAAAACCGGGGTCGGCATGACTTCTCACCTGGAGCCTGCGAGGCTGGCATTCAAAGGTTAAAGCGCCAAGCTGTCTTTGGCTGAGCCAACGTGAGTTCTGACGGCTTTCTGGGGGAGCACCGCCCGCCGTCACCGTGAGAGAGGGATCCGCTGCCTTCAGAATCTCGGAGAGCCATGCGGCGGAAGTCCGCTGCGAGACGGCAGGAAGAACCAGGACCTCTACTCCGCTGAGCCACGGCTCAAGCCTCCGCAGCAAATCGGCAGCCTCGCGATTCACTTTGGGCAGAAAAAGAAACTCTGCCGTTCCAACACTGATCAGCAGGATCGGTTCACCGCCGGCTGCACCGAGAAACTGGAGGCTTCCCTGCCCGGGCCCCAAGCGGATTCTTCCCCCGGGGCCGATCCTGTCAGGCTTGCCGCAAGAACCTTCCCCGCAGACACCCCAAATTCTTTCGGGGCGGAGCCGGCTCAGCGGCCCGGGAACAAGCGCCGTCTTGATTTCTGAGTCCTTCTTCGAAAAATCGAAAGCCCCCTCGATCCGCCGGATGCCCGCCCCGCTGAAGTAGGGCTCGAGCACCCAGAGAGCTTCCCGCTCAAAGAGCTTTCCAGATCGGAAAATCAGCCAATCCCGGCCTGCACTGAAAGACACCGCGCTCAGGGGATAGGCTCTTGAGTCCATCAGAGTCAAGACTGGGACTTCGGGCCGGGAGCCGAAAAAAAAGAAACTCAAGCCCGTGATCACGAGCCCCGCGTAGGCGGCACGCCTCCAGACCGCTGCGCGCGGATTTCCCGACAGCTTGAGCCCCGCGGCAAGGATGCCCAGAATTCCATAGACCGTCGTTTGAAAACCCGAGGGGTGTGCCGCGGGCAGGTAGCTTCCAGGAACTGCGGACAGAGTCATCACAATCCACAGGGCCGCCCTGAGCAGCTGCTGCGCTGCCGCCGCAGCGAAGTGTCCGATGAGCGGTACAGGCTCTAGGACAACGGCTCCAAAGCCCGCAAGGATCGCGGCATTGAAGAACGGCACGGCGGCTAAATTGGCCGGGATCGCGCTCAGCGAGAGACCGTGAAAGACCCCCGCGACCACGGGTAAAGTGCCGGCTGTCACGGCGGCACAGCTCAGGATGGAGGTGCTCCAAGTTTCCGAAGGAAGCGGGCTGGCCGAAGAGCTTCGGCCGCAAAAAACGATCAGACAAAAAACAGCTATGAAAGAAAGCTGAAAGGAAACGCTCTCGGCAAAGCGCGTATCCGTCCAGAGAAAAGCGCAAAAGACAAGGCTGACGATCGGCAGAGCTTGCGCCTCGCGATCCAGTAAAACGCCAGTCAATGCCAGCGCAGCCATGGCGCCCGCCCTCACCACCGGAATATCAGCTCCAGCAATCACCGCGTAGGCTCCGATAAAAAAAAGAGAGACGAAAGCCGCTGCTTTATAACGGACGCCGGCCGCTGTCAGAAGAAGGAAAAAAGTTCCTGCGATCAGCGTAAAATGGAGCCCGCTAATAGAAAGCACATGCGCCGTAGAAGTCCTGATAAAAGCCTGTCTCTCGGGCTCAGGAATACGTCCCTTGATCCCGATCATGAGCGCCTTGAAATAGGCAGACTCCCTCTCGGGCCAAAGGGACTCGATTTTTTTCTCCAATGCCGCGCGGAGTCCGTCGAGGGCTGCCCATGAAATCCCGCCGGAGCGTTTTTTTTCCAAAATCACCAGGGATTTTGCCCCTGAAGCTTTGATCTTGGCATCGAGACCTCGCTCAGAAAAACGGGCAGCTTCGTCATAACCGAAAGGATTGCGCTGAGGCGAGGGCTTTTGCAGCATTCCCGAAACCCTCACCCGGTCGCCTCGTCCGGGCAAGCGCATCGGGGATAAGAGCTGCACCTGAACTTTATCCGAAACGCGCTGACGGATCAGGGATTCCCCCCGAAAGTAAACACGGCTTTGCACCCTCAGCTTGAAAACGGCCTGCACTCTTTTTCCGCGCTTTTCGATGAGCGGCGCGCCCTCGACGATCCCCTCGAGATTCTCCGCTCTGGGCAGAATTCCGCTGCTCACAGAATCCGGACGAAGTTCTCTATCAAGCTGCCAGGCAGAGACCGTCAGGAGAAAAAAGCAGCCCAGGAAAAGCGGCATAAAAACCGGGGTCGAACGCAGTCTCCAAAGGGGAAGAAGGGCCAGCGCCGCTGTGCCCTGAAGAACAGGCCGGCAAAGCCCATGAAGCCAGGGAGCAGCCGCCGCGGCCGCGGCCGTCACAACGGCCAGCTGAAAGAGCACAAATTTCACGGGGCCCCCGTTCCGTCGGCCTCGAAGAAATTTTGCAGAAGGAAAATAATTTCGTTTCGCCAATCAGCGTTCAGAAGAGCAAACTCTCCGGCAAGCTGAAAGATCAGCCCTGTCAAAACCATGAAAAAAAGCCAGGTTTGCTGATAACGCCAGAGGAGCTTCATGGCCTAAAACCCTTGACCCATGAACGGAAGGAAGATCTTCCGGGAAAGCGCGAATACCTCCGCGAACCGCTAGAGGATTAAAACGATTTCGGTTCCTTCGAACTCAAGCGTCACTTGGCGAGCCTGAATATCGCGGACACGGGCGCGTTCAATGAGGTCGCCCTCTTTGACGGCTCGATCGTTAATCACAGCCATGGGATCGGGCGCGTCAACGATTCCGCTCAGTTTGAGCACAGGAGGAAGTTCCGAAGTTTTTTGCGCTTCCTGAATTTCCGGAGTGGGCAGCACCGCGGGAACAGCTGCCGGCTGAGGCTCGGGTAAGGAGCCCTTCTCAGGAGTATTCTTTTCGAGCAGGGCGGTCACGAGAGCGCCCCCCAAAAAAAGTACGAGAAAAAGAAATCCAAAAATCTGCCAAGCTTGTCCTCCTGAGCGCCTGCGTTCGGCCACGAAAACGCGCACGGCCTGATGGTGCTGGGTCTCTTGAAGAACGTGCGTCCTGCCTCGGGCCGGAAAGACCTGCAGCGGACTGACGGCGGGCTGTTTCGTCCTGCTGAGAGCGTCGTGAATAACACTCATGCCCGAATCCCCTCCAGATCCTCCTGCGCGTGATCGACCTGAGCCGGCGTCACAATCTTTTCACCCTCCGCAAAGGCAGCCATCAACGCCCGGTCGGCAAGCACATTCATCAAACGGGGAACACCTCCGGAACGCAGAAGAATCCGCGCCGCGGCCTCGGGCGTAAAAAAAGTCCCGGCGGCACCCGCCACTTTGAGGCGATGCTCCAGGTAATCTCCGGATTCGTCGAGGGTGAGAATGTTGAGGTGGTAACGGATCGTAATCCTCTGATAGAGCTGTACCAAATCCCGGCGGTTCAGGAGATCCCGAAGTTCGGGCTGCCCCACCAGAATAATCTGAAGAAGTTTTTGGGTCGCTGTCTCCAAATTGGAAAGAAGCCGAATCTGCTCCAGCGCTCTCGGGCAGAGAAGCTGAGCTTCATCAATGATTACGATCGCGTTGTAGCCTTTCTCAAATTCTTCCAGCAAAAAAAGGTTTAGGCTGTCGAAATAATCTTTGCGCCGGTTCCCCGGCGGGGTGATCCCAAAGTCTTCGACGATGGTCTGAAGCAGCTCGAATTCGGAAAGCTGGGGATTGAAAACCAGCGCACTGTGGACCTTTCCCTCAAGCCTATCCAGGAAGGTCCGGCAAAGCGTCGTTTTCCCGGTTCCAATCTCACCCGTGATCTGGATAAACCCCCGCCGGCTTTCGACGCCGTAGCGGAGCGCCGACAGCGCTTCATTGTGCTGCTGACTAAAAAAAACAAAGCGGGGATCGGGCGTGAGATTAAACGGAGACTCGCTCAGTCCGAAGAAACCTTCATACATAAGGAAACCTCGGGCCAAGAGAGTATGTTGCTCTTAAGTTCGAACCCTTCAAAGGAGACCGCCTGGCCGTCTCTTTCATGCTGCACCTACGGGGCGGAACTCGATCACCTTCCCGTCCTTGCGGCGCAGCTCGGTGACAAAAGGCTGACGCTGACCTTGAGACAGCGTAGATGTCTGGCCCGTCATAAGATCGTGAACGCGAAGCGGCCCCTTCACATCATCCAAAGCAGGAAGAAAAACGCTCGCGCTCTTGTCCTCGCCGCCGTTGTTCGTGATCACCAAAAAATAGGACTTTCCGCGTTGGAAAAGCGCCGTATTGATATCCCTCGTGGGCGAGTATGAAACCAGACCCGCCTTGAGATAATTGAGAATTTCGAGAATCAGCTCCCGCGTAGGCTCAACCCCCAAATGGACGATCCTGCCCTTACCCACCTTCTTGATGTAGCCGACAGTCTGACGTCCGTAAGGTCCGAAATCGCTTATGATCGGAGCCGCTTCTTCAGGCGCAAACGTGTAAACCGAGCTGACCAAACGTATCCGCGGACGTTCTGGCGAGAGCTGAATGTCGAAAGCCTTCTTGAATTCAAAAAGCACGCTTTGAGGCTCCTCGAAACCGATCACGGAAGCATGCTGAAAGTTCTCGTCCTTGCGGGGATAATCCCGGAAAGCGATAAGCGTCCCTCCCTGTTCCACGTATCGGCGGAGATTTTCATGAGCGCTTCTTTCCAGCCACTGATTGCCCGAGTAGAGGAGAAATTTTTCATCGATTTTCATTTTGGCCGGATCGCAGAGACTGTAATCGATATCCGCCTTATTCAGGGCAACAAGGACCGGACTGTTTCCGCTCATCGTCCGCGCCGCGTATTGAATGGGGTTGTAGGTCACGGCGATTCCCGTCAGTTTTTTCATGCTCGGCGGCTGGATCTTGCGAAAAACCGTGACGAGTTGTTTGAAAACCTCATAGAGTTCACCCCGCACGCGCCCCCATTCATTGATCGGGGACATATACCAATTGTCGCGGTTCACAAGCATGTACCAGTTCCAGCCGGCGATACCCCCTTGAATCGCGGAAAGCGTGATCAGCCGGTAGTGATTCGGCGTCAGCACGCCCGTCTCGTAATGCCTGGCGTGCCACACGCCCGCAGCGAACTCCGCGATATACGGAACCGTTGAGACCCTGCTCAGGAAACGGATCTTATCCACCATCTTGCGCTGCTCAAATTCGTCCTCATGCATTTCAGCGGAGGGATAAAGATCGACGCCGACCATGTCGGACACAGACTGCATTTCCTGCCAGTCATGCGCGTAAAAAAACGGGTAAAGATTCAAATAAATGGGCACATCGATTCCAAGCGCCCGGTAGGCTGAAACGTTCCAATCCGCAACACGCTTGGAATAGTGATACTTGAATTTCAAATAATCGATGTTCCTGCGGAGTTCTTTGTCGCCCTTCATAGCCAGACCGGTTTCACCGGGGAGCATGGTCGCGATGAAGGGGCCCGCTTCCGAAAAATTTTTGTAATCGGTACCCCAGCTTTGATTCAGTGAATCGATCAGGCCTCGATAATGGTCTTTCAAAAAATCCTGAAACAAACCAGGCTTACCCGTCAGTCCGTACTGCGGCCCAAAAATATCCGGCCAGGGGTCAATCTCGTTGTCGGCTTGAAGCATCACAATGTGTCCGCCGGGCTTCGTTGCAAGAAAAGGACGTATCACAGCACAAACCTTACGAAGATAGGCGTTCGCGTACTGTAAAAAAACGGGGTGTAAGCGGTGATACTTGTATGCGTAGGCGGGAGCGCCCTCGTTAGGCCACTCGCTGTAGATGTAAGGTCCGGGCCTGATGATAACCTTGAAGCCTTCTTTGCGGGTCAGCTCAAGAAATTTACGGAGGTTGCGCGCAGGGTCTGTCTTTCCCGTGAAATCAAAGTGTCCTCTTTGATATTCGTGGTAGTCCCAGGGAACATACGTCGCGATGGTTTCCAAGCCCATCTCGCGCACGCGGCCGAGAATCTCTTTCCAGCAGCTTGGATTGAGGCGCCAATAATGAACTTCCCCGGAAAGAAGCGGGAATGCCTTTTTTCCTACCCAGATCTGTTTTTTTCGGATCTCAACGTTGGGCACGCGGGAACTCCCGAAACTTGAAGCCGGCCGCAGGGTCGAGGAAAAAAGCTAGGCGATCACCAGATTGATGGTGCGGCCGGGCACAACGATCATCTTGCGGATTTCTTTACCGCCCGCCAGATGTTCCTGAACTTTCGGCTGTTGAACAACTAAGGCGCGAATTTCATCTTCTCTTAGGGATTTAGCTACGACCATTTTCGCCCGAACTTTACCGCCGATCATGACCGCCATCTCCACGGCATCCTCTGCGAGAACGGATTCGCTGTAAATCGGCCACGGGTGATAGGTCAAACTTTCAGCATGGCCCAAGCGCTGCCAGAGCTCCTCGGCCAGGTGAGGCGCAAAGGGAGCAAGAAGCAAAAGAAAGGTTTCCAGCACGTTCTTGGAAGTTCCCTCATCCTTCATGGTTTCGTTGATGAAGATCATGAGCGCGGAAATGGCTGTGTTGTACTGACCGCTCTCGAGATCCGAGGAGACCTTCTTAATCGCCCGGTGCAGCCTCTTCTCCTCGGCCTGAGTCGGAGCGCGGTCCTGAACAGCCGGACTCAGAGAACCTTCGGCATCAACGAAGAGCCTCCAGACGCGGGCAAGAAACCGATGCACCCCCTCGACGCCTGAAACAGCCCAGGGCTTGGTCATTTCCAGGGGCCCCATGAACATTTCGTACAGGCGGATGCTGTCCGCGCCGTAACGGTCCAGCATGTCATCGGGATTCACGACATTGCCTCGGGACTTGGACATTTTCTGTCCATCCTCACCCAGAATCATCCCCTGATTGACCAGTCTTTGAAAGGGTTCAGGCTGAGATACGACGCCGAGGTCGAAGAGCACCTTGTGCCAGAAACGCGAATAAAGAAGATGAAGAACCGCGTGTTCCGCTCCCCCCACATAAAGATCGACCGGCATCCAGTATTTTTCTTTTTCGGGATCGATGAGGCGTTCGGAATTTTTGGGATCAATGTAGCGCAGGTAATACCAGCAGGAGCCCGCCCATTGCGGCATCGTATTCGTCTCACGCAAAGCCGGAAGTCCGGTCTCGGGATCACGCGTCTGAAGCCATTGGGTGGCAGCGGCAAGCGGACTTTCTCCGGTTCCCGTAGGTTTGTAGCCGGACATTTCCGGAAGCCTTAAGGGCAGCTCCTTTTCGGGGATCAATTTAGGCTTGCCGTCCGCATGAAGAACTGGGATCGGCTCGCCCCAATAACGCTGCCGGCTGAAAAGCCAGTCGCGCAATTTGTACTGAACGGATTTTTTTCCAAGACCCCGAGACTCGAGCCATTCGGTCATCTTTGCTTTAGCTTCCTCGGAGGGCAGAGAGTTCAAGTCGATTCCGCGGCCCGCATCCGCCGAGTTGACGCAAACGCCCGGAGCTGTCATGGCCGCCTGCTGCACGTCGGCGGGTTGGCGATCGGCACGAATCACCTCGACAATCGGCAAGCCGAAGCGGACCGCAAATTCATGGTCGCGCTCATCATGCGCCGGAACAGCCATAATGGCTCCCGTACCGTAACTGATGAGCACGTAATCGGCAATCCACACCGGGATCTTCCGGCCGTCGGCGGGGTTCAGAGCATAGCCGCCCGTGAACACGCCCGATTTTTCCTTGGCCAGGTCAGTCCGATCCAGATCGGACTTGCGGGAGGCGGCTTCGACATACGCGCGAACGGCATCCCGCTGAGCATCCTGAGTGATTACTTCCACGAGAGGATGTTCCGGCGCCAGCACCATGTAGGTCGCGCCGAAAAGCGTGTCGGGCCTCGTCGTAAAAACGCGTATTTTGTGCGGCGGGTTCTCGAGAGCAAAATCAATTTCTGCCCCCGCCGAGCGCCCGATCCAATTGCGCTGCATCTCCTTAATGGCGTCAGGCCAGTCGAGCTGATCAAGATCCGACAGGAGTCTTTCGGCATAGGCCGTGATTTTGAGCACCCACTGGCGCATCGGTTTGCGAATCACCGGATGCCCTCCCCGCTCGCTCTTGCCGTCAATAACTTCTTCATTCGCCAAAACAGTTCCGAGCGCCGGACACCAATTGACCGCGGCCTCAGCCTCGTAGGCAAGACCGCGCTCAAAGAGCTTCATGAAGATCCACTGAGTCCATCGAAAATAATCCGGATCTGTCGTGTTGACTTCCCGGTCCCAATCGTAGGTAAATCCCAGGCGTTTGATCTGCCTCCTGAAATTATTCACATTTTTTTCAGTGGTCTCCCGGGGGTGGGTGCCCGTATCGATGGCGTGCTGCTCGGCCGGGAGCCCGAAGGCGTCCCATCCCATGGGGTGGAGAACGTTGAAGCCTTTCATGCGCTTGTAGCGGGCAACGATGTCGGTCGCGGTATAGCCCTCAAGATGCCCGACATGAAGACCCGATGCGGAAGGATACGGGAACATATCCAAAACATAAAACTTGGGCTTGTCACTCCCGGGCTCACCTGGGTCAGGCGCGCGGAAGAAATTCCTGGAGTACCAGAAATCCTGCCACTTAGGTTCGATTTCGTCGAAGGGATACGCCTTGTAACCGCTTGCCATAACTCCGCTTTGGGATTGGATGTTTGAACCTAAGATTGTCCGGGCGGCTCGCTCCAGCTCTCAAGCCGCCGAAATTCAAGATTGGTGCGGAGGGAGAGAATCGAACTCTCATGAGCTTGCGCTCGCTGGATTTTGAGTCCAGTGCGTCTGCCAGTTCCGCCACCCCCGCTCAAGCCCGCATGATGCATGACGTCTGAGACCGCCATGATTCGAGGCGGGGATTCTAACACAACCCGCTTCAAAATCAACGTTTTAGGCCCGCTCAGCGCCGTCTTTGCAGAACCATGAAAACAAAAGCAATGCCAGCTCCCGAAATCAGGAGCACGACGTTCTCACCCCATCGGCCGGCCGGCACCTGCGCGCGGGCCTCAGGCCGAGACATTTCACTGCCCCACATCCCGCGCCCCGAGTCTCTGGCTGATTTTTCGAGGGCGATGTAAGCCTCTTTTTGTTCATAAGGCAGGTAACGGATAGCCTCCGCTAAACCTTCCCGAAGCAGTGTTTCATTTAAACACTCGTCGCCTGCATAAACATACGCCAAACGGCGCCCGTATTTATCAAACGCCTCCTTGCCGGCAACAAGACGAACCTCTTTATTTTCGACTCGAGACGCCAGGAATGCGCGGGCCTCGCTGCCGAAGGGTTCCCCGACTTTGTTGTAGCGGGGATGATCGACCTCGGGCGTGTCAATCCCGATGAGGCGGACGCGCTGATTGTCTTCGAGCACCAGCGTATCGCCGTCGACCACATGCCGAACCTTTTCGGCAAAAACCCAGGGCACCGCAATCAGAAAAAAAATCGGAAACGCCCTGAAAAAGCACCGGAGTCTCATGCTGTTTTTTTCTTCCGCGTTCTCTTGAAAAGTTTGATGAATTCAGGATGACTGTGAAGAGACTTCAAATCGGGGTCGCGTTTCAAATGCCGCAGGTCATCGTAGCCCAAACGTATGGCTTTTTTCAGCGCCGCAAGAGCCTGTTTCTCCCGGCCCACCAAAGCCAAACTGCAGGCGAGATTGTAATGCACGATGTCATCGTCTTTGAGCAGCTTTGACAAACGCCGGTCAATCCTGAGCCCCTTTTCGTATTGTCCCTTGCGGGTGTAGGCTTCGGCCAAAGGGATGAGGGCATCCACGAAATCCCTTTTCCCGCGGACCAGTTTTTCATAAAACTTGATTTCAAAATTCAGTGAATCCTTCTTCATCCAAGCTCCGTCTGTTCAAAGCAGGCCGTGTTCACGAAAACTAAAATAGCCGGAACCGCCGATAATCAAATGATCGATGACCCGTATTCCCATCTCCGAGCAGAGCGTCTTGAGTTTGGCCGTGATTTCTCGGTCTTCACGGCTCGGCTCTAAACGTCCCGAAGGGTGATTATGGACCAGCACGATCGCGCAAGCATGGCGGTCCAGGGCAGCTCGTATGACTTCGCGCGGGTGAACGGCAGCCTGATCGACCGTCCCCCGGAACAAGGTCTCCTCTGCCGTCACGGCATGCGCTTTGTTTAAATAGAGAACTTTGAAAAGTTCTCTCTTCTCATCCCGCAAAGCCGCCGCGAGGTAATCCAGCACGCACTGGGGTTCCCGGATCACACTTTTTCCGGTCATCTCCTCACGAAGATAACGGCGCGCGATTTCAAGCACAGCGGCCAAAGTCGCCGCCTTGGCGAGTCCCAGTCCCGGAATCTTTCTCAATCTCGAAATTTCCATGGTAAGAAGACCCCGCAGGCCGCCGCCCAAACTTACAAGCTCGCGGCTGAGCATCATAGCATCTTTTCCCCTGACACCGGTGCGCAGAAGAAGGGCGATTAGTTCAGCATCCGTGAGCACTCCAGCCCCTTCCGCAAGAATGCGCTCTCGCGGTCTTTCGGAAGCTGGCCACTTCTTGATGGGTGTCATAATATGACAATATTAAATAAAATATATGATTTATGTCAATAATATTTTCAGGCCATCGTCACCCTCCGAAAATCCTCAGGACTCCAAAAGTGCCGAGTTGTCCAAAAGCCGCTTCCGGATCCTTCCAGCCAATAACACGACCCTGGTGAGAACCGAGGAGGATCCGCCCGGCCTCCTGTAAGGAAAACAACGGCGGCCGGCAAAAAAGGCAGATGGCTGACAATCAGAAGATCTTCTCCGGAATGCTTCTGAGCGAACGCGTTGATAACAAAAACGGCTTCTTCGGCCGAGTCCTCCGGAAGCACCCCCTCCTGCACCCGGCAGTCGGCGTCCGGGCACCAAACCTCCAGCGCGATAAGTGCCGTCTCTGCGGCCCGCGTCTTGGGACTGTGCAAAACTTTCTTCGGAACGATGCCTGATGCGGCGGCCTGCGCGCAAATCAACCGCACCTCACTGCGCCCCTGCGGCGTGAGGCCGTAATTTCCTCCGGACATTGCCGGGTCTGCGGATCCATGCCTCATAAGAAAAAGATTCACACTCACAACTCCTGGGTCTAATGGGCGGATTCATCCCGCCGCTCAAAAAAATTCCCGCCGCACCGAACGGTCAATGTCCCCCGTGGTAAGGATGCCCCTTCAGCAGAGTCCACGCGCGGTAAATTTGTTCTGCCGCGACAACACAGGCCAGCTCATGCGGCAGCGTCAGCGGTCCGAAACTCCATCGAAGAGCCGGTGGAAAATCGCGCTCATCCTGCTCAGAAAAACCGTCGGGACCGCCGATGAAAATCCGCAGTTCCTGCACGGACGCATGCGAACACCGTTCCATGAGGCGGGCGGTTTCCTCCGACGCAAGCCCCCGCGCCCGCGGCGCTCGGTCACACCACCAAATCATTTTTACCCCGCTTTTAAATTCGGCCGGCAGCGGCCGCCCCCGAACTTCGCAGGGCGCAAACTTTGCAATTCGTCCGGCATAACCTTCTAGGAGAGACGCGGTCTCCTTGGATTTAAAAACCTTCGAAGGGACGGCTCCGTTTTTCATCCACAAGCAGTGAAAAATAATTTTCATCGCCGCTTCACCGCGGACGGCCGAGGAAACACGATTCTCATCGCCAGGCCGCATTCATCCTTCGCGGGCTCTGCGGGCAGAGTCTCGGGCTGACCTTCAGACTCGATAAGCCGGGCAGAAACCGCCAGCACGATTGCGTCCAGAACATCATCTTCAGCGGCAGTCCCGGGAAATCGGCGCGAGAACTCTTTAAACGCTTTCCCGGGCAGAGGCCAGAACTCTTCAAGAAGCCGGCGGCGGTGTTTCAAACCCAAAGGATGTTTTTTAGGTTTCGGGAGAGGCCGTCCAGCGTTGAGAGCAGCAAAACAAAGTTCAGGATGACTTTCTCGGGTGCGCCCGCGAAGACGAGGGTGTCTGCGCAAAAAAATATCCGCCTCGCGGATTTTCGGGAAAAGATTCCAAGACTGTCTCGAAACTTTTTTTCCCGTCAGACGAAAATTCACGAGGCTGGCAGCCTCGGGCCCTCCGAGCTCGTAAACAGCACTTCTCACAGGAACGGGAAACACTGAACTTTTTCTCGGCCCCAGAAGGTTCCGCGCCAGACTCTCGCAGAGCCTCATCGGTCCCGTCCCCGAGGGAAGCCCCATCGGAATGTCGATCAAGGCAAGCTTCAGGCGGGAACCCTTGGCGCGCATGCACTCCTCCAACGTGGAGTAGAAATGAACCTGAGCAGTATGCGCCGGCTCATCCCACTCGGCGGCCACCCAGCCGCGCCGGCAGCCGTCGATTCCGATGACCAATTGTCACTTCCGAAAGTAGGGGGGCTCGCTGCCCGGCTTCCACTTGATGTTACAGCCGACACTCGGCTTTTGCTCGGCCTCGACCGCTCCGCCTGAAACAACAGCCTCCAGAGCGGCGCGCAGATCCTTACCGGTGACAGGCTCATGATTCCCGGGACGGCTTGCATCAAGTTGACCTCGGTAAACTAAACGGCGGCGGCCGTCATAAACAAAAAAATCCGGCGTGCAGGCCGCCCCGAAATGACGCGCGGCCGATTGATCAGCGTCGTAACAAAATGGGAATTTAAAATCCAGACGATCGGCCATGGCTGCAAGATTTTCGGGAGAATCTTCCGGGTAATGCGCCGCATCATTGGAACTGACTGCCAGGATCCCCAGAGGCGATGCCGCGTAATCCCTTCCGATGCGGGCGAGCTCCTGCTCAACATGCTTGACATAGGGGCAGTGGCGGCAGATGAACATCACCAGCAATCCTTTTAGAGTCTGGAAATCCCGATTCGAAACTAATTTTCCGCTGCGCACCTCCGGCAAAGAAAATTCCGGAAGAAGACTTCCAAGAGCCTGCATCGTCGAGGGGGTCAGTGCCATAGAGTTCTCCTTATCACTTCTGTCCGCGCAAGACTTTCTCCGCGAGACTTTTAAGACCTTCGCAATAATCAAAACTGCGCGGCGTTCTCCACCGGTAGGGAAATTCGGCGCATTGAGCCGGTTTCACAGGATGTACAGAGCATCCCTGAGGCGTTAGAAAAACGCAGGCTTCGTCGGAATGCTTTTTAAGAACTAAACTTCTTCGGTCCGCCACTTCGCAAAAGTCCTGCGTAAACTCATAGACGTCCTGTCCGAGAAAACCCGCCAGGCGTTCAGCTTCGCCCTCACGCAGATAAACGTAACCGCTTTGACGGCAGCACGCGTTACAGCGCCTGCAGGCGAACTCCTGAATCCGGTTCTCAATCTCAGAATTCATGAGGCTTTAAAACACCCAGCCTGCTCGGCGCGTTACTTCGACGGAGCGGTCGTCTGCAAGCCCAGCTCAGCAGCATGCTTAGACACACTGATGGAGTAACCCATCCAGCCAAGAATCACAAGGGCTGTCGATACTGCCATGGCAATCAATGCTGGTTTCATAAGACCTCCGGGGTAAACTCAGTTAACGGTTTTCCGGCCTGATCAGGCCGACCACAAATTTCTTCTGTCCAAAAATCCGGTCATTCGCGTAAATTCGAAACTCGTAATCTCCGGGATCCGAAAATCTCAAGCCGCGCAGATTAAAAACAAGCTCATGACTGAGGAGAGGGCTTGGGAGGGTCACCAGGGAGGGTATTTCACCCTGCCCGGCGAGCTTTTGGGTACTCAGATGAATCAGCTCGAGGCGAAACTTGAAACTTCCCATGGCGTCAGTCAGCTTGATGTAAACCGAAAGAGCCGAATGAATGAAGGGGAAACTTTCGGTCCCGATGTTCTCAAAAATTCCGATCAGGCTTTTTTTCTTGGTGCCGTGCTCCGTAATGACATAATCGCAAACCAGCATGGCATTTGCTTTGGGAACAGGTTGATTCATCAGGATTTTCCTTCGTTGAAAAGAAAGCCTCTGTTTTTCAGCCCTCGAGCTGATCTTGGAGCTTCCCGATCAGGTCGTTCATCTGCTTGATCAAATAGTCCGGCAGGAGCTTGTCATGCTCGAGCTCGCGTTTTGCGCCGCTGATCACCGAGATCATGCGCTTGAGCGCGGCGTTGCGCCTCTCCTGCTTGACCTCGGCGGGATCCTTATCCTCACGGGCCGTGATGAGTTTTTTTACCTGTTCACGTACTTCCTTGGGTTCGCTGGCCTTCTCAATCACAGCCTCGC
>VFQY01000054.1 GCA_018883425.1 Candidatus Omnitrophota bacterium | reverse complement strand
GGCCTGTCCGTTTACGTTTCAGGAGATGCGTTCCCAGCAGGGCGCACATTCCCCCGGCTAAGAATGCGGCGGCGAGCGCAATCTTCCAATCGATCTGTTTTTTTACCTTCACCTGAATCTCCGGTATCTCAAGGTTCCCCTGCTCACCTGTTGAGGATTTCACGAAGGGCAGACCGGAGGGTCCCAGGAAGGCTTGGCCGGGACCCGAGGGCGCAAATTCGTAGTTGAAAGTTTTCTTGGACCAGATGCGCCCGCCGAGTGAGAAAGTCTCCTCAGATTCCCCCCGCAATTTGAAAAGAAGATTTTTTGAAGGCACGTCGGGAGGCATAAAACTATATTCACCCTCCTCCTTCGGCCACTGCACTTCAAGCTTGAGGATCAAGCGATCATCGACGTCTATTGTCTGCGAGGAAACCTTTGAGGTTAGTTGAGGCTCGGCTCTTCCTTCAGCGGCCAGCGCGACTAACAGAACAGCCCATACTAAACAGGAGATGTAAAATGCCTTAGCGTTCTTCACAAGGCGTTATTCTAGAGGGACTTATAAGGAGGTCAATCAATCTTTTAAGTCAGAGGCAGGGCCCTTGCGGACCCCGCCTCTTTGTCTTAAGACTTTTTCTTAGCTTCTTCGTCAACGACTTCGTAATCAGCGTCGACGACATCACCCTCTTTGGATGCTTCCGGGGCACCCGCAGAAGCCCCGCCTTCGGCGCCCTTTTGAGCCTGGGCCTTCTTTGCGGCTTCTTCATACATCTTTTGCGCTAACGTATGGGAAGCCGTGGTGAGCTTATTCGTCACTTCCTGGATTTTCTCGAGATTCTCGCTTTTGACGTGCTCCTTGGCTTCCTGCAGAGCTTCTTCAACGCGCTTCTTCTCTTCATCGTTAATCTTGTCACCGTGTTCCTTGATGCTTTTTTCCGTGGCATAAACAAGATTGTCCAGCTGATTCTGAGCCGTCACCAACTCGTGCTTCTTCTTGTCGTCTGCGGCATGGAGTTCAGCCTCTTTGACAAGTTTTTCGACTTCGTCCTTCGATAGGCCTGAGGAGGATTCAAGACGTACCTTCTGTTCCTTGCCTGTTCCCAGATCTTTGGCCGAAACGTGCACGATACCGTTGGCATCAATATCAAACGTGACCTCGACCTGCGGAATACCGCGAGGCGCCGGCGGAATGCCCTCGAGATTAAAATTCGCCAGCAGTCTGTTGCCCGAGGCCATCTCGCGTTCGCCCTGCAGAACCCGCACCGTTACTGCAGTTTGATTGTCTGCAGCCGTTGAGAAAATTTCGGATTTTCTCGCGGGGATCGTGGTGTTGCGCTCGATCAGCTTGGTCATCACGCCTCCGAGAGTTTCGATACCCAGAGAGAGCGGCGTCACATCTAAAAGGAGAATGTCTTTCACGTCTCCCTGCAGAACCCCGCCCTGAATTGCGGCGCCGACAGCGACGACTTCGTCGGGATTCACGCCCTGGTGAGGTTCTTTCTTGAAGAGCTTTCTAACGCGCTCAACGACAGCCGGCATGCGGGTTTGACCGCCGACTAGAATGACCTCATCAATATCGTCCGCGCTGATTCCCGCGTCTTTCATCGCAGCTTCGCACGGGCGCACTGTCCGCTCGATGAGTTCGAGCACGAGCTGTTCGAGCTTGGCGCGGTTCAAATTCAGCAGGAGATGCTTCGGCCCCGAAGCATCTGCTGTCACGAACGGCAAATTGATTTCTGTTGTCTGCGATGTGGAGAGCTCGCATTTGGCTTTTTCAGCGGCTTCCTTGAGGCGCTGCACCGCTGTGCGGTCCTTGGAAAGATCGATGCCTTCCTGGCGCTTGAATTCATCAATGATCCACTCCATGACCTTTTGGTCGAAATCATCGCCGCCGAGATGAGTGTCGCCATTCGTGGCTTTCACTTCAAAAACCCCGTCTCCGATTTCCAAAATCGAAATATCGAATGTACCGCCGCCCAGGTCGTAAACGGCAATCGTCTCATCCTTCTTCTTATCGAGACCGTAGGCTAGCGCCGCTGCGGTGGGTTCGTTGATAATTCGAAGAACTTCCAAACCCGCAATCTGACCAGCGTCCTTCGTGGCTTGTCTCTGCGAGTCATTAAAATAGGCTGGTACCGTGATGACAGCTTGAGTCACCGGCTCACCCAGAAAAGCTTCAGCGTCAGCTTTCAGCTTTTGAAGAACCATCGCTGAAATTTCCGGAGGTGTGTAATCGCGCGATTGGAGCGGAATGTGAATGACGGCTTCTTGATGCTTGCCGGCTTTCACCTGATAGGGAACGTGCTTGGTCTCAGCCTGCGATTCGCTGTGGCGCCGGCCGATGAATCTCTTGGCGCTGAAGACCGTATTTTCGGCGTTCGTCACAGCTTGGCGCTTGGCGGCCTGCCCGACGATCCTATCCCCCGATTTCGTAAACGCGACAACCGACGGCGTCGTCCTATTACCTTCCTTATTTGCTATCACCTTGGGCTCGCCGCCCTCCATGATCGCCATACAAGAGTTTGTCGTTCCGAGGTCAATTCCAAGTACTTTACCCATGCTGTTTCTCCTTTTTAGTAGAACGTGATTTGAAATGCCTTGACCAATAAACATGCCAAAAGAACCGAATGCCGATATTCTCTATAAGACCATATTATAGAATGACTTAGGATTTAAAGCGGCGGGAGGATGAGCACGCTTTTCTAGGAAGGTGTTTCAATTTGTCTCAGCGGGAAGTGTGCCTGATTGTGCTCTTAGCCCGATTTGCACCACTTCCGAGCCCTGCCCCCTGCGGGCGGGGATGATTAGGCGGAGGCAGCGACGGCCTGGCGGATAGCGTTAGTTTTTGCAAGATCGGCCATGAAGGAGACGAAGCGGCTGAAAACATCTGCGTTCATCTCACGGGGATTGTTTTTTCCTCGGTCCTCGAGCCATTGCATTAAGTGCGGTGATCCGAGAATCATGACCGCAAGCATCAAAAAGCCTTGTTCGCGTCCAATCTCCTCATGCCTCCCAAAGACTGGATCGGCACTCATCGCATTGTTGGAAATGACAATACTCTGGCCTGCTTCGCGGTTTGGCGCAACAATCACGGTGCCTATCGATACCATAAACCGCATACCACTCACGATCTCCGAGGGTATTTTACTTAGGATGATTCGAGAATCAGAATCTACCGGCGCAAGCAGAGCCTTGGCGAATCCTAATTTTTGCCGAAGCTCCTGAACAATATTCTCCTGAGGAGTCCCAGGCCTGTAACTCAGCACGAGAGTTCGCTCCTGACTAAACGCCTGAAGAAAACGGAGCACTTGGAGGAATGCAGGATCTTTCGGATTAGGGACAAAAGCAGCGTCAATCAGAAGAGCCTCCGAACCGAGTTGAAGATCCGCAACCCCTGAATAATTTTCAGAAGATGCGAGCTCCCGGATGCCAAGTTCCAGATCCCGAAGACTCAGCACGCCCTCTCGAGAATAAGCATTGGTCATTTCCTGCAGCGCTTGCAAATCCTCTGCCGGCAGAGCAGAAAAAGCCTTGATCGCAGGAGCGGCTGCGCGACCATACCGAAGACCGTCGAGCGCGGTTCTTAAAAGCTCGGCCAGAAGCTGAGCAGCAATCTTTTGCTTCATCGTATCAGGCATCTCACCCAGGCTTTGAATCTGCGTTTCGATCATGCGTTCCATTTCGGGCGAGTCGATGAATGTAATTAATTCTTCCGTAGTCCTTAGGCTTTGAATCTCCTGAAGTACCCCCGCTGTAAGACGGCGTAATGCGCGTTGTAATTGATCCCGATTGCTTTCGGCACTTTCGGAAATATCACGCATCACCTGTGCGAATGCTTCATCGAATTGCGATGGTCCGACGTCATTCAGAATGCCTATTAGCTCTATCAGATAAGCTTCGGAAAGCAGCGAAGGGACTTTGACCTTAAAATGGCTTCCTCCTAAAGCGTAATATGTGTCTCTAGAATCGGACCGTCTTAGTTCAGATCTCTTGCCGGGCGCTTCGAATGTGAAACCGACGTAGACATCACGCCGGCTGAACTGGACTTCCTTAAGAACCCAACCTCTTAAAGCACTTCTATACCTTGCCCGCAATATATTTACGAAAGCGGGCGGCAGACTATCTTCCTCTGTTTCTTCATCATCATAATCGTCCCGCTGTTCATAGGCTAGTCCCGCCAAAACAAATCGGGCAGGGGCGGGAATCCCCCCTTTTCCCTGAGCATCAAGCCAGGGCCCCATAATTTTAGCAATGACATTGTCCGCGTTAAATGGATCGTGATTATTATTGATCACGACTGGGCTGGAACTTACTCGTGTTTTTAAAAACTGGAAGTCCTCTTGTTGGATCATCTCAGCAAATTCATCATACTTCATCTTTACAGGACTAAATCTGCTCTGTAACGCACCCTTGCTCATGCCGTTGGCCTCCTCCGTTAACCGCAGAGACTCAGCCGCTTTTTCTAGAACCTCCTCGTCCATGTCAACAGCGATAACGTTCCGCGCTCCCTTCAACAGCGCGGTAATTCCAAGAACACCCGAGCCGGCTCCCAAGTCAAGGAGTGTCTGATCCCTAAGAACCTCGGACAGGTTATTGAGTTGGTATAGTGCCGATACAGTGTGAAAAGAATGCAGAAATTCCAAATTCCACCGATTGATTCCATCAGCAAGAACAACAATCTTGTCCTGAGATTCTTTCTTATTTATCTCTTTGCGGACTTTGTTTAAAGAGTCTTGCAACCCGTCGTTGTTCTGAACGTAATAAATTCCGTCCATGAAAATGAAATCCTCTGTTGCCTGGTAGCGTCCTTCAAGATCAGCTTCGGGGATGGGCTCGCCTCGTTCATAGGCAGCCATCCTGAGCTCAGAGCGGCCCAGGTCCCGCACAGTAGGCTCCTCGGAAATAAGATCTTTCTCGGCCAAACCGCGCAATTCCGAACGGCTCT
Source organism: Candidatus Omnitrophota bacterium (assembly GCA_018883425.1). Lineage (GTDB taxonomy): Bacteria > Omnitrophota > Omnitrophia > Omnitrophales > Aquincolibacteriaceae > ZLKRG04. Next base: position 9,659 of record VFQY01000054.1, on the reverse strand, counting down.
CGAGATGGCCCAGAATGGCGGTCCATCGAGGATCGGGCTCGCCAACCTCAGAGTCCTTCTTTATCCGTGCTGTCACAAACGTTCGAATTTCTTTTAGCGCGCGCGGCCCCCATTTAAGCTCTTTCAAATCTTTACTCCGCAAACTCTGATACCCTTGCGGACTCCAAACCACCCGGCCCGTCGCTGAAGAAATCGCTATCTCTGACTGAATATTATTGCGCCTTTTTCTAAACCGGATCACTGCCGTAAAATCCTTAGACTCAGGCTCCGGGCGCCACCAGACAAAAGCTTCCGCGCCTATTTTGGCTAGGGTCGGGTAGATCTCCGCATCGATCAAAACCTCATGCTCGAAAAGGTTGGTAAATACGCCGTGTTGCTGAGCCAGATGATTTCCGTACCAGGCATCCCGGAATGCCGCAGGAATGAACCATTGAAGATCCTGCATCGAGTGCACATGAGCTTTCCATAAAGTGTGAAGAGCTTCCATCTCAGCCGCTTTTCGCTTTTTTACAGCAGCACTTGTACCTGATTCCTGCTGCGGAGCCAACCGCTGAATCCGAGAGAGAAGAAGCTCAGAAACATTCTGAGCATTTTCCACGGGAGACACGGTTGGATTTCTGAATATTTTCTGAGGAACCTGCAGAAAGAAAAGCCTCAGCATATTCCACATCACGGTTTCATAGTTCTCTTCCCTAAAAATAGAAATCCCGCCTTCAAGATACCGCCGTCTTTTCGCGTCCATAAAGTAGTCGAAAGCCGCCGGTAGAAGGAACAGCGCGGCAGCGTTTCGCCGGGCAAGCCCCAGATCACTCTGTTGATCGATTCGGTTCAGGGGGTCCCATACTTCCCCCGATTCGAAAGCCCGCTGAATCTCACGAAAAGCCTGCGGCAGATCCTGAGGTGCCGCTTCGCGAACTCTTTTAAGCATGTTCTCCACAGCTTCCTTGTCAGCAGGAATCTCAGACGCCCAGAAAGGTTCAACCTCGAGATAAGGAACCTCACTTCTCAACTCCGATCGCACCGAATCGGGTCCGGAGCTCCTCACGGCTTGATCAAGGGATGGGAAATCCGGCAACGTCTTTACTAGGAAAGGGACTCCCGCATGGTTCGCAAACCCAAGTTCAAGATAGCGGGCAATCGGTGTCTGCGTACCCGTATCGCTGATAATCGAGAGTCGGCCATTTTTTCCAAGCTTTTCATAGAAGAAGGCCATCATCCCGCGAACAGCTTCTTCATACGCGTATCTCCTTACGTCCCTGTCCAAATCCGCTACCCGAGTTAAATGAACTTCTTCCTGTGCAGAAGAGCCTTCAGGGTTTGTTTTTCGAAGATAGGCTTTTTGGGCAGAGAGGTCATGGACAAGTATTTCCGATTCGGAAATACTCCCTTCGACCCGAATTGGCGTTGCTGATGCTAGCTCCTGCTCATTTAGAATCCCGGCATAGATAGTTTCCTTGACCACCTTACCCGCAACATTCAAACTTTGGAGCAGAGTCTCGTTGCGCTCCAAGTCTTCGGTCCTTCGGGTGCTTAGCGGCACTGACTCAGGCACTAGATAGGTCAGCACATGGTGAAGCGCGATGATATCTGCAGGCCGCTGTCGGGCGGCAGCGGGAAGATCGACCGCCAGCAAGTCGATTTCCTGGTAAGAAATGCGCTGGGTAAGTTCCTTTCGCGGGCGATACGCTTTCTTCGCCGCATCGTATTCGAAGTAAACGTCCTTTTGAAACTCACTGACACCCTTCATGGCTCCATCAGGATAAATAAGAGGGTAGTCCTTATCATCCCGGCTAGCCGTCACTAGCCTATCGAATACCAGATTTGGCCTGCTGAAAACTTCGACCCGGTAGTCCACTTCCGCACGGTTAATGCCTTCAGCTTTGAACATTTCTTCCAGAACCATGGCGGTGGACAAGGCCTCTTCGTTAAACCCCGCCCCGACGATAGTGATTACGATCTCTTGAGGAGTTCTGCTTTCTGCGAATGCTGCCCTACGTGCGCTGAGCAGTTCCGGAAGATGAGCACGCAATTTTTTGTAGTAGCCCTCTTCACGGAAAAAGAGCGATCGATTTTCTCTTAGTACGGAGAGAAGATTACTTGGACCAAGTTTAGCGCGGCTGATAATTTCTCCGGCCACCCCCAAAGCAGTCTCTGACGTAGCTTGTGAACGAATCACAAGATCCCAGACATTCCCCTTATACGAGGAAGCAACTGAAGGATGGCCTGTCGCTTGTTCTTCGCTCACAAGCTCCTGCAACGCGGTCTCCAAACTCGCCCGGATTTCTGGTTCAAAATTAGCGCCATAAAGAAGTCCAGCATTTGTCCTTGACCCCCGGAATGCCCCTCTCTCGCTCACCAGTTTCTTAAGATATTCGCCTGCGAAAACGGGCCATTCCGTCTTTGGGACTGTTGCGCCGGAGCGAATTTCGCGAATCATTCCCCTTCCGGTGATCCCTGAGATCAGAGATGCGGCCATGTTCCAAACCCAGACCAAGGGACGGAGCAGAAAACTCACACTCCCCCCTCCAACCGAGCGTGAGAAATAGGCGGCAGCAACTTTTCTAAAAAATTCCGACTTTGAACCTAATGCGTATAGAATTCGCGGAAGTTGGGGGCGCCAGAATTCTCGGTTATAATAGGGATCCGCTCCTGCGCTGTAGTATCCCGAACCTTCGTCGAAATCCGCATAGACGGCCGCCTGAAGACCGAGCCTGTAGAGCTTTTCAAAATCTTTCGTGCGATCATATCCCCACTGTTTGCTTACGTCTCCTTCGAAAGAGCCGGGATTCAAATAGCGGCTGTTGATAATCATCGCTCTCGTATCAGAATCATAAACCGCCGGAACTCTGGCATCCTTTAAATCCCCAATCCAGATATTTGAGGGCGCCATGTGGCCGGAGCTCATAAGTTCTGAAACTGCCTGAAGTGCATCTGGAAAATCGGCGAGAGGCTGCATGTTTATCGCTAAACCTTCGCCAGTTCGAAGCTCCGACCTGACAATCTCTTCTGCGATCGCGGGAAGCATTTCAGAGGCACGATCAACAATTAAAGGGTAGTTCACGAAGATCTCTTGCACTCTGCCCAGAAGTTTGGACCATTCTGCTGTATCCTCTGTGGGCGGTTCGGCAAGCTGCCGAAGCACATTTGCTATCTCAGCCTTCGGATTCTCGACACCTTCCTGGGCCAGATTTGCGGCAAGCGCCGTTAGATCTTTCTCGATCCGTCTCATCAGGGTATTTTCTACTGCGGCTGCCAGGCGATCCATCTCCCTCAATGCCCCCTCAAGAAAGTTTTCCAGATTCCGGATTTTGTCAACGTCACTGGAATCTTTCGGAAGATTTTCTTTTCCGAACAAGTTCAATAAAAGGTCCGCGGATTTCCGAGCGTCTAAATCCTCTGAAACGGTCTGTACCGCGGGACTTCGGGAAATAATTCGCACTCCCGGCTCCAGCCTCTGTGTCAAGGACAGCTCCTGAAGCGCTAGGCGAACTCCGGATTGGTAGGCCTTCGAACCGAAATTGATCAGAATATTTTTCAGCCCCGCCTGGATTCTAGACGGCAGCTGCACTGCCGCGCTTCCGTTTGACAGATTGACAGTAATCGACTCCGTCTTCATCATTTTGTAATGAAAACTCGTTTGCCCCGTGGGAGTTACGATAAAAACACCTCTTTCGTCGCGCCGTATTTCATAGCTGACAGTCTCACTATCCGGCGCTATAAAAACCAGGCGGGGCGCCTCGCTCAGCTTCACACCTTTAGCCTCGAGAATACTCGAGAAACTTGCTTCAATTCTCTGACGAATCGGCTCATCAGGTTCACCCACGATGAACAGATTAGTGTCCAGATCCGTGTCGTTGACCATTGTTCCCTTGAAGATACCGCCTTCGCCGATAGCCATACTCTGGATCCCTTCAGCCCGAAGCTTCCCGATGAGCTCGACAATCGAATCTCTGACTCGCGCTGTCCAGACGGAGGGATCATTCGTCCAATCGGGTGCGTAGAGACCCTCTGCGGGTTCGCGCGTGCGCAGAGCATCCGCCGGCTTCTGCGAAGAATATGTCGTTTCCCTTACGCGGAACAGCTTTGCACCCAGCTTGTCGGGATTTTCCTTGTTTGCAAATTCAAGAACCTTGAAAGACTCCGCGCGCGGAGTCTTCTCTTTATCGAAAAGCTCGTACCCACCAGAAATTCGTACCATGGCAATCGGATTGTCGACATTATAATTTCTCCGATACCTCGCCTTGAATTCTCCCCTCACATCGGAAGTCCGCATCCTCTGAATAAACTCTGAGGATTCGATGTGTCGAATCGCCAAAGCATATAAAATGCCGGCATCTTCACTAGAATAGTATTCACCGGCCTGGCTGAGGAAAGAACTATAGGTTGAGAAGAGTTCGGCCAGCAAAGGGTGCCAGGCTGGAACGCTCTCAAATTCGGAAAAGATCCAGCCATCAAGAATGAGCGCTTTGAGTCGGGGCGCATCTTGAAACGCCTCAAAGAACTCAGACAGACGCTCATCGCTATAGAGATTATCTTTCTGGCCATCGCTGTTAAGGGCCTGCGACAGATACCAGGCTACAAGAACATCGTCATTTTTTCTCTGAGCAACGGCTTCTTTTAGAAATGACTGGATTCCTCGCCCCACCTCGGTTCGATTCGTCTCTGTAACCTGACTGAATTCTTGAGGAATCTTCATGCGCATCTCGGAGCGGACGGCGCCTGCCTCGGGCCGTAAGGGCTCTTCACGCCGCCTTCCACGTTCCCTGCGATTGGGATAAGCTAAACGAAGATTCGGGATAAAGACTACTCTGGGGGTATTAAGCGTCGCAGTCGGGCTACGAAGTGCTTGGCGGATGGATTCACGATTCGATCCCGCCGACAAATCACCACGGGCCGCTAAAGCCCGAAGGCTTTGCCCGATTTGATCAATCTGCATCTGAAATTCCTCCCAAACCTCCTTGACCGTAGTTTCCTGAAACCGTCCCATTTCCTCTTCGATAGCAGCAAGAATTTGCTCGCGTGTGACAGGTGCGCGCTGAGCACCCTCGAACTTTTCATGAAAAACCCTCGTCAGACGGTCTATGTACCGGGTATATTTCCCCGCCTCGCGAATCCGGCCTTCCGACGCCAACGCACGAATGACTTCATCGCGCCACACTTTGAGCACGCGCTGGTAGCCGGACTGATCCAAATCGCTAACCATTTGAAGCGAAGCATGCCGCATGAAAGCATCGTAAAGCGTGGTTTCGAGATTGTCCGCATAAGAGAGACGGCCCTGCATCACATCATCATAAGCCTCATGCCCGTCAAGCGACTCGATTTTGGGCGTAATGACAGCGTATGAATAACCTTCGGCCTTCAGTGCATCGATGAAGCCGACGGTATGAAAACCGCCGGCGAGAACAATCGCCGAACGGGTCTTTTCGCGCCTCATTTGATCCGCCAAATTACGCTTAAATGCCGCATCTCTCTGCAGGGCAACTCTGTAATAATCCATCGCCGGCGCAAGAGAATCTCCAAGACGCGTGCGCCAATTTTCCGGTAAGGGCGATGCGTTCAGTTTCTCCCAGTCATCGCGTATGAGTTCGAGCTTAACCAAATTCTCAAGAAGACGCAGTTTCTTGAACTTATCTGCGAGGTTTCGCTGCTCTACAGAACCGAGCAGCTTGTTTTCTGTCTCCTCAAGATATTGCTTAAGCTCATCGAAAACACGTGTGCCTCTGATCATCGAAAGAGTCTCGGCCTGCCCCACAAGATCGCGCAACAAAAGCGGCAGCTTGGGCTCAAGACCGACACTTTTACCCACCTCAACGATGTATTTTAGAAACGCACCGTCCTCCATTTGACCTGTTTTGTGCGCCTGGTTTTTTTGGTTAAATTCCATCTGTACTTCGCGGGGGATCCGAGAGAAATAGCCCCTCCGGAACGACTCGGCCATAGAGCGCACAGAAGCATTGATGTTTTTTATCTCTTCCTCAGACTCATCTTTAGCGGCGGATTCCATTAAAGGGGCTAAATGTTCGTAACCGATGCTAGGAACGCGATTGACTCGTGTCAGGTACTTAAGAAACTCGAGAAGATGCGCGCGGTCTTCTTCAAAAGCCTGCAGTCTCTCATGAAACTCGTTCAACTCAGGCGTGTAGAGTTCTCGGCGCCAGCGGTCCATCTCTCCGCGGAATTGTCTCAGAATTTGCTGGACGTCTTCGCGGGTTTCATGAACGCGCAAATAGGCCGCGTAATTGAGCTCATACAGCTCCCAATCCTCAATCCCGTAATACGTCCCCCTTTGTGAATTAAGCACCGCTGCCATTTCAATCCCCGAAACCTCCGCCCGTTTGAGGTAACGCTCAAAAACCTGCCTCTTGATGAAATCATCAGGATACGTGTGAAGAAGCGTCGTATCCATTTTGCCGGCGCCTCCTTCGACGGCGATAAGCTTCACACCATAGTGCTTCTGGATATAACCGATCAACGATTGGATGCTGTGCTGGGCATCAATGACCGCATGCGCATCCTGAATTAACAACACAAACGGCGCATTCTCAGAAGCCTTAAAGTACTCTTGAATCGAACCGAGACCGGGCGGAACCACGAACCCCTCTGTCGGCGAATGTAAGGACGTATCCGGAACCGCTGGGGTGACGGCAGGAAAGGGCTGGGCAACGGCGTTTTCGCTGAGCAAAAAAACGGCGATCAGCAGAACAGACAAAGCCCTGTGGATGATTTTTTTAGATTGCTTGATCATCGCGTCGCCTTTTTAAAAAAAACCGATAGGAATAGGTCTTTATAAAGAATATTCGCATAAGATAAGGAAGCTTAAAGGAGAGGAAGGAAATTAGATAAAGATGAAATAGCAATAACGCTCAAACGCTATCATTGTTTTCAAAGCGGCAGGATTTGACGTGAGCTGTGCACGAGAACGCTGGTCGCCAGCGAAACATCGAATCCCTCGGCCCAGGGAGTTGCTGTCCCCCTCGCAGAGGACGGCATCCCACTCATCGGCAGATTGATGCTGGGCGGATTCAGCTTCGAGTCCAGGGCGGCTCACTAGGCAGCATATCCAATCGAAGGCAAGGAAACATCCGCGGACATGCGTCTTGACGATAAAACCGGAAGAGCCTCGAATCGGTCAGTCTTCACAACGACATACTTTTTCGATGATAAATAACGACCGAGAAGTGCCGAACGCTGGCCGCCCGAAGCGGGGGCATCGCCCGGCAGACCACTCCATTGAGAGCCCTTTCCGTCTAGCCCTGTCCCCAGTGGGGACTGTCCCCTGCGGCCTGGGTCTTGCCTAAGCGGCCTGATTGATGAGGAGTTCGGCTTTGAATTCCAGGAAAGCATTAGCAATAACGCCTTGTATGGTCAAGTAGCCATTCTCGCCATAAGTAAACATATCCTGCGGGTAGTCAAGGGCAGCGAGGCGATCGAGCAATTGAGCTCTCAAATATTCTGCAGTCGCTTTTGAATCGGATTTAAGACGCAAGAGTTCGTCTTTGTGCTTCGGATCAGAAAATATTTTAGCCATTTCAACCAGGGCGGCAGCGAACAATAACTCCCCAAAGTCATGCACCATTCCTTGCGGTTTTGTTTCTCCCCAGTTCAATGACGCCCCATTAAACATTCCTTCCATCTTTTCATTCATGAACTGATCGTCTAAAGCGACCGGCACGACTCCCTGTTGGCTTCTTAATGCTTTAAAGCCTCGCTGCCAATCCGCTGGCAACACGGATCGGACAGCCACATTACCTGCAGCCTCTCCCGTCAGCAACTTTTTAACCGTGCCAGCTTCGGCGAGAATTTCCGCGTTTTGTGATTCGCCTTGTAAAACCTTAAAGAGTTGGGCAAGAAATGAAGAGTTATTTCGGCCGGTTAATCGAAGACCGATCGTAATGGTGCCTTGCGGTAAACTTCCACGCAACGCGCGGAGATGCTCAATCAGTTTGCCGCTTTCTTCCAGAGCCGCTTTAGCAACGAAAAGATTTTCTTCTGTCCCTATTCCTTGTTTGAGGCGAATAGCCCACCGTTGTAGAATGGCATCCATGAACCGGTCTAAATCGAAGGTTGAAATTTCATAAATATTTCTCGCCTCTGATCGGCCCAGTTTTGTAGTTGCCTCCGGATTCAAAACCTCAATAACGGTGTCTGCGGCTGCGTTCCACGCATCCTCATCGATCCGCAACTCTGAACGTCGATCAGCGCTCCGGCGAACCCGCGGTGATTGACCTTCCAAGTATGCGCCAAAAGTTTCTAGATTTGCGGAAATTGCTCCTAGGCCCTGGAAAATTCGCCTCGTCTCGTTTCTCCGGATCTCCAGAGAATTCATTCCCGCAAGCCCGCTCTCAATCACTTGGAGTTCTTTTGCCCGGAAAGCGGGATGGTGTGTCCATTCTGCTTCAACTGCATCGGCAGCTTCCGAAGGCTTTTCTCCCAAATGAACTAGCTCATGATAATTCGTTTCAAGACTTGCTTTCCAAAACAGGTATTCTTCATGAGTTGAAGCTGCATCATCCAGAATTCTTTTCCATGCGGCTGACTCATTTCCAAATAGCGCCAAGTTCCTCCCAATCCGAGTCTGTCCCTGAAGGGCGTGACCGAGAGACCTATCACCACTTCTGTAAAAGGATATACGCACATCCTTTTCACTACCGAATGCAAGCCGGTAAGCTTCACGCATCGTCTCCTTCATAAATTGATTATAGGCGAGATAAGCTCCATATCGAGAGCGGTCCGCATCGGAAGGAATTTCCCTGTCCTCGAATTCATTAAGTGAGCGGCGAAAACGCGAGGGTGAATCTCTCCTCGTTCTCATTGTTTCCATTCCTTGAGCGGCGGACAATTCCTGATCGAACCGCTTCCGCTGAAACACCTCTTGGAGCTCGCTAGGCAGATCAGTAAATGAAAACTCCGCATGAGATGGATCGTGAAGAATTTGCAGCACACTATGAAGTGAATATTTCTCACCCTTGATTTTGATGAATGGCACAGACACCAGCAGCATTCCGAACCGGCTTTCGTCATTTGAGTAATAGCTGTAATCTATCGGCTGATTTTCTCCGATACCTCTTCCGTCCTGCTCAACGCGATGAGGTATGGGATATGATGCAAAATGTGAAAAATAATCATACGGCAGCACTTCCACATCCAACCCCTTAAGAGAGAAAAGCCTTACAATCGCTTCAAGGGTCATTTGCCGGACCGCTTCCTCAATCACAGGCATCAAATTATTTTTGTCCTTAAGATCGCTACGGTCACGGATAGTTTTAAAACCATGCCCAAGATCAATAACAATGCCTTGCGGCAGCAAAATACTGCGCGCAATGGGCGGAATAAGCCCTCGATATCCCTCATCAAGATGTCTTAAATGAAGGTCTCCAACGGTGACTTTTTGAAACTCTGGAAGGCGGTAAAGTGAGACCTTGCCGATTTCCGTTTCGCGTTCCGCTAAAAGTTCTTTAGGCCGGTTCATTTTCTTGCCGTGCAGAATAATTTTGCAATCCTTTTCGTCCACAGTCGCAGAATGTTCGTGGACATGCGCTCCACCCCAGAAATCAATCAGTTGAAAAGTAGAATCTCCGGGTGTAAAAAGGCAGTATTTAGGAGGTTCTCATGCCACGCAAAAGATTCACCGAAGAGCAGATTATTCCAATCCTTAAAAG
>VFQY01000134.1 GCA_018883425.1 Candidatus Omnitrophota bacterium | reverse complement strand
GTCTCGAGTATGCCTATCGCCGCAAGGAGGGTGATGAAAGGAACTATCGGCAGGACATAGCGGTCATACGGCTGCCCGGCTTTTATCAGAATGACATAGTACGCACCGATGAAGATACCCGTGATCAAAACTTTGCGGCTGCGTGCACGGTCCTGCGCCAGCAGAGTCAACATAAAGCCTAGAAATCCGAGCACAATTTGCGGCCACCCAAGAGACCCCGCAAGCGAGTATGTAAAATGATGCAGAAGCGGTGTCCCTGCGAGACGTGCCTGGCCTTCCGCATGAAGTTCGGATAAAAAAAAGCGCCAATCGAGGAGCGCGTAAGGGTTGAGAACCGCAAAAACGGCGAGAGAAGTCAAACCCGCCTCAGCGGCTCTTTGAAGTTTTTTGCTCCAGCCGCAGGAGGTATTCATGGACAGCGCCGCAATGTAGGGTATGGCAAAGGCTGCCGCATTGTATTTGAATGCGCAGGCTATTCCCAAAAGCGTTGCGGCTAGCAGGTGCGTCCTTCGGCTGGGGTCCTCCGCAACTTTCAGGATGAAGCTGAACGCGCAGAGACCGGCGGTCAGCATCGGAATATCGGCATAAATGTAATGGGAATCCCGGACATGGAGAAAGGAGCAGGACAATAGAAGAGCCCCCAGTATGGCTGACCTTTCATCAAAATGCCGTAACATGAGCGCGTAGAGAGCATAAACGCCGGCTGTGCCCATGACCGCTCCGAAAAGAATTCTTGCGGCCAGATAAAACGCTGTCGGGTCTTGCAAGAAAAAGTGCGAGAACTGGGCAGTGTTCTGCCAAGCTCCGACGGCTAGCCCAGCGGCATAAAAACAGCCGTAAACAGCAAAGAGCAGATAACTGGTTAGCGGTGGGATTCTGAAGAAATGAGGATTTAAATCCCCTGTCCCGTAGGCCAACGCATGATTCACAACGATGGGTTCGTCGGCATGATAGAGATAAGGCAGTCCGAAGTTAATGCCCCAAAGGCGCAAGGTCAGAGCCAGAGCGAGAATGAACATCAGGACGCGAGCTGAACCCGTACCGGCTGGGTTAACGTTCATAGGAGCACCGTCTTGCGAGATATGCGGTTGGTGAAATGCTCCGGGCAACGCGATCGGCTTTATACCGAGGCCTGCACCCGGCCTCTGAAGTAATCAATCGTGGACCGCAAGCCCGTTTCAAGATCAACCTTGGGTTCCCACCCGAAAGCCTCGCGAGCTTTGCTGATGTCGGGGCGGCGCACCTTCGGGTCATCCACGGGCAAGGGCCGGTAGTCAATCTTACTTCGGCTCCCGGTCATGCGGATGATGGTCTGAGCCAGATCCAAGATGGTCATTTCCTTGGGATTTCCAAGATTGACGGGCTCGTTCAGTTTCGAAAAAAGAACATGATGAATCCCCGCGATGAGATCGCTGATATAGCAGAAACTCCGGGTTTGACTGCCGTCCCCGAATACAGGAAGGGGTTCACTCTTGAGACAGGCGGCAATAAATTCCGGAATTGCCCGGCCGTCCCTGGGGCGCATTCGCGGCCCATAGGTGTTGAAGATTCTGATGATCTTGGCATCCAGACCGTGGTAGGTGTGATAGGCCATTGTCATCGCTTCAGCAAAGCGCTTAGCCTCGTCATAAACTCCGCGCGGCCCGACGGGATTAACATTGCCCCAATAGGATTCCTTCTGCGGGTGAACGAGCGGATCGCCGTAGACTTCCGACGTCGAGGCGAGCAAAAACACAGCTTTCTTCGCTTTGGCAAGACCCAGCGCATTGTGCGTTCCAAGGGCGCCGACTTTGAGGGTCGGGATCGGGTGCTGCAGATAATCAATGGGACTGGCCGGAGAAGCAAAATGGAGAACATAATCAACACGCCCTTGATAATCGATCCGGTCGCTGACGTTTTGCTCAATCAGCTCGAAAGCCGGATGACCGCTCAGATGCTCAATGTTCGATCGGCTTCCGGTCAAGAAATTATCGACACAGACAACTTTAAATCCCCGCGCGATAAAGTGATCGCTCAGATTTGAGCCGATGAACCCGGCTCCTCCTGTTATTAGAACGACGCCTTCCGTCATAAGAAAACCTAGACCTTGCTGTTTCTTCCGATTCCGTAATAGTCGAAACCGGATGCTCTCATCTGTTCCGGATCAAAGATATTTCTTCCGTCGAACATGATGGGCTGTTTGAGAAGCTTACGGATTTTTTTGAGATCCAGAGTCTTAAACTCTTTCCAGTCTGTAAGAACGGCAACAGCATCTGCGTCTTGGCAGGCCGCATAGGCTGACTTCACGAAGGTCACCTTCTTGAGGATTCCCTTAGCTTTCGCCGAGGCTTGGGGATCGTAAGCCCGTATGCGAACCCCTTCCTTTTGGAGGCTTGCGATAATATCGATCGAGGGTGCGAAGCGCATGTCGTCGGTGTCGCCCTTGAAAGCGAGGCCGAGAATCGCGATAGTCTTGCCGCGTAAATTCCAGAGGACCCGCTCGATGAGCTGCAGAAAGTACTGCTTCTGACCCTCATTAATCTCGAGCACTTCCTTGAGCAAATGAAAGGGCGCGCCGAGGAGTTTCGACATGTGATAAAAGGCCGCGAGATCCTTCGGAAAGCAGAACCCGCCGAAGCCTATCCCCGCTTTGAGAAAGCTTGCGCCGATCCTTGGATCCAGCCCCATGCCCTTGGCGACCTGTTCAACATCAGCGCCCGCGGCGTCGCAGATTCTTGCCACCATATTGATGAACGAAATTTTTGCTGCCAAAAACGAATTCGAAGCATGCTTGATGATTTCCGCGCTTTTGATGTCGGTAACCACGAGCGGTGCCTTGATGGGCGCGTAAAGCTTCCTAAGAATATCTTCAGCCCGTTTGCTGGAAACACCGATGACGATGCGGTCTGGATGAAGGAAATCGGAAATAGCCGAACCTTCACGGAGAAACTCGGGATTCGATGCGACGTCAAAATCCACTTTGCGTCTGTGGTTTTCGCGGATGGTCTTGAAAACCCGCTCGCCTGTTTGTACGGGCACCGTACTTTTTTCGACCACAAGGCAGTATTGGCGAAGATTCCTGGCGATTTCGCGGGAAACATTTTCGACATAAGAAAGGTCAGCGCCCCCGTCATCCCGAGGCGGCGTATTGACACAGATGAAAATAACTTCCGAATGCCGAACCGCTTCTGCAATTGAAGACGTGAAGGCCAACTTCTTCTTTTTTTTGCAGCCGCTGATCATTTCTGCTAGACCGGGCTCATAGATCGGCACCTGGCCTTTTCGAAGAGCCGCAAGCTTTTTGGGATCATTGTCTACGCAGAGAACGTCATGGCCTAAGTGAGCAAGACAGGCCCCCGTAACGAGCCCGACGTATCCGGAACCGATGATTCCGACTTTAAGTCCGGTCATGCGCTTAAAGCCTTGCTTCCTGAAC
>VFQY01000053.1 GCA_018883425.1 Candidatus Omnitrophota bacterium | reverse complement strand
ATTCCAAGCTCTTTGACGCAGTAGGTCTCGAAACTGAGAAACCCCCAGGATTTGAAGGCTTTGTCACGGTGAATGGTGAAGAGATACTGGCCAAGCTCGATCCATGAAGCTTTGTGCCGCTTCGCCGTCTCGATCGTCTTCTGTCTCAGGGCGTCGCTCGCCGTGTCGATTTCAAAAGCCATAATCTATCCTTTGGTTCGTTGCTGCGGTGAGTGCATCGGCATTGGGGCGGCTATGATAACACGGGCCGCACTCCCGTCCAAGACCCTATTCAGCGGGAGCGGCGCTCGGAGGGCCGCTTCTTTTTCCCCGGCTTCTCGGATTTTTTTTCACGGGACAGTGCTTGATAATACGTGTATTTGTGAGTCTTTCCCCGGACTTGCGCCGCCGGGTATTTCTTGCGGTTTTGAATCATTTTGCGGCGCACGGCACCCGACAGGTCGATCCCCATCACCTCGCAGAAGTCTAAAACATAGACAGCAATGTCCGCAATTTCATCCTCGATTTTGGTGCGGTCCATGCCAAGATGTTTCTCCTCGGGCTTGGCCGCGAAAGTCCATTGAAAGTGCTCCATCAGCTCAGCGGCTTCAATCGCGATCGACATCGCGATGTTTTTGGGAGAATGAAACTGCATCCAATCTCTTTCCTCGATGAATCGGCGGACAATGCGCCGCAGCTCACTCACTGTCGTTCGGGAATCACTCATGGCACGCTCCTTAGGGAAATTTCGGTATTTTAAGGCATGACGGCCTGAAGGAAAAGCCGTATTACCGGGCGGCGAAAGTTCTCGGTATGACAAGAGTCTCGTGCTCGACGCCCTGCGGGACCGCATCCTATCGGATCAATTTTCTCTCAGCGAGCAGCTCTGGACAAATCATGAGGAAAAATCTTTTGGGGGATTCTTTCAAGCGGCTGAACTGACGCGGCGGGAATTACGGGCACTGAACATGAAGTTCTTCAGAAAATCCGTCTTCACTTCCGGGTTTCTTGGCGGAAAATGAGTCCGTACGGCGCAAAATTCCAGCCGAAGAATTCGGCCGCTTTCTGCTCAGAAGAGAGCCGATGAAATCCTGAAATATTCAGGACCTCGATCACTCCTGTGCCTGGACTTGCGCCTGTCCTTGGGAGGATTTTTCGAGAGTGGTCTTTCGGCCTGTTCCCTCATGCTTCAGCAGACCCTCTTCAGAATTTCGAACGGCGCTTTGGAGTCTTTCTGCGGCCTTTTCAAGACTGATGACAGGTTGGTAGCCTTGCGCTTTCATGTAGGTGTACTCGGCCGCTGTTGCCTCAGGACTGCGGGCAAGAACGAGGAGAAGAGAAAGTGAGAGGAAGAACTTGGGACTCATCACTGTGTTCATGAACCACCTCGAGATTGAAAATGTTTTATACTTTATCAATCATTTTAATATGTGTGTAACTATAAGCTCCTCCGGCCTGTTTTACAAGCTTTTCTTTAAAAAAATAGGGTTTTTTTCAGGAGAAATATAGAAGTTTCCAGGATTGTCTTAAAGATATACTCATCAAGTGTTTAGAGAAAAACCCATGCGGCTGAGCTTCTCGCGGGCAGCAGGGTAAAAGTCACGCGGTAGACCGGGAACATAACCCAGCATGAGACGTCTGAAGATGAGATCGTCGACCGTCTGGGCCATTTCATTCTCCCGGGCATATACCGCCTGGGCTAGAATCGCCGGATGGGCCGGGTGAATTCTTGCTTTTAGCGCAGGGTCATTCTGGCATAAAGCCATGACAGCGCTCAGTCTGCTTCCGTACAGACCCGCAAGGTAGGCGGCCGTTTCCGCTGTCACACCACAGCTCTCCCCGAGCGTCTCGGGCGGCTCCGTGAGAGGTTCACTGAAAAAGTGTTCGATCGTCGGGCCCTGAGCAAGCCGGCCCACGAAATCTTCGGCAATCGAGCGGTAGGTCGTATATTTTCCGCCTGCGATATAAAACACACGGGAAGCCGATTGAAAAATTTCATGCTCCCGCGAGATTTTTGAAGCCGTCCCCTCGTTTTTAAGAAGCGGCCGGAGTCCCGCAAAGGTGATGCGGACATCTTGGCGGCTCAGGGCCAGCGATGGAAAAACGCGCCGCGTCTCCTCGAGGAGATAGTTCACATCCTCATCGTCCGCCTTCACATCGTCCGGAGAACCCGAGTAATCCGTGTCGGTAGTTCCGATCATGGTCCCGGTCTTCCAAGGAATGACAAAGAAAATTCTCTTATCCCGGCGGGCCGGAATCAGCATGGCCCGATCTGAAATTTTCTGATCAATGATCATGTGCGCGCCCTTGGTAGGTCTTACTTTGGGCGAAAGTCCGGGTTCGTCCATCTGCAGGATCGAATCCGTCCATGCGCCGCCGCAAACCGCGATATGACGAGCACGTATTTCAAAAGCGGGACTTTGCGGGTGCAGGCGGTCACGGGCCCGAACTCCCTCGGCAATTCCGTCTTTCTTAATAAAACCGCAGGCCTCCACGTAGTTGGCTAAAACAGCTCCCCTCGCCCCGGCCTCCAGCAAGTTCTCGAGGCAGACCCGAACGTCATCCATAAGCGCGTCATAGTAGAGGACTCCGCCGCGCAAACCCTCCGGGTTAAGTCCAGGCTCCGCCCTCAAAAGCGTCTCGCGGTTCAGCATCTGACGGCGTCCGATGTTTTTGGATCCGGCCAAAAGGTCATAGAGAAGAACACCTGCCTTCATCATCCAAAGAGGCCTCCGATCACCGTCATAGACAGGGATCACAAACGGCATCGGCCGTACCAAATGCCCGAGTTTTTCAGTATGGAAAGCCCGCTCATGCAGGGCTTCTCGAACCAGCCCGAACTCGAAATTTTCCAGATAGCGGATGCCTCCGTGCATCAGCTTGGAGGATTTACTGGAGGTCCCCGATGCAAAATCATTCTTCTCGATCAGCGCAGTTTTGAGTCCGCGAATGGCCGCCAAATGCGCGGCAGCCGCGCCATTGATTCCGCCGCCGATCACGAGCAGATCGAAGGACTGCTGCTGGAGTTTTTGAAGGTCCCGTTTCATCGGGGAAATGAGAAAATTTCTTGAAGAAAAAGTTTCAGCATATTCCAGGAACGCTCGTCGGCCTCCCGGTTATAAGCCATCCCCGTGGAAGGGTCATCCCCCGCTTCCCGGACTGTAAAGCTGTGAACGGCCTGAGAAAAGGCCACGAACTGCCAATCGGCGCCGGCTTCCGTCATTTCTTTTTGGAAAGCGGCGATGTCTTCCTGCGGGATAAAGGCATCCTGACTTCCATGAAAAACAAGCACCTTCGCCGGGACCGCCTGAGCCTTGCCTGCGGGCAAGGGAGTGTTCAAGGCGCCGTGAAAGCTTACCGCGCCGCTGAGCTTCATTCCGGCACGAGCCATTTCCAAAGCGGCCGTGCCGCCGAAACAATATCCGATCGCCGCAATTCTGGAATCGGCCGACAGCGGATGATCTCGAACATAATCCAGAGCGGCCTTCGCGCGCGAGCGCATTTTGTTTCGGTCGCCAAGGTAGAGGCCTGCGAGCTTTGCCGCTTCCGCGTGATCGGCCGCCCGCTGTCCGCGGCCGTACATATCCGCGGCAAAAGCCAGATAACCCATGCGGGCCAGCATGTCTGCGCGGCGCTTTGCGTAATCGCCCAAACCCTTCCACTCATGGATCACAATCACTGCGGGACGCTCGCCTTGGAAAGCATCGTCATAGGCCAGGTAGCCTTCGAGCACGTCCGGGCCGTCTTGGTATTCAACCGCCAGGCTCTGAACCTCGGCCGCGGCTGACGAACTCAACGACAGCCCGAGAGCAGCCGCCAAAAGAAATGCTTTAAGGCTCACGGGAAGACTCCGAAGGGTCCGCGGGAAGCAGACGGTTGATTTTTGCGGCACAGATGAAGTCATTTTCAGAGAGACCTCGGATCGCATGAGTCGTCAGACGCACCGTGCATTGCCGGTAAGAAAATGAAATATCCGGATGATGATCTTCTTGATGGGCGATCCAGGCCGCAGCGTTGATAAACGACACGGTCTCGTAATAGTTCCTAAAACGGAAGGTTCTGCGAATCTCGCCGCCTTCGAGGTCCCAGCCCGGAACATCCCGGAGAAATTTCTCGGCTGCATCCCGGCTGAGGGGCTGGGTCAAACCTTTGCAGGGCACGCATTTTTTATGGACAAGCTCTTCGTCTGCCATGCGCGGATTATGACAAATCGCCGGGACGGCGTCCAAGAAAAAAAGGCCCCGGAAATGATCCGGAGCCTTTTCGAAACTTCGCCGGCCTGCAAATGCCTATGAGGCGTGCTGAGGTTCCGCCGATTCTTCTTTGTGCTGAGAGCGAGAGAAAGAGTGGGTCGCATGGCCAAAAAACATTTCGGCGCTTTCCATCAAGGTTTCGGAAAGCGTCGGGTGAGGATGAACGCATGACGCCAAATCCGACACCGTCGCGCCCATCTCAATGGCAAGCACACCTTCCGAGATCAGCTCTCCGGCTCCGTGTCCCACAATTCCCACCCCGAGTATCCGTTCGGTCTCGGGATCGACCACCAGTTTGGTCATACCATCAGGACGGTCAAAGGTCAGCGCTCTTCCGGAAGCACCCCAGGGGAATTTTACCGTCGTCACAGCAACGCCTTTTTTGCGGGCTTCGCTTTCGGTCACACCGCACCAGGCAACTTCGGGATCCGTAAAAACCACCGCCGGAATCAGCGATTCGAACACGCTGGTTTCTCCGGTAATGACCTCGACCGCAATTCGGGCTTCTTTCGAAGCTTTGTGAGCCAACAGCACGCCTCCGACGCAATCGCCCACTGCGTAGATGGATTCATCCGAGGTCTGCTGATGCTCATTGACCTTGATGAATCCCTTCTCATCGACCTGGACTTTTGTGTTCTTCAGGCCCAGATCTGCGGAGTTCGAGGCGCGTCCGACCGACACGAGCACACGGTCATAGAGTTCCTCTTTCTTCTGGCCGTCGACGTCCATGACCACCTGGATCTGCTTCTTATGCGTGGCCATCTTCAGTACCTTCGTCTTGACCCGGACTTCCTTGAAATGCTCATGCGCGTATTTTGCAACCGGCCTCACAAGATCCGGATCAGCTCCTGCCAAAATCGCATCCATCGCCTCAACCAGCACGATGCGGCTTCCCAGCGTGGCATAAACAGTTCCAAGCTCAAGCCCGATATAACCGCCGCCCACGATGAGAAGATCCTGCGGAATTTCCTCGATCTCAAGCGCTTCGGTGGAGGTCATGATGCGGGGATTACCCAAGTCAAAGGCGGCAGGCATCGCGGGCTTGGAACCCACCGCGATGATGGCCTTATCAAACTGGATAAATTTCTGCCCTTCGGCAGTTTCGACACGCAGAGTCTTGGAGTCCTCGAAGTAGCCTCTTCCCGTCATAATCTCGACACTGCGCCGGGCCGCAAGACTGCGGATGCCGCCGCTAAGCTTTTCGATGATCGACTCCTTCCACGAGCGCATTTTCGCTAGATCGATTTTAGGCTCACCGAACGTGATGCCGCGAAACTCGGACTCGCGCGCTTCCTTGATCAGTTTGGTGCCGTGAAGAAGTGTCTTGGAGGGAATGCAGCCGCGGTTCAAACACACGCCGCCAAGGCGGTTTTCCCTTTCGACAAGGATAACTTTCTTGCCCTTGTCAGCGGCATAAAAAGCCGCCGCATACCCGCCGGGTCCGGCGCCTAAAACGACGATATCAGTCTGGATCGGATTCATCTCTTTCCTTTCCCCGCGGCAGCCTTGACCTTTTCAGTTTTGGCCTTCGCAGGTTCTTCAGATTTTTTTGCGGCTGCGCCGCCGAGCTTGATTTCGGATTCGGGGAAACCTTCGATGGCTTTGGCGATTTCTCGAACAAACCGCGCGCCGTCAGCTCCGTCAATGACGCGGTGATCGTATGACAGAGACACCGGCATCAGAACGCGCTGATCGAGCTTTTGGCTGCGGATGACCGGCTTGAGGACACCGCGCGACACGCCGAGGATCGCAACTTCCGGCCGATTGACAATCGGTGTGAAATGCTGGCCCCCGATGCCGCCGAGGTTGGAAATTGTAAACGTTCCGCCCTTCAGCTCCTCAAGAGAAACCTTGCGCTGGCGGGTTTTTTCAGCGATTTCTCCCAACTCTCTAGAAATCTCAAAAAGGCTTTTCTTGTCGATATCGCGAAGCACAGGCACGATCAGGCCCTGCTCGGTATCAACAGCGACGCCCAAATGATAGTACTCTTTGAAAACCAGTTCGCCGGTCGCCTCGTCGAGGCTTGAATTGAAAACCGGGAATTTTTTCAAGGCGTGAACGCAGGCTTTGAGAATGAGCGCCGTCAGGGTCAGCTTCGCACCCTGCTTTTCATACGCGGGCCCGTAAGCCTTGGTCCATTGCATGATGTCCGTAACGTCCACTTCGTCATTCTGCGTGACGTGCGGTATGGCGTTCCATGATTCCTGCATTTTTTCGGCGATTTTCTTGCGAAGCGAGGTCAGAGGCTTCTTGGTGACGGGACCCCACTTGGAAAAATCAATCGACTCTGCGGCGGGTTTCGCCGGTACCGAAGCGGGCGCCTGTGCGGCCTGGGGCGCTGCTGCCGCGGAGAAAGCCGCCGCCTGAAGATACTGAATGTAGTCCCTGAGATCCGCGAGCACGATACGTCCTCCGGATTCACTTCCGCGGACGCGGCCTAAATCGATTCCGAGGTCACGGGCGATTTTGCGCACCGAAGGTGCGGCAGGAGGAGCGATCCCGAGGGCGCTCTGGTAAGCGAACGGCGCAGGAGCAGCAGGCATCGGCGCAGGAGCAGCATAGACAGGCGCTGCGACGGCCGGCAGAGCCGCCTGCACAGGAGCCTGCGCTGGCCTGGGAGCAGGCTGAGAAGCGGATGCCGGCTGGGCCGATGAAGCTCCGCCCGAAAGCGTGAGCACGAGCTGTCCCACAGAAACCCGGTCCCCGACTTTCACATGAACCTTGGAGACCACTCCGCCCTCAGAGGCAGGAATGGGCGCGACAGCTTTTTCGTTTTCGAGCTCCAGGATGGTCTGGTTTTTTTCAACCTTGTCGCCCTCTTTCACGAACAAACTGATCACGGTGCCGTTGTCGGCGCCTTCACCAAGCCTTGGTATTCTGATATCCATGTCTCTTTCCTCTTTACTTAAGCGGTTGGAATTATAGGCAAATGGGGAATACTTTTTCCGGATTGACGCCCAGATCTTTGATCGCCTGACTCACGGTCTTGGCAGGAATTTCGCCTTTCTGAGCAAGGGCATACAAACAGGCAATCACCGTGCATTCGGCATCGACTTCAAAAAAGCGCCTCAGGTTTTCCCGCGTATCGCTTCTGCCGAAACCGTCTGTTCCCAGCGTAAAAAGCCCGCCCGGGATCCAGGGGCCTACCTGATCCGGTATGATTTTCATGTTGTCGGAAACCGCGACGAAAACGCCCTTCTCTTTTTCGACGGTCTTTTCCAGATACGATTTGCGCGGCTTTTCACCGGGGTGCAGCATGTTCCAGCGGCGGCAATTCAAGGCCTCGGTGCGGAGCTGTTTATAGTTCGTCGCGCTCCAAACATCCGCGGACACCTGATACTTTTCAGCAAGAATCTGCTGAGCTTTGAGAGCCGAGCGGATGATCGGGCCGCTTCCGAAAAGCTGGACTTTGTGTTTTCCCGGACCGCCTTCACGGAATTTGTAAAGACCCTTCAAAATTCCTTCCCGGCTTCCCGCGGGCATTTCAGCCATCGGATAATTTTCGTTGTACAGCGTGATGTAATAGAAAATTTCTTCACCGTCTTTGTACATCCGTTTGATGCCGTCCTCGATGATCACGGCGATTTCGTAAGCAAACGCGGGGTCGTAGGTGTAGAGCGTCGGAATCGTGCTGGCAATCAAGTGCCCGTGCCCGTCCTGATGCTGAAGCCCTTCACCATTGAGCGTCGTCCGGCCCGCGGTAGCTCCCAGTAAGAAGCCCTTCGCCTTAATATCGCCGGCCAGCCACATTTGATCCCCCACACGCTGAAAACCAAACATGGAGTAATAAATGTAGAAGGGAATCATGTTGATGCCGTGCGTCGCATAGGAGGTTCCGGCCGCGATAAAGGAGCTCATGGATCCGGCCTCATTGATTCCTTCCTCGAGGATCTGACCATCCTTGGCTTCCTGGTAATAAAGAAGCGTTTCGCGGTCAACCGGCTCGTAGAGCTGCCCTTTCGGAGAATAGATTCCGATCTGACGGAACAATCCATCCATACCGAACGTGCGCGCTTCGTCGGGAATAATGGGTACGATGTTCTTGCCGATCCCCTGATGGCGCAGAAGTTTCGTGAGAATACGCACGAAGGCCATCGTCGTGGAGACTTCCTGATTTCCCGACCCCTTGGAAAACTCATCGTAATAAGCAGTTTCAGGAACGTCGAGGGCCTTGGCCCGCACCGTTCTCTTGGGCAGGAATCCGCCGAGTTCTTTCCGCCTCTGAATCAAATAGCGGCTCTCGGGACTGTCCTCGGGCGGGCGGTAGAATGGCGCGTCCACAACGTCTTCATCGGGGATCGGAACATTGAAGCGCGCTCGAAACTCCCGCAGTTCTTTTTCGTTGAGTTTCTTCTGCTGATGCGTCACGTTGCGGCCTTCGCCCGCTTCACCGAGACCGTAGCCCTTCACCGTTTTAGCCAGGATAACTGTCGGCGATCCCTTGTGTTCGGTGGCGGCCTTGTAGGCGTTGTAAACCTTACGAGGATCATGACCTCCGCGAAGAATCTTGTGAATCTGTTCGTCGGTCATGTGATTGACCAGCTTCAGCAGTTCAGGGTATTTCCCGAAAAAGTGTTTGCGCACATAACTTCCGGTTTCGACCGAATATTTCTGATACTCGCCGTCCACCACTTCGTTCATGCGCTTGAGGAGAAGACCCGAGGAATCCTTCGCAAGAAGTTCATCCCATTGGCTTCCCCAAATCACCTTGATCACATTCCAGCCGGCCCCGCGGAATACGCCTTCGAGTTCCTGAATGATCTTGCCGTTTCCGCGAACGGGTCCATCCAGGCGCTGAAGGTTACAGTTGACGACCCAAACCAAATTGTCGAGACCCTCTCGGACAGGAAGCGTCAGCGCTCCGAGGGATTCAGGCTCGTCGATCTCACCGTCACCCACATAACTCCACACCTTGGATTCCCGCACGCCCTGGGGGATAAATCCGCGGTTTCTGAGGTAGCGGTTGAACCGCGCTTGGTAAATCGACATGTGGGGACCCAGGCCCATCGACACGGTCGGAAACTGCCAGAAATCAGGCATCAAATACGGGTGCGGATAAGAAGACAAGCCCCCGCCCTCGGCAAGTTCTTGGCGGAAATTGTGCAGATGTTTAGCCGTCAGACGCCGTTCCAGATAGGCGCGGGCATAAGGGCCAGGCGAAGCATGGCCCTGAAAGTAGACGAAGTCGCCGGGTTCTGAGCCTTCCCAGCCTCTGAAGAAATGGTTAAAGCCGACCTCATAAAGCGTTGCCGAGGAGGCAAACGTCGAAATATGGCCGCCGACGCCGCTGATGCGGTTCGCTTTGACCACCATCGCCATCGCGTTCCAGCGGATGTAGCTTTTGATGCGCCGTTCAATTTCACGGTCGCCCGGGTATTCAACTTCTTCCTCGGGCCTGAGCGTATTGATGTAAGGGGTACTGACGACATCGGGTGCTTCGATCCCAATTTCGCGCAGTTTGCGCACGAGTCTTTGCAGAAGCTGAGGAGCACGGTTCGAGGCCTTTTCTTTCACAATGCTTTCAACGACATACTCGAGGGACTCAAGCCACTTGGGGGCTTCGGGTTCAAACGCGGGCACGGCAGGCGCCTGGACAGATGTCTTTTTAGTGGAAGCGCTTTTGGCAGTTTCTTTTTGTTTCGTCACGGTCCAATCTCACTTTGTCTTGATGACGTGATAAGTTCAGTTATGGCCGAGCCTTACGGCCCCGGTTTCGGGGGACATAGAAGCCGCATTATCTCATTCCTGTCAAATCCTGGCCTTTTTTAACCTTAGAAGGCATCGAATCGAGCACAGGCAGAACAAATCCGCTATAATCCGGCCTATGCAAATCATCGATCTTACGCTTGAAAGTCCCGAAGCTAACCTGGCTCTCGACGAGGCTCTCTTAGACCACTGCGAGGCAGGCCACCCTTCTGAGATCCTCCGCTTTTGGGAATCCCCGGACGTTTTCGTCGTGGCGGGGTATTCTAACAAAATTCACCGGGAAGTAAATGTCCCATATTGCCGCGGGGCGGGCATTCCTATTTTGAGGCGTTCAAGCGGCGGAGGAACCGTTCTCCAAGGCCCCGGCTGTCTCAATTACGCTCTGATTCTGGATATTCGAAAAAATCCGTGTCTTGAAAGCATCCGGGCGACGAACACGTACATCATGGAACGCAATGCGCGGGCTTTGTCGCGGGCAGCCCAAAAGGAGTTCTGTGTGCGGGGTCACACCGATCTGGCCGACGGCCCGGTCAAATTTTCCGGCAATGCTCAGCGCCGCCGCCGGAACTTTCTTCTTTTCCACGGCACCTTCCTTATCGATTTCGATATGCCGCTTATCAGCCGGGCCCTGCAAATGCCCTCGTCACAGCCGGACTACCGGGAAAACCGCTCCCACGAGGACTTTGTCCGCAACCTGAACCTGGACCGAGAGCTGATTAAACGAGCTCTGGGCGAGGAGTGGCTCGTTTCAGCCCCTCTGGAAAATCCGCCGCTTGAGGCCGTAGAACGCCTCATTCGGGAGCAGTACGCCAATCCTGCCTGGGTGGAAAAATTTTAGCCCGAAACCAGCGTTTTTAAACTCGCATCAACGACGGCCATGGCGCGCACATCATCGAGATTGTACTGGATAATTTTATCACGCATCACCGTGCTGCCGGTTTCCAGCCAGTTTTGATACCAGGCAACGCAATTCAAGCCGTTAGCGTCGTCGCATCCCCATGAAAATCCGAAGAAAGGAGCGACCGCTTTGATGGAGTAGCCCCGGCAGGGCAAGGCAAAATGTTCCCGGACAAAAGCGCATTGATCCGTCAGCGCGCGGTTTAGGTTGTCATAACCCCGGGGATTGCCGCCGAATTTTCTCCAGCAAATGTCGACAAAGGTGCGCTCATAGAGCGTCCAGCAATAAACGATCATGGGCTCTTCAACCGCGAGATAGTCGAGCAATTCATGCCATATTTGCTCCTCTCGATCAGGATGCTCCGCAAAAAAACAGCGCTCCTCGCGCCGGCCGTTTCGAAGGCGCACTATCCCGTGGCAAAAGACCCGATCATCGCGGGTTTCGATATCGTAAAAGTAGAGGGTCTTGCCTTCGGGGAACTTGGGCTGAGAGAGAACAATCGCTCTTTTTTCCGAACGCGCCTTGGCCGCGAAGATCAGCCGCTCGGCGTGTTTAAGCGGCAGATCCAGCCATGCGGCCGCGGAGGCAGGATCCGCCGCGGCGAGCTGTGCGCACGCAGAAATGCCTTGTTCATCGAGTTTACGGGCCATGAGAGCGCTCAGTCCGGAGAGCATGGAAATGTGGTCGGTCTCTTCCCAGACGCGCTGGCAATTCGAGGACCAGAGACAGCGGGTGCAGGCCGAACAGCGGAGCGCTTGAGTCCTGAGGCCTCCTGAGCGCACCAGGCGCAACTGGCGAAGCAATTCAAAAAAAAGTCTCTCGACCTTGCCTTCAAGAAAAATTTCCCGGTAATTTTCGCGTGACCCCGCGTAGACAAAACCCCTGGAGGGCCTTTGGCCGAGAACGGGCTCAAGAAGGTAAGCGTACTGAAAGAGCTGAAGCCGGTCCTGAAGGGTCGGATTCTTGCGGCTTTTAATTTCTACAGGCAGGTAGGTGTAATCACCGAGGGCCGAGCGTCCGGGAATTTTCATGAGAAGATCCGGGATGCCTGACAAATCATCCCGGAAAAGAACGCCTTGATAGATCCAGGCATCGCCCCGGCGCATCGCCTCGAGCGTTTGAACAGAGGCTTCTTCCAGCGAAGCCGCCCCGCCTCGTTCGGCCGGCAGGCCTGTCAGACTTTCAACCAGGCTTTCCTGGAAGGCAATCCCCTGATCCTTCACATGCCTCTCGGCAGCGGTTTCACGGCGTCTGTCGGAACGGCTTGCGAAACAATCGAGGAAGTAGGCGTGCAGACAGCTCGCGCTTCGCGCCAATGCCGTCGGAGAAATTCTGTTTTTACCTTCGCTCATAGACTGGCTTGTTCTTCAGGGAAGCTCACGGAGAGCACCGTATCGCGCTAAAAAAAGTCCGTTCGCTGTTCTAGTTTTGAGCTTCACTTTGCTCGGAGCCGCCGAGAACATTCTGCAGCAGCTGGCCGAGGAGGACCTGCTGAGCAGAGGGCCTGGGCGCGCCCTGAGTCTGCCCCTGTGAGCTCTGAAGGCCTCCCGATTGAGGATCCTGAGACGAGGGTGCCTTGCGCTTGTCAAAGAGCCCGCTGAGAACTTCCTGGGTCTTGGCCACAGCCAAACGCGACGTAATATAGCCGAGATCCGGCTGGACGCGCACGTCCGGCAAAATGCCCTGAACTGAAAACGGCACGCTGATGCGTCCCTCACGGTCGGCCAGGTACTGAAGCTCCTGAACGCTGCGCATGAGAGCCATGGAAAGTTCAGCGTCCATCAGAAGCGTCAGAGGCGCTGACAAACTCCCTTGCCTGAGATCCGCCTGCGCGGCCCCGATGACCGCGAAACTTTCGGAAAGCACTGTAATTTGGGGAAGATTGAGTCTGCCCGAGGCAAGCACCATCGGCATTTCAATCGGAGCAAACAAGGTATCGCGCCTGCGCAGTTTTTCCTGATAAGAATCGGGCAGCCTCTGCTGAAGACGGTCGGTAAGGCCGGGAATAATCGAGAGCTTCTTGAGAAGTTCCGCCGCTACATTCAAATTGCGGATCACGACATTCTGAAATTGAATCTGCCCCTGGCCTGAAATCGTCTCTCGAATGCGGTCTGCCTCGAGGCCGAAAAATTGTCCGCGAAGAGACAGGGATCCCTGTCCTTCGGGCTGAGGCTCCCTCGCCCCACGGGACGGGATAAGGGTCTCAAGATCGAGCCCCGTGACTGACGCCTCGAAGGTGCTCTCCGGTTCAGGCTTAAGGAGAGCCATGCGTCCCGTCATGCCGATGACCGATCCTTGATAACCGGCCGAAAAACTTTGCAGGATCCACTCGCTTGAAGACCCTGAAAGCGAGGCTTGAATCGATTCCAAGGAACCGCGGATCCCCGCCGTCCGGACACTCCCCCCGCTGAGTGTGATGGTGACCCGGGGGTCGAGCGGACGCTGAGGATCGAAGCTTAGCGGATCCAGCACAGCCCTGACACGGCCTTCGGCCCGGATATCGGCCAGCCCTGAAACGCGTCCGGGCATGCTTCTCTGCAGCTCCCTCAGATCAGCCTGGGCAAGATCTGTTTCGAAGAGAACGTCCTCGAGGCTGAAGATGCCGCTTCCCGGGGAAAATCGCAGACTACCCTTAAAATGAAGGTTTTGAACCGGACTTAAAAACGATGCCGCGGCTTCGAAGGGAACTGCACGCCCAAGAGAAACGTCCGTGAGACGAATATCGATGTTGCGGACAGTCAATTCCTCCGTCTGCGGCCCCGACTCGTCACGGAAGATCATTTCACCGCCTCGGATCGCGGCAGACTCGATGAGCAGGGTCAAAGCCGCTGCTGATCCGGACGGTTTGGAACTCCCCTCAGAGCCGCGCTCGAGAAAACGCAAAGCTCCGCCGCTTGTACGCACTAAAAAAATCCGGGGGCGTTCAGCAAAGACTGAAGAGATTTGAATGCGTCCGGAAAGGAGGGGCTGAAACTCCATCTGTGCACCGAAAACATCGACCGTGAGGACCGGCTGCTGAGAGTCCTGCGACAAAATTCTGAACCCTTCGATCTGAAGCGCAGGACCAAGACGCCATCCGAGAGAGATCCTGCTGATCTCTACTTTTTGTCCGAGCAAAGCCTGCATCTCCCTTTGAATCTGCGGGCGGAATCGGTCGGCATCAAAGGTCAGAAAAAAAACCACGGCCGCGATCACCGCGGCCGTGAGAAGGAACGCCAATCCCAGGAGGATTTTTTTCATGAATCAGCTTTTTGAGGCCCTGACGTAGGCTCCCGGGTAGGTTTGAAGAAGGCCGTCTTTTTCGGCATCTTTCAAAAAATCTGCCGCGGCTTCTTTCGTGGGAAAGCGGTTGATGCATACCTGACGATGACGCCCGCTGGGAATGATGAAGGGGGTGTAGCCTTGCTTCTTGAGCTTCGCAACCTCTTCATCCGCCTTGGCTTGTCCGGCATACGTGATCAGCTGAACGGTGTACTTCCCTTCCGCGGCAGCGGGTTCGGCCGCAAGCACAGGCTGAAGCGCAGCTTGCGCAACAGGTTCCACCGTCACGTCAGGCGCTCCTTCGAGCGCGGGCGGCTCCGGCAAAACCCCTTCAGGCGGGGCGTCCGGAAGATAGAAATCCGTTTCCTGAAGAGGCGGCAGTTCGGGCGCGGCCTCAGCCGCTGCTTCTTCGGGGGTGTTGGCGATGGCTTTCTCGATTTTCATACCCTGGCGGACGCCGTAAGAGAACACGACAAGCACGACCGCCACACTGGCCAGCAGAACAAGCGGCCGAAGCACCATCATCACAGAGGCCAGCGCTTCATAACGGGACCGCGGTCTCAGTTTTTCATCGACCGTATTCACAAAAACAGAATTCGCGCCCTGAGGAGCGGATTCCCCGGAAGCGTTCGTAC
This sequence comes from Candidatus Omnitrophota bacterium, assembly GCA_018883425.1. Taxonomy (GTDB): domain Bacteria; phylum Omnitrophota; class Omnitrophia; order Omnitrophales; family Aquincolibacteriaceae; genus ZLKRG04. The sequence continues at coordinate 222 of VFQY01000053.1, read as the reverse complement.
TCCATGCATCAGCGATTTTGTTCATGAATTTTCCCTGTGGGTGAAAAATGGCCGGATCATTTCGGAAACTGGCCTTATTTTCTCCAAGGCCGGAGACAAGTCAATAGGCCAGAACAATTATTTTTCATTTTTTTTTGACGCGAGATTTTTTTCGACCCATTCGCGCGACCACTGAGAAGAGCAATCGTAGGCAATCCTGTAAATGATGCGTTTGAGCGTCGT
>VFQY01000133.1 GCA_018883425.1 Candidatus Omnitrophota bacterium | reverse complement strand
ATCCTTGAGTCCGCGATAAAGACTCATAAGCTCCGAAGTTCTCTGACGCAGGCTTTCACACATTTTCGCATGATGAAGGGCAAGACCCGCCTGCTTGGCTAAAAGAACCGCCGATCTCAAATCTTGCTGGGTAAAATCTTTAGGGGATTTCAGCGTGCGGCTTATGTTGAGAACGCCCAGAGGTTCGCCCTTCCAGAAAACAGGGCAAATCATAGCTGAACGAATCACCGGATTCGATTCCAGATCTTTGAAGAGCGGATAATTCCCCAAATCCCCTTGAATCAAAAATTCTCTTCGCTCGAAAATCGAAAGCCCTGAAACACGCTCTCCAACTTGCAGATGAACGCACGAAGCAATTTCGTCGCGGATGCCGCGGCTGGCGGCAATACGCAGACGGTTGCTGTCATCGAGGAGCATGAACGAGGCTTGATCAGCCGCAAAAGTTTTTTCGGCCGCCATAAGAGCCGCTTCGGCAATCTCGCGGACACCGCCGGGCTCAAACAGCCCTTGGCAGGCCGCTGTGAAGCTCTCGGCCTTCATCTCTCCCTGGCGAATCGCCCTGTCCACCGAGCGTTCCAGAGCGGCTCGGCTTCGGGTCCTCGAGGTTTTTAGGACACGCTCTGGGCTCCCATCCTTCGCACCCGCACGAGAACTGATGAACGCCGCGAAAACCGCCCCGGATAAAAAAAGTATCGGCTGCGTGAAATTGCCGGTCCCAATCCAACCACTTCCGCGCTCGCCAGCGTTTTGAATCAGCCAGGAAATGGCTCCAAAACCCATCAAGCTCATCAGCATAAGCAGCGTCAATTGAATATCCCTGGATTTAAGCATACCGTTCAACCTCGTCTTAAAGACAAAAAAAAACTCATTAGGCTGAGAAAACTTCGCAGCCGCACACAACGGTGAGACTTATTTCAAGCCATGGACGATCTGTCGCAAAATTAGCATGCTCTCGACACGTTTCCAAGGGTTTGCCCCAAAAAAGTCAGCACGCTTTTTTTAACTCCCCTATCTGTAACAACTTCCATAGACTTTGCGCGGGCAAAAAAGAAGGCGGGGGCCCGTTTGAGCCCCCGCCCCGCGTAATGTTGAATTGAATACTCTGCGGACTTACGCCGCGGCGGCAATTTTCTGCAGCGCCTTGATCATCAGTGTCACACGCGCAATCGCATCTTGGGTGTATCCCTGCGCCTTCATAGCGCTTTCGAGATCAAGAATATTAAGATCATTGTTTGTCAGCCTGAGCAGTGCCGGTGCAATGTATCCAGCAATCGCCGGCTCAACTCCGCCTCTATTAACCCGACTCAATCCTTTTACCATTCCCAGAGATTCTAAGAGCTCCAATCGGCTCAAGACCATATTCACCATACTGGAATTTCTCGCGGACGTACTGCGAACAATTTCACCTCGCAACATCCGTTCGTTGTCAGATTGCAACGCTGTAAGCGTGAGTCGGTCGGCGACTGAGCCGCCTCCCAGCCTCGTTGCCTGAGCTTGAATACGTGCCATAATTTTTTGAATGTCGCTCGCTGACAAAGGCTCTTCGTCATCGGGCGGAATAAAAATCGTCATTCGATTCCGCGGCCGGGATAACAACGCGAACGCTATCAGCATCTCAGTCGCTTCACTCCTGAGCAGATCTGCACGCATTACGTCCATGGCATGGACTGCCTCAGCGCTGTTGAATCCCACGAGCTGAGCATACAAAACATCTCCGAGCGCCTGCCGGGCAGCAGCCTCTGCACGATTCCACTGCGACGGCTCAGCAATAAGGTTGGGCGTCAATTCGCGTAAGATCATCGCCAAAGCTGCCTCGTAGCTCATTCTCAACCTCGCCGCAAGTCGTTCAGCCGTGGCGAAAACACCCGCTGTTGCGATCTGCGACACAGCAAGTGCTTCATCGGGGATTTTTGCATCATATGTGCTTTCGCCGCTCGCTTGAGCTCTGAGGGAGGCTGTAGACATTGAAAATCCAAAAGTAGAAGGGTCGGCGACAGCTCGTCGCAACTCAGAACGCGGAGTAATTACGATTGACCCATCCTCACGGATGTCAAGACTTACATTTTCGATTACGAGGGAGCCATCGGGTTTTAAAATGCCTGCGCTCGAAAGCTGTTCGGTATATTTGCTCTCGCGAAGATCTACAAGCTGTCCGCCGCTATTTTTAATATCGACCTTCCCGATGAGCTCGGCATCTGCGAACGAGACCTTTCCCTTGATGACCAGGGCGTCCAGTCTCTTTATCTTTCCGTTCCTACCAAACGATTTGACCAGATTCAACAGCTCATTCCAATAACCGTCTGAATCCGTGAGTTCAACGTCGGGAGGGACAAGATCTGCATCAGTTTCTTCGAGAATCCAATCTGTTGCATTGAGACGATAGTAATCACTGAAAGCCTGCATCCAGGCATCAAACGGAACTTTATTCGGCGTAAAGAAAGGCGTGCGGGGCACGTTCACGAAACCAAGAATACGGTACGCCCCCGTATCGTCAGGCTTGAAACCATGCCGCTCAAGGAGAGATATCACGTTTTGATCCGTCGTCGTCATGATAAATTCATTCAGGTTATGGATCACCGTCCCGATCGCACCGTCGATCGGCTGATACTCCACACCGTCTTTACCCTTCTTCGCGGGCTTCGGTATTTTCGTCGGGCTGATCACTTCATAGTACTTGTCCGCACCAAGAAGGTTCTTGAGATCCCAAAGAAACGGCATCAAAAGATCCTCGTTCACACCGATCACGTTCGTGTTGAAAGCCTGATTGCCCACAGAGTCCGGCCCAAACACAGGCACGCCATCCGGCTGGCCGGCGTTCACGAAAATTTCGTACTGGGAACCCGGCTTGGTCGCCTTCGCGTCCGCGACTTCCATCTGCTGCGGAACACTCAGCGTCTTATCGCCCACCATCACAACCTTAACACCGTCCTTACCGCCCTTAACGTCAATGCGCGTCGCCACCGTCGTCAGCTTCACAATCGGAAGACGGTCAGCAATCATTTTACCGATCACGTAGGGATCCACACGGCTGGCATTAAGGTTGTCGCCGTTAGTGAAATATAAAATCTGTTTCCGGCCGTCTTCGCGGGCCTGCCATTCTTCAGGAAAAGCGAAGAATGAAAATCCAAGCTGACCGTGCCCGCCCGGCTGCGCCAAAGCAAGCGTTGTTGTCCCAACCTTCTTGTCGGCGGCCGTCGTTCCAGGCAGATCCTGCTGAAGAAAGGGCTCGAGCATCTCGATACCTTTGTCCGCAAGCACCTGCGCGTAAGTCCGCTTAAGGGCCTTCGTATCATCCAGCACGTCAAAAAGGTACGGCCGCGCAAACAACTTCTGATACGAGCCGAGAGAATCCTTGTTCACAAGCGGCTTCTGCGCAAAACCCGCAAAACGTCCGCTCTCTACAAGACGGATCAGCTGCAGCAGTTTCGCCTCGGCAATGCTGATATACAC
>VFQY01000052.1 GCA_018883425.1 Candidatus Omnitrophota bacterium | reverse complement strand
CTGACAATCTATCAACAAACTCATCAACAGATGTACTATCTGCCAAGCAAGGTAAAGTACTTAAAGATGCAGTTGATTTAAAAGCACCTTTAGCTTCTCCTATGTTTACTGGAGTTATAGCGGCAAATACAACAGCAACTCAAGATGGTGAAAATGTAGAGGCACTATTTTCTGAAAATGGTGTTTTTTCACAATCTCTTTTTAGTGATTATTTTTTTCAAGTTGGCGGAAAATATTTTTTCTAAGCGCTATCAATGCGCTAAGTGCTCCTCTTTTTAGCCTCGAACCGTCGTTATTCGAGGCCATAGGCCTCGATTTTGCGGTAAAGGGTCCGGCGGGAGATTCCGAGTTTTTTGGCGGCGAGGGATTTGTTACCGTTCGCCTCCGATAGCTTGGCGCGAATAAACTCTTTTTCCACATCCTCGAGCTGGGCTGATTGGGGCAATGCCGCGGGATTGATCGATGGGTCCCTTCGGGCGGTTGAAGAATCCCGTCCGTAACGGATATCGTCGGGGATGAGGGCAAGGTTCACGACATCCCCCTGGGCAAGCACAACCATGCGCTCCATGATGTTTTTGAGTTCGCGGACATTACCGGGCCATGCGTAGTTTTTCAGGGCTTCGAGTGCTTCGGGTTGAAAGGAGTCGATTTTTTTTGCGTTGAGTTTGGCGAAGTGTGAGAAAGGATTGAGCCAGCGGCGGGATGTCGGATCTTCTTTCGCGAAGAGGCGGCACTTTCAGGTAGATCACGTTCAGGCGGTAATAGAGATCTTCACGAAAGCGTCCGGCACGGACCTCGTCGAGCAAGTTTTTGTTGGTCGCGCAGATAAGGCGGACATCGACTCGGATGGTTTTGGCGCCGCCGACGCGCTCGAATTCCCTTTCCTGCAGGACGCGAAGAAGTTTGACCTGGGTTTCCAGACTGATTTCACCGACCTCGTCGAGAAACAGGGTCCCGCCGTGGGCACGCTCAAACCTGCCGACTTTCCGCTCAGAAGCGCCGGTAAAGGCGCCCTTTTCATGCCCGAAAAGTTCACTGGCAAGCAGGGATTCTGTCAGCGCCGCGCAGTGAACCGCCACAAAAGGTTTCTGGTTCCGGGCGCTTTGTTCATGGATCCGGTGGGCTATCAATTCTTTACCGGTTCCGCTTTCGCCTTCGATGAGGACAGTCGCGCCGGAAGATGCGATTTGATCGACGGTTTTCAGGATGTCCTTCATTTTTTCGGATTCCGCAAGCAGGCGTCCCTGCTCGAATTTCTCTTTAAAAAGGGCCTCTTTGAGTTCAAGATTCTCTTCCTCGAGGGTGCGGCTGGCGAGCGCCTTATTGATCAGAAATTCAAGCTCTTCGAGGTTGACGGGTTTGGTGAGGTAATAGTACGCGCCTTTTTTCATGGCTTTAACGGCGTCCTCGACCGTTCCGTAGGCTGTAAGCAGAATGACGGCGGCACGGGAATGATGAGCCCGGATTTTTTCAAGCAGTGTGACGCCGTCCATGCCCGGCATTCGCACGTCGCAAAGAACGAGATCCGGCCGTTCTTTCTGGAAGATCGCCCAGGCCTCTTCACCGCCCGCGGCAGTGATGACGTCATAACCCAGTCCTTCGAGAAAGGTCTGAAGTCCCTCGCGCGTATTCTTTTCGTCATCGACAATCAGTAATGTCGCGAATACTGCCATGCGTTATCCCCTTTCGATAGACCGATCTTCGCGGCGTCCGTGATCGGATGAAGATTCACTGGATATCTGAAGACGCGGCTCGCGGATCGGCATCATGAGCGTAAAGGTGGTGCCCTTGTCTTTTCGGGTTTCAACTTCGATACGCCCGCCGTGTTCGGCGACCGCATTGTAGACCGAGACCAGGCCAAGACCTGACCCTTCGGGCTTGGTCGTGTAATAAGCCTCGAAGATGTGCGGCAGGACTTCGTCGGGGATCCCCGGTCCTTCGTCGCGTACGCGGATCCACGCGGCTTTTTGTTTATGCGTCACTGAAATGCGGATGTCTCCGCCGTCAGGCATGGCCTCCATCGCATTTTTGATGAGATTTAAGAAGACCTCTTTAAGTCTTTCGCGGTCCATCAGGAAAGGCCGCAAGCTCTTGTCGGGCCTAAAGTGAATCGAGACCTTGCGTCCTTCGAGCTCAGGCTGAAAGAAATCTGCGGATTCCTGAATCACCGCGTTCAGATCCGTCGGCTTGAAACGCAGAGGCGGTTTGCGAGTTGCCTTGAGGAAGGCTCGTACGATGCGGTCAAGGCGCGATGTCTCGCTTTGCAGAACGGTCAATGTCTTGAGAAAATTTTTCTGACGGGCCGGCGGAAGATCGCCCGCTTCCCGCTTCAGCAAATTGAGATGAATCTGAATGGCATTGAGCGGATTACCGATTTCGTGCGCGACGCCGGCGGCCAGTTGAAGCAGGGATTCGCGGCTTGACCAAAGGCCGGCCGTCACATCGCGGCCGCCCGCCGCGGATACGTCCTGCATGAGGACAAACCAGGCTCCCGGCGCGAATCTTTCGAGCGGCAGGAATTGAATCCTCAGCGTCATCTCTCGAGGCAACAGGACACGGACGTCGTCAGCATGACGGGGCTCGGACGAACTCGGGTATTCATGAAACAGGGCTTTCAGAGCTGTATCCTGCGCAAGCTCTGAGAGCTCGATATCCGCAGGCACAGTCTCATCCTCGTAACCCAGATAAACCCGAGCCGCGGGATTGAGCATCATCACCGTGCGGTCCTGGCGGAGGAGCGCGGCGCCCGCGGGCATGCTTTCCAGCGCTTCAAAAAGCAGATCGTGCTCGCGCGCAAGAGAGCGTATGTGGCTCTGAAGAGCATCCCGATCGATCTTGTCGAGCCGAGCGAGAAGTTTATTGAGGAAGGGTGCTTTGCGTGACATTGTTTTTTTTGTCCCCGTGCGCTAAGCGGATGAAGCGTTCGAGCAGAACAGGATCTTTCTTTCCGGGCTTTGATTCGACTCCGCTCGCGACGTCGACGGCATAAGGCCTGACGGAGCGGATCGCGGCCTCGAGATTGTCGGGATTAAGCCCCCCGGCAAGGAAAAGCTTGTCATGAATGAAGGACCGGTCTCCCAGCAAATTCCAATCAAAGGCCGTGCCGGTACCCCCCTTTTTATCTGCCGAGTAAGTGTCGAACAGAAAAGCTGTCACGTTGTACTCATCCAGGCGTTTCAGGCTCATCTCATCTTTGACGTGAAAGGTTTTGATGACCGAATAGCCCTGGTCCATGAAGGATCCGCAGTAAAGAGCCGTTTCATCGCCGTGAAACTGCAGCCATTGAAGCCCGAGCATGCGCGCGGTTTCCTCGACGTCGCGTTTGGGCTGATTCAAAAAAACGCCCGCAAAGCCTAGGTAATCCGGGAACTTTTCGATGATCGCGCTTGCCTGAGCCGGTGAAATGCGCCGTTTGCTTTCCGTAAAGATGAATCCGATGAAGTCCGCGCCGGCGCGGATCGCCAGAGCGACATCTTCTTCATTGGTGTTGCCGCAAATCTTGACCTTGGCCATTAAACACCCTCCGCTTTTTTCCATTTGCGGTCGGTGCCGAGAAAGCTTTCCACGCTGGCCAAAATATCGGGCGATTTCATGAATGCGGTCCCGATCAGAAAGGCATCGGCCCCAAGCCCCTTATACGAGATCAGCTGCTCATGACCGCTCAGACCGCTTTCGACGACCTTGATCACCCCTTTCGGGATGCGGGGCAAGAGCTGGCGGGAACGGTTCATATCGATATCCAGGGTCTTTAGGTTGCGGTTGTTGATACCCACGATGGAAGCGCCCGCGTCGAGCGCTTTTTTGAGATCTTCATCGGCGTGAATTTCCACCAGAGCCTCCATCCCGAGCTCCCGCCCGAGCGAGATCAAAAGGCGGAGCTCATCTTCGGTAAGCAGGCATGCAATCAGAAGAAACGCATCAGCTTCGAGGAGAGCCGTTTCATAAAGCTGATAGGTCTCGAAGATAAAGTCTTTGCGCAGAAGCGGGATCGTCGTGACTTGGCGGACGGTCTTTAAGTAACTCGGACGGCCTTTAAAAAAATGCGGTTCTGTCAGAACCGACAGCGCGGCGGCGCCCGCATGCTCATAAATCGAGGCAATGCGAAGGGGCTGAAAGTCTTCACGGATGACGCCCTCGGACGGCGATGCCTTTTTGAGCTCGCAGATGATGTTCAGTCTCTTGGGATTACTGAGGGCTTTACTGAAAGACCGTTTTTCAGAGGGACGCAGATGTTCAACGGCTTTGCGCAGACGATGCGGCGGAAAACGTCTTTTGATTTCTTCCAGATCGCGTTTTTTTTGCTGAACGATCTCGTTAAGAATCATGACGCTCCCCTGCTTCGCGGGTTACCCGGACCAAGGTCTCGAGAGCTCGAAGAGCCCGGCCCGTTTCGACGCTTTGCCGGGCGGCCTGGATGCCCGCCGCAAGCGAATTTGTCATACCGGCAAGCCAAATTGCGGCACCTGCATTCAGCATGACTAAATCCGCCCTAGGATCCTGAATCTTGCCGGATAAAAAAGCCTTGGCAAAAGCTGCGTTCTCCCGCGCGCTTCCGCCTCGAAAAAGCCGATCCGGAGCTTTCTTGAATCCCAGCTTGGCGGGGTCGATGGTGCCGTAACGAACTTTCGAGCCCTCAATTAAAGCGTACCTGGTCTTTGCGTTTAAGGAAATTTCATCCATACCGTCGGCGCTGTGACAAACTAGCGCTCTCTTGAGGCCCGAACGCTTTCGAAGCACTTCGGCATAGAGTTTGAGCTGCTCGGGGCGGGATACGCCCGTCAGCTGATAGGCCAGTCGGCAAGGATTCACGAGCGGACCCAAAAGATTGAAGATCGTGCGCGTGCCCATTTTTTTTCGAAGCGGCTGAAGACGGGCAAATACCGGATGATAAAAAGGGGCGTGAAAATAAGCGATGCCTGCCTGGCGAAGCGATGTCATCATGGCCTTCTTGCCGGCATCCAGCCTGACACCCAGCGCCTCCATCACGTCCGAACTTCCCGAGCGGGAAGAAATCGCGCGGTTGCCGTGCTTGGCGACTCTCAGACCCGCTCCTGCCGCCGTGAACGCGGCCAACGTCGAGACGTTAATGGAATGTTTGCCGTCGCCTCCCGTGCCGCATGTGTCGAGCAGGTCGCGGAATGCCGTGGCCTGAACTTTTTCGACGGCCTGAAGCGCATCGGCGCAAGCCCTGAGTTCTTCCGGGGTTTCTCCCCGGTCGGCCATCAGAAGAAGCCATGCCTTGATTTGAGGTTCTTCTAGTTTCCCCTTGAAAGCACTTAGAAAAAAAACTTTGGCCTGGCTGTAGGAGAGACTTTTGCCCGTAAGCAGACTGGGAGTCAATCGGCTTAGGGTCATGCTAGGAACTCCTCGCGGACTTTCCGAATTGGGCAAGCCGGAGAAAGTTCCTCAGGATGTCTTTGCCGCAAACAGTCAAAATCGATTCGGGATGAAACTGAACACCCCAGAGGGCATGCTTTTTATGGCGGACCCCCATGATTTCACCTTCACGGGTCCAGCCCGTTATCTCGAGCTCTTTGGAGGGAAAAGACTTTTTTTCGATGAGTAAAGAATGATAACGCGTCGCCGTAAACGGGACCGGCAGGCCTTTAAAAACCCCGGCACCTTCGTGATAGATCTCGGAGGTCTTCCCGTGCATGATGCGCGATGCCCTGACAATTTTTCCGCCAAAAACATCGCCGATACATTGATGCCCAAGACACACACCCAGGATCGGCACCTTGCCCGCGAAAGTCCGGATGACTTCGTTGGAAACACCAGCCTCCCGGGGTGTGCAGGGGCCGGGCGAAATCACGATGGCCCGGGGACGCAGACGTGAAATCTCGGAGACCGTGATTTTGTCATTGCGCCTGACATAGGGCTTGGCTTTCAGTTCGCCGAAGTACTGAACGAGATTGTAGGTAAAGGAGTCGTAGTTATCGATCACGAGAAGCATGGAAACCTACCCTGCTCTTCCAAAGCTTTGAAGAGCGCTTTGGCTTTGTTGACGGTTTCTTGGTATTCGCTCTTGGGATTCGAGTCCTTGACGATGCCTGCGCCCGCCTGAAGGTAAATGCGGCCGCCGCTCAGCACCATCGTCCGAATCGTGATGCACATGTCCATGTCGCCGTTCAGACCGAAGTAACCGAGACATCCGGCATAGGGACCGCGCTCCTCTTCTTCTAATTCATTGATGATTTCCATGGCTCTGATTTTCGGCGCACCCGAAACGGTTCCGGCGGGAAACGCTGCTTTCAGGAGATCAAACGCTGTCTTACCTGGCAGCAATTTTCCGCTCACATCGCTGACCAGGTGCATGACGTGCGAATACCTTTCGACGCGGGCGAACTGATCGACCTTGACTGTGTCGTAGCGGCAGACCCGACCTAAATCGTTGCGACCAAGATCCACAAGCATGAGATGTTCCGCGAGTTCTTTCTTCGATCGGCGCAGACTTTCCTCTTGGCGCAGATCCTCTTTTTCGGAAGCTCCTCGAGGCCTGGTTCCCGCGATTGGCCGCACCTCGGCACGAGAACCTGTCTTTTTGACGAGCAGTTCCGGCGAGGAGCCGATCATGCGGAAATCCCCGCTTCTGAAATAAAACATGTAGGGTGAAGGATTGACGGATCGAAGGGCCCGGTAGATTTGAAAATCCTCTCCGGTGAAGGGCAATGAGAAACGCTGAGACAGAACGACTTGTATGCAGTCTCCCGCGCGTATGTAGTCCTTAATCTTGCCGACCTTCTTTTCGAAATCTTGAGGGCGGAGGTGCGCTTTGGGCGCGGGCAGAGTTGGCTTTTGGGCCGCAGGTTCGGGCTTGAGGGGTCGGCTGAGACGCCGCTTAAGTTCTGCCAGATTTTTTTGCGATTCGAGCCAGGCCTTTTTTTCGCGGCCCCGGCTGACCGCAACCAGAGTGGCGAGCAGAAGCTGTTTTCGGAAGTGATCGAAAATCACCAAGTCTCTGCAGAAAAGAAAGATACCTTTAGGGAATCCCGCGGACGGTAAGGGCTTGAGGCGGACATCTTCGAAATCAGCCACATTTTCATAGGAAAGAAACCCGGTGAATCCTCCTGAAAAGCCGCGCAGGTCCTGAGGATTTGCCAGCTTAATCGTGCTCATGCGGCTTTTGACTGCCTCCGGGAGATCCTTGTGCTGCAGACGCTTTGGGGAGCCCCCTTCAGTAACTTCGTACAGATGGCCAGCCGCGTCGGAACGGATTAAAATTTTCGGCTGAATCCCGATGATGGAGTATCGGCCGATGCGCTCTTCCTGCTCGGCGGACTCCAGAAGGAAGGCGTTTTTTTCGCGTCCGGCTATTTTGAGAAAACTCGAAACGGGTGTTTCGAGATCGGCCGGCAAAGTCTCAGTCACGGCAATAAAATTGCCGAGCTTCGCACTGTCGCTGAATGATTTGAAATCGAAAACGCTCATGACTTATAGACGTTATCGGGGTCGAAGACTTTTTTCTGAGTTTCGCGCACGACGGCTCCGCTGTCATCGAGCTCGTGAACAAAGCAGGTTCTAAAGCCAAGGTGGCACGCGCCGCCGTGCTGGCGCACGCGTACGAGAAGAGCATCCTGATCGCAATCCGTAAGAGCCTGCTGAACTTCCTGAATGTGCCCGGAACTCTCGCCCTTCACCCAGTATTTGTTACGGGAGCGGGAAAAGAAAACGGTCTTCTTTTCTTTCAGAGTCCGCTCGACTGCCGTTTTGTCCATGTAGGCAAGCATCAAGACCTCACCATTGTCAGCGTCTTGAATAATGACGGGCATCAGTCCCTTGGAATCGAATTTGAATTCAGTCATATCTAACCCTTTGCAGTGAATTGATTTGGGATTTACAAAATGAGTTCTGAAATGCGTGATGAGAGAAGTATGATCTAGGCTCGAGATTGTGTCAAGAAGTTACACGAACAGGAACGCCGCGGCCTGCGAGAAAGTCTTTAACCACTGAAATTTTGAGCTCGCCAAAGTGAAAGACCGATGCGGCTAGACAGGCGTCGGCTTTTCCTGATGTGAATCCCTGATAAAAATGCTCGAGCTCTCCGACCCCGCCTGAGGCGATGACGGGTACCCTGACCGCATCCGAGACACGCGCCAGAAGTTCCACATCGTAGCCGGCTTTGGTACCGTCGCGGTCCATGCTCGTGAGCAGAATCTCGCCCGCCCCCAAGGCCTCGCCCCGCTTCGCCCACTCGATTGCATCAAGCCCTGTTTCGCGCCTTCCTCCGTGGGTGTAGACACGCCATCGGCCGTCGGTATCACGCTTGGCGTCGATGGCAAGGACAATGCACTGACTGCCGAAACGGGCGCTCGATTGCTGAATAAAATCGGGATTCTGTATCGCACTAGTATTGATGGACACCTTATCGCACCCGGCTTTCAGAAGTTCCCGGATGTCCTGAATCTCCCGAATGCCTCCCCCGACCGTGAAAGGAATCATCACAGTCTCGGCGACGCGCTCCACCATGTCGACCGTTGTCTTTCGTTTTTCGTGCGAGGCCGTGATGTCGAGAAAAACAAGTTCATCGGCACCCGAACGATCGTAGGCCTGGGCGCAGGCCACGGGATCTCCGGCGTCCGTCAGGTTCACGAAATTTATGCCTTTAACCACTCGGCCGTCTTTGACATCCAGGCAGGGAATGATGCGTTTGGCGAGCATGCTGAAATGATTTAAAAGTCAGCCGAGCCGGTAGGCTGCTGCTTTTCCTGTTCACCCAGCTTCTTCTTGAGAAGAACAACAGAGGCCTGACAGAACGACTTCATATGGACCATGATCGACCAAAAGAAAAGAGCGGCACCGGCCACGATCAGGATTTGATGGAACAGCCCGAGGGGCTGTTTTGCCGTCTGATTCCAGACATAGGTAAGAATCACAAGCGGCAGAAAGAAAAAGAACCATCCCCAAAAGGAGAGCTTCAGATACTCCTGCTTGAAATCATGATAAGGCTGTGAGCCGAGGGATTTTATCCCGCTGAACAGAGGATTCATAAACCAACCGCGGACCGTGAATGCAAAAATCAGATAAACGATTCCGATCACCGACCAAGACCAGAACCGTTCGCGCAAAATGAGGTCGACGTACTGAGAAACGATTTCCATCATGTCCTAAGCGCTCCGGGCGGACGACTGAAGTGCGTCTGCGAGGGTGAATTTTTTTTCGTAGAGAGCTTTGCCGATGATCACACCGTCAAAATTCGCAGGGGTCAGCTTCCTGCAGTTTACCAGATCACCAAGCGCCGCGATTCCGCCCGAGAGAATCACGCGCGATCGGCTCCAAGCCAGCACATCGCGAAGACCTTCTAAGTTCGGGCCTTGAAGCATGCCGTCTTTTGCGATGTCTGTATAAATAACGGTCGAAACGCCGATTTCATTGAACCGCTTAAGCATGGCCTCCAGCGATTCCCCGCTTTCCTTCAGCCACCCTTCGGTCTGAACCCGGCCTTCCCGAGTGTCAAGACTCACAGCGATCTGAGAGCCGAAACGTTCGAGCAGTTTCATAAAAAAGCTGCGGTCGAGCGCCTTCGTCCCGAGAACAACGCGGTTAATTCCTTCTTTGAGCATCGTTTCGATGTCTTCGGCTTTGCGCAATCCGCCTCCGACTTGGAGAGAGCAGCTGACTTTCTGTCGAATTTTGAGGACATGCTCCAGGTTTCTTAACTCTCCCGTCTTGGCGCCTTCAAGATCCACGATATGGATCCACTCAGCCCCTTGCCCCGCCCATTCCTGAGCCTGCGAGGCGGGGTCGAAGGAATAGACGGTCTCGGCGCTGAAGTCACCTCGTGAAAGCCTGACAACCTTGCCTTGAAAGAGATCGATCGCTGGATAGAGAATCATGGGTTCCATTCCGCAAAGTTTTTCAGAATTTTAAGGCCCGCCTGCTGACTTTTTTCCGGATGAAACTGGGCGGCAAAAAGTGTGTCCGTTCCGATCATGGCGCTGAAGGCCTCGCTGCCGTAAACACATTGCCCGACCGTGGGAGTCGTTGCATCCGCAGGAGCGTAATACGAATGAACGAAGTAAAAATAACTTCCGTCCTCGAGACCCCGCACTGCCGGATGAGCTTTAGTGATGCTCACCTGGTTCCATCCCATGTGAGGTACTTTGACGTCCGTGGAACGGAAGCGCTGAACCTTACCGGGAAAAATCCCAAGCCCCTTCACCCCTGGGCTCTCCTCGCTCTCTTCGAAGAGCAGCTGCAAACCCAGGCAGATGCCCATGAAAAGACCTCCTCGGCGGATGTATTCGGTAAGCGGGTCAAAGAGGCCCGCGCGATGCAGCTCCCGAACGGCGTCCCCGAAGGCCCCGACGCCGGGCAGAACTACTTTCTGAGCGCGTTCCAGAACCTGAGGATCCGAAGAAACCGTGACGTTCGCGCCCAGATGCTCCAGAGCTTTGGAAACGCTCCGGAGGTTGCCCATCCCGTAGTCGATGACTACGATCATTCCTAAAGGCTCCCTTTGGTCGAAGGGATTCCCTGCACCCGAGGGTCGATCTGAACAGCCGCGTCGAGCGCCCGGGCTGCGGCCTTGAACACGCCCTCAATGATGTGATGCGAGTCGCGGCCCGCGGCAATTTCAACATGCATGTTGATGCCGGCATGCTGACAAAACGCCCGCATAAATTCCATCGCGTCATGAAAGGAGTAATTCTCGAGTCTTGAGAAGGTCACTTCCCTGGCTTTTGAGACGTGCAAGGAGGGACGCCCGGAAACATCCAGCGTCACGCGGATGAGCGCTTCATCCATCGGGACATGAAAAAAACCGTAGCGGCGCATACCCTGCTTAGAACCGAGGGCTTGCGTGAGTGCTTGACCGAGGGTGATCCCCACGTCTTCATTCGTATGGTGAATATCCACATCCAGATCTCCCTTGGCGCGGACTTCGAGATCAAAAAGACCGTGCTTGGAAAAAAGCTCGAGCATGTGATTGAGAAAAGGGATGCCGGTGTCGAGCGTACTTTTTCCTGTGCCGTCCACGTTCAGCGTCAGGGCGATATCTGTTTCCCGAGTTTTTCTCTTGAGGCTGACTTTTCTTTTTTCAGATTTCATGATTCCCCCTGATGCCTGAATTATTCCGCCGAAGCGGCCCCTTCGTTTTCGCTTTCCACGGTCTCGCCGGACTTGTCAACAAAACGCGCTTCCATTGAAATACGGTGCAATACGAGGCCCTCCATGTCCGTAAGCTGTTTTAAATGCTCTCGGGATCTAAGCAGGGCTTCCTTGGTATAGGAAATAATCTGCGTGCTCTTCACAAAAGACGATGCGCTGAGCGGCGAGTAATAACGCGCCGTTCCGCCGGTCGGAAGAACGTGACTCGGCCCTGCGATATAATCACCGATGACCGCGGGAGAATACGGCCCGATAAAAACAGCCCCGGCATGATCGATCATTTTGGCGACTTTCTCGGCGTCTTCCGTAAGGATTTCCAGGTGTTCAGGGGCGATCGCGTTAGCGGCCTCGCAAGCCTCGGCAATGGATTTCACCTGAATGATGATGCCGGTATCCACTCTTTTTCTTATGGCCTCGATCAGCCGCTTCGAAGGCGTGATCAAATAGGGTATACCCCCGACGTGTTCGGCTTGTGCAAGCAGATCGCAAGTCACGAAGTCTGCGTCCGCTGACGAATCGGCGATGATCGCGACCTCACTCGGACCCGCGACCATGTCAATGTCCACAAACCCGTAGACTTGGCGCTTCGCTTCAGTGACGTACTGATTACCGGGACCGACGATTTTATGTACTTTGCGGATCGTGCGGGTGCCGAACGCCATAGCCCCGATCGCCTGCGCGCCGCCGACTCGATAGATCTCTTTGACACCGAGCAGGTTGGCTACCGCCAGGATGTTGGGATCGATTTCTCCGGTGTCGCGGTTAGGCGGTGTGCAAAGAACGATTTCTTTCACGCCGGCGACGATCGCCGGTATGACTGTCATGTATACCGTAGAAACGAGCGGCGCCTGACCTCCCGGCACGTAGACGCCCACGCGCTCGAGGGGCTGATAGCGCTTGGCGAGGTAAACACCGTCTTTGCCGCGCAGCTCGAAGGACTGCTTGAGTTCGCGTTCATAATACTCGGCCACGTTTTCCCGGATCTGTTTCAGAATCGGTACGAATTTGACCTGAATTTTTTCGAAGGCGCGGTTGATGTCACCCTGAGAAACCTGAATACGCTTCAGCGGCAGGTCAAGACCGTCAAATTCTCTCGTGAAGCGCCTTATGGCTAAATCGCCGCGGGCGCGGACTTCGGAAAGAATGCGGCTTACTTTCTTGAAAACATTGGAGTCGAAGGCGTCATTGAAGTCGCGGCAGATTTTTTTCTGCGTGACCTTATCCCAAGTCATGACCTGCATATCAAGAATTCCTTTCCTTCACGTAGGCCGCGAGGCCGTCGACGATCGAGGCCCAGCGGTCCCGGAATTGTCCGGCATTCCTTGCCCCGCCCTGCACCAGCTCCTTGCGTCCGCCCCCGCTGCCGCCAACAAGCTCAGCAAGCTTCTTCATGGCTTCGCGGGCATCGAGGGAGCTTTGAGCCAGGTCCGGACTGAGACCGATGACGAAATGCACCTTCTCCTCGTTTTCTGCCCCGAGAAAGTAAACGGTTTTTGAACTCATCGACCTGAGCGTATCGGAAAGAGCGCGCATATCCTCAGCACCGGCACCCGAGGCCAGTTTGTGGCCGGCAACCTTGAATGACCCTGCATCAACGGCGCTCATCAGAATCGCTCGAGGATCGGCATTCACGACCGCGCCTTGTTTTTTTTCTTTTTCCAATTTCTTGACAGAGTCCGCAAGCCGGCTGATTTTCTCACCCAATTTATCGGGTGTTGTCTTGAGCTGGATCGCCAGTTCTGCGACCTGGGCACGCAGATTTCTTAGGTATTCCATGGCCCCCTCGCCCGTGAGCGCTTCAATTCGGCGGGTTCCGCTGGCAATCGAAGAATCACTGGTGATGATCAACAGGCCGATCTGCCCGGTACTGGCGCAATGCGTGCCTCCGCAGAATTCTTTGCTAAATCCCGGTATGTTCACAACGCGTACAAGATCACCGTATTTCTCTCCGAAGAAAGCCAATGCGCCGTCTTTTTTAGCCTCTTCGAGGGGTTTTTCTTCTTTGATCACTTGGGTATCGGCCAGAATCTGCGCATTGACCAAATCTTCGAGGGTCCTCAGTTCGGCGGCAGTGAGGGCCTGGGGATGTGAAAAATCAAAGCGCAGTTTCTCAGCGTTCACAAGCGAACCCAACTGACGGGCCTGCGGGCCGAGTACCTGTCTGAGCGCAGCATGCAGAAGATGAGTGCCGGTATGATTGCGCATCACTCTTTCGCGCCGCCCGCGGTCGACACAGGCGGATACGGATGAGCCCGCGCAGGGCTGTCCGGAAATCAATTCGACTGCATGAAGAATGAAGCCGTCTTTTTTTTGCGTGTCCGTCACGCGAGCCTTGAAGCCTGAAGACTCCAGAACTCCCTGATCGCCCGCTTGACCGCCGCTTTCTCCGTAGAAGGGCGTCTGGTCCAGAAGAACTACGCCTTTGGATCCGTGAATGTCGGCAAAAAGAACCTTAGCCTCTGCTTCGAGGGCGCTATAACCGAGAAACCGAGTCGCAGGGAACTGGGTTAACTGTTTCTCGAGCTCAGTCGCGGCAAAAATACTTCCGGAAATCTGGCTCGCCTGCTTTGCCCGCTGACGCTGTTCTTCCATCAGGGCCTGAAACTCAGCAACGTCAATAGCCAAGCCGCGGGATTCCCCGATCATCCGCGTGAGCTCATCAGGAAACCCATACGTGTCATAAAGCTCGAAGACCACGGAACCGGGAAGCTTTGAGGCTCCTGATTTCTCGAGCGATGCAATTTTAGCGGCTAAGATTTTAAGCCCAGTCTCGAGCGTGTCCAGGAAACGCTCTTCCTCACTTTTCAGCGTCATGGCTATACTGGCTTTTGCTTCCTGAAGCTCCGGGTAAGCCCTGCCCATGACCTCAGCAACGACAGGAACAATACGGTAAAGGAAAGCGTCCCGCAATTCGCCGGACTCACCTTTTCCGGCCGACAAAATCTGATGAGCACGCCACAAGGCCCGCCGTATCAGTTTGCGTATGACGTATCCGCGCCCCTCATTGGAAGGGATGACACCGTCGGCCATGGTAAACACAATCGCCCGGATATGATCGCTCACGGCATAGAGGTGACTTCGCAGAGGGCCCTGCACAGCCCCTTCCGTCAAGCCAAGAGCTCTTTCGATGGCCGCGTTAATCGGTTTGAAGGAATCAATTTCGTAGTTTGTTTTCTGTCCCTGGAGCACGCAGGCAAGCCTCTCGAGGCCCATGCCGGTGTCGATATTCTTCTGCGCTAAGGGTTTCAAGACCCCGCCATCCTGCCTATCGAACTGAGTGAAAACAAGATTCCAGATCTCTGCGAATCGACGGTCCTGTACGGTTCCGCCGTCGCCCTGCGAGGGATCCTGGTCAAAATAGATTTCCGAGCAGGGTCCGCAGGGCCCGTTGGGTCCGTCCTGGGGTGCGTTGGAGGGCCAAAAATTATCCTTGTCGCCGAGCCGGTAGATCCAATCTTCCCGGATCCCCACTTCATTCTTCCAAATAAAAAACGCTTCATCGTCCGTTTTATGGACGCTGACACGAAGACGTTCACGTGGGATTTTCATTTCGATGGTCAAAAACTCCCATGCCCAGAGTATCGCTTCCCGCTTAAAATAATCCCCGAAGGAAAAATTACCGAGCATTTCAAAAAAGGAATGGTGGAAGGCTGTGCGGCCCACCTCTTCGAGATCTGCCGTGCGCAGGCATTTCTGACTGCTTGCGGCCCGAGTGAGGTCTTTCTTTAATCCCAAAAAATTTTCTTTGAATTGATTCATACCCGCGCCGGTAAAGAGAAGCGTGGGATCATTCTGCGGAACCAGCGAGTCGCTGGCTACGGCGCGGTGAGCCTTGCCTTCAAAAAAAGATAAATATTTCCTGCGGATTTCGTCGGTTGTCATTCAAATTCCTCTGAAAAATCGTCACTGTCTCCGCCTTCATGATCGCGGGAAACAGTCTCGGCCGTTTTTTTTGCGAGAGAAAAGCTGTAGCCTCTTCGCATCAC
>VFQY01000051.1 GCA_018883425.1 Candidatus Omnitrophota bacterium | reverse complement strand
ACTCAAGGGAATCTGTTCGGCAGCAGGCTCAGGAGGTTGTTCAAGGGTATCGGTTTCGCGGAGTTCTGAACGGACGGAATTCTCTAGAGCCTCAAAATCCATGCCGCCCGCACTGACCGTCTGAACCAGGTGGATCAGGGAAATCTTGTCGCGTATAAAATCTTCGCGCTTCAAATTGATGCGGATCTTGTTTCCTTCTTCCACACCCGCCAGCATTCGCGCCAAAACCCTTAAAAAACCAAGCTGGACTTCACGGCTTTTTGAAACGGTAAACAGAGGCGCTTTGCGAATGTCTGTGAAACCCTCAAACAGCGGCTGTCCTTCGGAATCCTGGAAGCGCTGAAGAAACTGCTCTCCAGGAATGCCGAAAATCTTATTTTCTTCAAGCAAATCATCATCAAGACCGCTGAAAACCGTAACCCAACGGGTACCGCTGATGCGGCCAGGCTTCAGGGGAATCTGACCGAGAAAAAGTCTTGAAGGGAGTCCGTCGGGCAGATGGCCTTGAACCCGGTAAAGCACGCTTTCCTCAGGGACGGAACTGTTCGCATCCAGACTGGTTTTAAAAAGAAACGGCTCCGCCGGGGTTTCTGTTTCGGGCTGCAGAGCCGAGGCACGAAGCACTCGGCTCCAGCTTCCAAAACGGCGGATATCGCGGAAAAAATGCTGCGCCCTGTGCGGTGAATTCACGCGGAATGCGACCTGGGAAAACTCACCGGCATGGTCATCATAAAACGTAAACAGGTCCTGGTAAAACTTACGGACGGCTTTATCGCGGATCCCGGCAACACGCGCTTTCCAGAAGTTGGCAACATCCTCGGAGTTGGAAACACGAATCAGCGGCACGAGAATGTCGCGGCCAAAATCAACCGTAACCTTGCCTGACGTTCCCTCGCCTCGCGCGGCAAGCGAATGCACCGCACGTTCAATTTCAAGAATTCTTTCGTTGAATTCCCGGTATCGTTCCGAAGATCCATAGGCCACGGCGAGAAACCCGGTGTATGCGGGATACTGCGAAAGCTCCCGGTTGCCGAGATCAAGCTCCCGAGAAATGGGGGCGTTGTCCCCGATCAGTTCAAGAAGTTCCGATTCGGACGCTTTCTCAAAGAAATTCGTCACGCTTCCTTCATCAGCGTGAAGCCCGAAAACAACGCCCAGCTGTTTATCCACGATATAACGAAGGCTTTTGCGCGATGACCAGAGGTTGATGCCTTCTCCAATCTGGACGGGCGTGAGATTCACGGCATCGGAATGAATCAGCACTTCGCCGTAAAGCCTTTCGTCCTCCATCTTCTGTGTTACAGCGTAAAGACTTCCGAAAATGCTGTGCATTGTGACCTGAGGCCGTCCTTCATTGTCCTCGCCCGGAAGAGGGATCAGAAGGTCGCTGTCTTCCATCAGACCCGCGATGACGCCTCCGCGGCCGCCGGCCAGAACAAAAACAACGCGCAGTTCCTCGGATTTCCTCCCCCGCAAATGGGCGAACTTCTTCTGTTTTTGAATTTCATCGTACTGCTCCCCAATGTTTTTTTTGGCTTCAAGGTAACCCGCGCCGCTGCCCAGAATCGTCGAATGGACAAAAAGCACCGGAACATCCGGCCGAACGACCTCTTCCAGCCGCTTTCTTAGATGTTTTTCGCGCGCCTCATTGACTTCGCCCGAACGGTCAATAATGACGATCATGTCCGCGCTGGGAACACGGTTATCACGCCGCATTTCTTCTTCAAGAGCCTGCCGGTTGCGCCTGATCTGAAGCTGGATAAAACCGTTCTGCAGATCCCTTTTTCTTTCCTGAACCCAGTCCACCCGCCAGCGCGAAATACGGAACAGACCCCACTTCTGAAACGTCCGGTTGACGACCCCGTCAAGCCCCAGCAATCGAAACAAAGGACGCGGTTTATCCGGGATATCCGGAAGAAAAAAGAAAAATATAAAATTGATGAATCCCTGAACGCCCCGGACCATCATGACAACAGCGGCGGAAAGTTTGAGTTCACGGCCGCGCCAGGAGATGAAATGCCGAGATTCCTTGATCCCCATGAGATCCTTGGCAAATGACCGCTCAAGTTCTGAAAGGATTTGAATGCTT
Source organism: Candidatus Omnitrophota bacterium (assembly GCA_018883425.1). GTDB lineage: Bacteria > Omnitrophota > Omnitrophia > Omnitrophales > Aquincolibacteriaceae > ZLKRG04. The sequence continues at coordinate 13,055 of VFQY01000051.1, read as the reverse complement.
CTGTTGTGAAAGGGATCATTCCATCCGGTCATGACAGAACCCACATGGATGCCTATGGAGAGCAGCGGACCGCCCGCGAAGCCGGCCACAATCGCCACGAGACCGATTTCCACATACCCGCCCGTGAAAAGACTCAGCCCCCACAGCGCAAGTCCTGTCCACATGGGCAAAGCCGGAAGAAAAAAAGTCAGAAAACGGGACCAAAATTTCCGGGCTCTCTGGGCGGGTTTGAAGCCCAGTTCCATGTTGTCCTGCAGAGGGCGCCCAATATTGCTTTTGATATTTTCATCCGCGCTGGAAACCAGAGCTTTAGGTTCCGTGTAAAGCCCGTCATGCAGTTCATTGCCCCTGCCCAAAACTTCACGGTCAAGCATATCCAGGTGCTGGGACCTTCCCCTCGCCCAGGTCTGCCGGTAAAAAAGAAAAATCTGGATGGGATAGTAGGCCGCGCGCACAAAAAGATTATAGGCACGAACAAGCGGGTTCCACGAATTGGTCCGGCCTACCTGATAGGACATGGTTTCCTTGATGTTGCTGATGGGAACAAACGAATTCCGGATCCAGGACGCATACCGAGCATACTCGGCAAAAAGACCGAGACGGTAATAAGCTTCCAGACGGTCGTCCGCGGACAAATCCTGCCACCGGCGGGATGCCTCACTGTATGTTTTTTTTGTCATGAGCACAGCCGCGCGGGTAATCAGCTGAAAAACAAAACCTTTTCCTTCGAGATCAAAAAGAGAAATGTTTCGCATCCATTCCGGGCTGTAGACAATTTTCTTGGTCGTCACAATCGCTTCCAGCCGGTTCAGCGCCGCCTGATAATCTGCCGGATCCAGGTTTCTTTTCTCGAGAATTGCCACAAGACTTTCGAGATAATGATGAATATCGGTTCCCTCAAAAGCAGCCACGTTTTCCGAGGCTTTGATCGTATCCCTGAGATTTTTCAGTTCTTCGTCGAATTCCTGAACAAAGACGCGGGAACGCTCTGCCGAATGCCGCAGGGAAAACCGCACCGTCAAGCGGTCACAAAAGTTCTTGCCCCACGATAAAGCCGTCCTGACCAGCGGAATACCGAACAAGAGCATCGCGATAAAAATCGCGCCTCCCCAGAGATAGCCCATAATATTGATTTTCACACGGTGCTGATTCCTGACGTTTTGATTGCGGATTTCCGCGCCTTCGACAAGCCGCTTCAGAATACCTTTTGCCTCAGCCTCTGTGGATTCGTTATCACGAAGGGCGCGGAGAACTTCAATGGGAGTCGCGCCCTGCTGAATGTCACGATTTTCAACAAGCGTGAACGTCTCAACGTCAAATGTTTGCCGGATCGCTTCGTAGCTCCTGAGCTCAAGACCCGGAATAAATTCTCCGACCTGGTTCCAGCCCAGCCATTTTCTTTCCTGACGCAGCATGGTGTTAATATGCCGCCGCCAGGATTCCCACTCCACTGCCCAGAGCAGAACCTCCTTCGGTACGGCCTTGATCAAGCGCTGAAAACGCTGATCATCGCGGGCACCCGGCCCCGCCAAATTCGAAACTTCAAAAGGAGAAGGAATGAGCGCGAGAAATACTCTCAGCTGGATTGTTTTGCGCGCGGGATCCGCGGCACGGGAATAGAGCCTCAAAAGAACATCTTCATAGATCTGGATTTTTTCGGGATGATTTTGAACATGTTTGCGATCGGGCGTTTTTCCGGCTTTGGCCTCCTCGAGAGAGGATTGCGCGGCAAGCCGCGTAATATCCTGCAAGAGAGCTGACTCAAACCCCTGGCTTTCGACAGCTTTCAGAACAGCCTCACTCTTGCTGAGCACGTAAACCCGGGCGAGATGCAAACGCCCTTCAGACGTCTGCATGAGTGCGTTGGCAATGCCCGCCGCTTTTTTATTTCCGGCCTGGGTTTCCAGCAGAACCGCGAGGTCGTAGTACCTTCGCTCGCGGGCATCTTTCTGAATACGCGCGTTTTGATCCGCGTCCGACAAATTCTCGAAATACGGGTCCCGCCCCGAGGCCGCGTGTCTTCCCTCAAAGCCTTCAGCACTCAGAGGCTCGGCCGCCCCCGCTGCGGGGCGCGCCGTTGCAGCCAGATATTCGGGGTTGACGCGCTTTTCCCACCCCTTGTCATAAACTCCCGGAGAACGCCGCAGATACTCCTCGTCCGCTTTTTTGTCCTCTTCATAAAAATGAAAGGGCAGCTCCGCCGAACTCGCGCGCACATTCTGCACAACGCTTCGGATAACGCCGGGAAAGCCGCCGAGATGGGCCGCCTGAATATTATCGATGGAACGACGCCGCATATATTCGCTTCGCAGCAAAAATGCGAGTTTTTCTTCCCCGCCCGCTTCAAGCCTCTCCGCATAATCCAGGATCGCTTCATGATTCGCCCAGAAAGGACCGCGAAGTATCCGCGAGGAAGCTGGAGAGGAAGGGCTTTCCGTTTTAAGAATTCCAAAAATAATTCTTTCGATCCTCGCTTTCTGCGCCGGGTGCCTGCCGGCTTCCTGTGAAAGAAAGGTCAGGACATCGTCCTGACCCTCTTCAGGCCAGACTTCCAGCGTTTCAAGGATGTAGTCGTAAATGCGGTTTGAAATACGCCGGTAGCGCGCCTCCTCATCGGCGTTGCGCAATACTGCCGCCGCTTCCTTTTCGAGTCTTGTTCCTTCTTCCAGCAGATCCAGAAGAGCCAGAGCGTGAGTCTTGTTCCTCAGGGTTTCCGCGTGATATTCGCGCAGAGCTTCCACCCCCACGTCTTCCTGCGGTCCGAAAAGGATCCTTCCCAATCCTTCAAGCGACTGCTTATCCCAGAGATTCGTGGTATAAAACTTATACGCCCTGAGCCGCTGCTCGGGATTTTGATCCGCGTTCATCAATCCCATCAGCGGACCTTCCGCTCCCCGAGCCGAGGGTGCGAGAAACGCAGCCTCCACGAGAAGAGGCCGGTCCGTAGCCTGATAATACCCCTCTGCGCGGAACGGTCCGGGATCCACCGCGGGGCGAACTTCTCCTGCCTGGATTTTGTACGCCTGCGCAAATTCGGAAGCGACGAAGATAATTTCAACCGGCATTCCCTGACTCGAGCCGAACCCCTCCGGCAGCGAATGATTCGGATCATCCACTTCAACGGTAAGGCTGGTCATGCGGCTGAGCAGCGAATCTTTGGGGCTTTGAACCGCGCCGGCCACGCTGGTAATTTTTCCCATGAGGACCTCGCCTCCGGGAAGTCTGACAATGACAGGATCCCCTTCGCCTACTTTCCCCGGTTCTGCCTTCGCGTCTTTTCCCTTGCGCACCAGGCTCGTCTCGACCAGCAGCATCGAGTCAAGCCTGCCGGGATCGTTTCCGCCGATCACAACACGGGGCGATGAAATCATGAAAACTTTCTGCCTGGCGTCAACACCTTGTCCCGACAGAGGGAGAGACCCGGTCAGAATACCGCTGTCACGAGCCCGGACTTCAAGGTGATTGAGCTCTTCTTCCATTTTTTTAAGCACCGCCTGCTCATCCTGGAGAGACTTGTCGAGCTGAGCGAATTCCGCGGGCTTCAGATTTCGAGGGAATCCTTCATGAACTTTCTGGATTCGTCCCACAAACTCCTTCTGCCGTTTGAGCTGATCCTTGATTAGTTCAAAAGGAGAAAGAACTGCGAGAAGGCTTTCGCCGTTCACCATTCTTCCTTCCGGCGCTTTTTTATCCGGCGTCACACTGAATACGAGAGAACCGCCATTTGCAGGTGTCTGAACTTCGGTGCGTACGCGGCTTCCAGTACGGGCAAAAGTCCGCCAGAGAACAGCCCCTTCGGGGATGGAAGGCATCTGCCCCGCCCGCCTGAAGAAAATCCGGTAGCGGACAGGCTCCCTGAGATTATTCACAGAGGAAGGAAGCAGTAATTCAAATTTCACATACGCGGTGCGTTTATCCGGATCCAGCGACATTATTCTCGTCAGAACCTGGGCCTTCTGTTCATTGACCTCAGCTTCAAGAAAACTGTAACTGAGCGCCTGCAGAGGAATCGCGGCATCCACAGGGACCTGAATCCAGATCCGGTTTAAAGGGTCATATTCCAGAAGTTTGTCGAACGCTTTGACGTTAGAGCCTTCCGCCGAGAGACGGGAACGGACCACCAGGTCAAAGGGAGCGCGAATAACGGCCGTTTGTTTTTTTAGATGCTCCACCCGCTCAAGCTGAAGCTTCAAGGCATGAATTTCTCTCTCAAGGTCGGTCTGAGCGGGAACAGAAAGCTGACCTCGTTTTTCATCAAGGGTTTTCTGCCGTTCTTCAATTTGATTCTGGAGAGTCAGGGTCTGCTGGTTCCAATCCTTGTTCTGGATTTCCGCGATGGGTGTCCCCTGCTTGATCACATCCCCCGCGTTGGCCTTGATCTTCCAGTTGAGAGTGCCGTCAATTCGAGCGGCGATCAGCGTCTCACCTTCAAACCCGGTTCCCGATGCCGCACCCGGCGCCAACGGGACAGCTGCTCCCGCGGTTTCATAAACATCTCTGAGAACAACAGGGGCTTCAGGCGCGGGAAGCGCTTTCCTGGCAGGGACAGGCGCCGCCAACACTGGGGGGTTCACAGGCGCGTTTGGCAAAACGGGAGCCTGTGGGTTGGGCTGAACTATGGGCGGGGCGCTTCTGCTGTAATAATAAAGCCCCGCGAGAAAAAGCCCCGCGGCAAGGAAAGCGGATAACAATAACCCCTGATACTTCCTCACGAAATCAAGGACAGGATTATGTCGGGGCCGAAGATCCTGTGTACTTTCTTTGAATTTCCGCAGATCACGTTCGCCTTTCTGTTTAGCGGCCCGGTAGCGGAGGGAAAGCGCGGGGTCCACAAGTTCCATGGGAATCTTATATTCACCAAGCAAGGCAGTCAGTTCAGAGGAAGAAACAAAACGGGGCAAAGCCGCGGCATTTTTAGGCAGACCTCTCGAAGGAGCTGCTGCAGCAATCACAGCAAGAATCCTCCTCAATTCAAAATCATGTTTCTGAACCCCGGTCATTTCTTTTGTCTCGGCAGCGGTATAGCCGTATTTCTGGAAATACTCCTCATCCATCCCGTAGCTTTTGAAAAGTTCAAAGCGGTAGGATTCAAAGCTTTGAACCAGTCCTTCCCGCAGCTGTTCCATCGGCGGCATCTCGGACAGCGAGGTATCCATTTTCCGCAGGGATTCATCCGCCCAGGAATAAATAAGCTGGGATAAAGCTTCCCGTTCCAGCTTGCGGCTTTTTTCGAGGCGCTCCTGCTTCTCAATACGCAGGAGCAGGTAGCGGGCCAGGAGCAGGGGCGACCCTCTCTCCGGAGTTTTTGTGAGCTTGCTCATAAGCTGCGCTGTAAAGCCTTCCTGTTTCAGACGCATCACAAAACGAAGAGTCTCCCAAAGCCGGGCCGCGTAAGCCTGGCTTTCACGCCCTGTCACAAAACGTTTTAAAGCGGGCGCGAACGATTCAGAAAAGAGAAAAATTTCGAGCGCAATAAAGGTCAATTTCACCTGAGTCGTGCTGAAATTGCCGGCTTCATTCTGCTCATAGGGAAGCAGAATCCTGATCACCTTCGGCGGCTGATCCGCGTTCAGTTCAATTTCAATCCTGTGCCCCATAAAGGCCCACTCAAAACTCCCTGTACGGTACCCTGCCGCATAAGGCTGAATCCGGTCCTGAATACCTGAATATAATTCTTCCTTTGTGACCTGACTGCCGCCGCGTTCCGACCTGAGCTCGGAGCGCGCGGGGGATAAACCAGGGACCCATACGTCCTGTCCAAAAACGTTTCTGAAAACGGCAGCGGAATCCGCCGTCCCGGGGGCCTGTGGCCCTCGCGTCTGACTCCAAATTCTTGCCACCGCGTTTCCATAACGGGTCAGCGCTGCACGTCCCATCATCTGGGCCGAAACGGAAGCAGGCATCAGCACGGCCCGCGCGTGGGGAATCTGCGAAGTTTCGGGGTATAGCCCCAGCAGGGAACGCTTGTATAAAGTCTCATCGCTCTCGGCCGACAGCCGGGGTCTAACAACGGCGAAGGGAACATGCCTTTCCGCCAGTCTTTCTTCAATTCCGGTTCTGTGGAATCCCCCCGCGATCAGCGCAGCGTAACGATGAGGTTCGGAAAATCCCGGGGAATCTTCAGCTTCTCCCAGAACGGAAAGAAACGTGTCTTCTCTTTGATGAGCGCCGTTATAAAATTCGAGGACTTCCCGGGACCAGTTTTTAAAATCGACGGGAAGATTCCCCGAGGCTTCCAATTCCCTGGCCGCTCGGTCAAAAGCAGGTACCTCATCGCGGGTCAGTTCCAAAAGAGAACCTTTTTTAAGCAGTTCCGCGTCCCGTATTGTCTGCAGAAGTGAAATCCCTTCCTTCGTCTGTCCAAAAAAGAGAAAAAGATCATCTTCGAGCTGGCGGATTTCACGGAAAAGGCCCGGCGCGTCCATTTCATTCTGCAGTGTCAGAGCAGCCAAATGCGCGCTCAAGGCCGGAAATTTTTTAAAACTGAACCCCGCAGGCTTGAGTTCTTTGGACATTGTTTCAAGAAGATGACGGAGACGAAAAGCCGCGGATCGGTCAATCGCGGCTTCCTTTGCGGGAAATTCAAGCCAGAAATGAATTTCTTCCAGAAAACCGGGCTGAATCCTTCCAAAGGTTTTCTGAAATCTTTTAAATTCCTTTTTCACCTCCGCTGAATGGAAGTTTTCACCAAGCTTCTGCAGTTCGAGAAAACGCAGAATGTTCGGCCACCGGGTCTGGAGCGTGAAATCCTGCCATTCTGTTCCCAGAGAGCGCGACGCCATGCTCGTCAGATACGTCAGCTTCGCGCCCGTGCCGGCAGGCCCTGCGTTCAGCAGCTTCCATTCATTTAAAAACGCCGCGCCTTCAGGCGAAAGCACTGTACCGACTCTCTGCTGCAGTTCCTCCTGCCTGGCATCAAGAAACGCCGCGGCTCTTCCCTGTTCTTCCATGACTCCTCGAAAAGCTTCCAGATTCCGCCGGTAACCCTCGGCGGATTCTATCCCCAAAGCTTTCACTTCAGGGTGCCGCAAAAGGTAATGCTCCGCACCGCTGATCAATCCCTTAGAGGCGAGCTTTTTGCGGAAAGATTCCTCCGCCGCACCGCTTTGCGACACGCGGAACGCGCCAGCATCAAGGACACCCGAAGCGCCTTCAACCCAGACTTCATCCAGCCTGTTTCTAGAGTCGAGGTATTCAAGGATTTGAAGAATGCTGTCTTGAGCTTCACCGGAGCTGTGTGCATCCTGAATGATGTAGACGAAGAGGCTGGATTTTTTCTCGGGCAGATAAACCTTTTCAAACTCTCCCGCCTGGCTGGGCAGGTCAAGCGGCAGCGAAGCCAAAGCGGCGGCCTGAAGCGGTGCCGCATCAAGGGCCTGAGCGTGCGCAGCCGGCACTTCAGAAAAAACAGCCGCCAACTGAAAAAACACGGTCAAAAGAACGGTCAGGCACCGGCCTTTTGATATTTTTTGATTTCTCATGAGTCTCCCCCGGATAGAGAATTTAGCTCATGGAATTCTCTGCGTTCTGCCCCTCTTGTAAAGTTGGTGTAAGAGCAGCATGCGGCTTAAAATCAGGAGGAGAAAATAAAGCGGGCCGGCGTTCGAGGATGAATAACAGCGATCAGGATTGAGCGGATTTGGAATTCAGCTGTTTAAAATCCTGAAGAGCAAGCCCAAGGCGGGTTAAAAGCTGCGAGAGGTGTTTGCCGTAATCGGTCAGGAGGTCCGGAACCGGGCCCGCCCCCTGGCACCAGTGCCGGATCAAATGGAAGAGATCCTCCTGAGGCTGGCGCAAATCAAGATCGACACCCAATTTCTTGGACAGTTTGTGGATGTAAATACATTCGGTGATCAGCGGGCCCTCGGGATTCTTCACAAAGCGGGAGATTCTTCCCGCGAGCTCAGCGCTCAGGAATTGCGCCACAGGACCCTTGCGGATTTCGACATTGAAGGCTTTGGCCGTCTCCATCATCCGGTAAGCGGCCGTGGCTTTGCGGTGAAAGCCCGCGGCTGCGAGCTTATAGAGCTCATCGAGAAGCCTTCGGCTCAGAACATGCTCAGCGGCATAGCGGAATTCCGCGGGAATCGGGAGAAGGATGGATCCGTAAACCTCATTGATGCGCCGGCTTTCCTCGTAAACGCGTTCATAAAACTTGCTGATGCTGTCGATCTGACGGCGCGTCAGGCGGGAAATGATGTTAATGCGGTCCTGCAGAAGCAGTTCCTTGAGAGTGAAATGACGGTCCCCGAAGCGCTCGTCGATACGTTTGAATATTTCAACGATGTGGCAGTTGTAAAGGCTGTCGAAGGTCTCTTGCTCCAGCTTCTCGAATTCTTCAGGCCCTTCGTAGGTCTTGACCGAGCAGCGGAAATCATAAAGACCCGTTTGCAGCGCAATGAAGAGGACGTCTTTCTCTTCCAGGGTGATTTTCGAAACGATCTTAACCCGGCCGAAATTGACGGTCAGGCTTCCGAACGTTTCTTTGCGCTGATAAATCACCTGAAGATTGAAGCAGTAAAGATCATGGCTCTCCGACTGCGGATAGTAATCCTCTAACACGGAACCCATGGCATAGTAACTGACAATGTGATCGAGCGTCGCTACTGCCGTTTTGACGAGCTTTTCATAAACTCCGCGCCCGTCCCGGAGAGCGGCAACGTTGCTCTTAGCTTTTTCAAGGCGCGACAGAAACGCTTCTTCCAAATCCGTGCCGCTCACTTCCTCTGCGAGCTGGAGAGCCCGGGCGGCATACTGCAGAATCTGAACAGTTTCAAGCCCCGACAGTTCCGTAAAAAACCAGCCGCAGCTTGTGTACATCAGCATGGCATGTCGCTGCATTTCGAGCAGTTTGAGCGCCCGGGTCAGGTCCGCTGCCGAAAGCTCGCGGACGCGGTGGCGCTCCATGAAGGCAAGCACGTTGGTACTTCGCCGGTCCAGGACAACATCGATGTAATCTTCTCTCGCCGTCCAAGGGTCGCGCAAAATCTCGGCGGCATGAACCTCAAAGAGCAGCGCCAGTTCATCACGCAGCCAATCGAGAGCTTCACGCAGCGGCCGTCTCCAATGCTGATTCCAATCGGCAGGCCCTCCTCCCCGGCACCCGCAATGGTCCGACCACCGCCGAACACCGTGAGCGCAGCTCCAGGCCGTGCCCAGGCCGTTTTCACCATCCTTGAGGCGCACTTCATGCTTGGGGGGATGTTCGGCGAGGTATTCTCCGTAATTGACGACGCGGTAGCCCCGGGCGGGGGCTTCAACATACGTCAGATAAGCAGCGGCCCTGTCGCCGAAGGCCTTGTGATGACCGTACGTTTCTCCGTCGGTTGCCAGATGAATCAGCTGAGACGGACCGTCGGCTTCCGTCACGGCCCGCTCGATCGAGTCCATAAAAATTTTGGCATCGAAAAGCAAATTCTCGAATCCCGCCGCCTTGGAAATCGGTCCGTCATAGAAAAAAACATCGATGAATTTCTCAGGGTCCTTTTTGAGGAAGCAGCGGTAAGCTCGGCGCGGGTCAATTTCACCGGAGCCTGCGGCCGTCCACTCCCCGCCGAAAGAACGGAAAGCCTCAGCCTGATGAGGTTCCAGAATGATGAAACGAATACCCTCCTGAACCAGCACTTCCAGAGTCTCCTCGTTGACTGCCGTCTCGGGAAGCCAGATCGACTCGGGCTCCCGCCCGAAGCGGCGCACGAACTCCCGCACGCCCCAGCGAACCTGCGTGACCTTGTCGCGCCGGTTGGCCAGCGGCATGATCATGTGATTATAAACCTGCGCGATCGCGTTGCCGTGGCCCTTGTGGGCTTTGCGGCTTTCGTGGTCGGCCTCGATAATTCTCAGGTAGGTATCAAAATGCTTTGCTTCGAGCCAGGACATGAGCGTCGGCCCGAAGTTGAAACTCATTTTGGTGTAGTTGTTGACGATGTCCAGAATTTTGCCCGAATAGCCCAGCACCCTGGCCCTGGAATTCGGAAGGTAGCATTCGGAATGAATGCGGTCGTTCCAGTCATGGAAAGGCGCCGCGCTCTCCTGAGGTTCGATGTCCTCGATCCAGGGATTCTCGCGGGGAGGCTGATAAAAATGGCCGTGAATGCAGAGGCAGGCCTTCATTGAGGTTTAGTAGGAGTCCTGACTCAGCAAAGAAAGCTTGACCGTGCGGCCGGTCCATTTCATGCTGATCTTGTCCTCACGGGCAAGCCAGCCGAGCGCCTGATTGAAAAGAGCCGTGTCTTTCATTCCGACCGCTTTCTGAAGCTTTGCCGACGTCGTCTCGCCGGAGGCAAGCAGCGCCTTATAGATTTTACCGGCGGTCTCACCGATCAAATAATATTCATCCTGCATACATCACCTCGCATCTTAAGGGTCATCCCCTGCTGAATCGTTTAAGCCGAACCCTCTTCTGCCCTAAATTACGGCAGGGCCCGGCGGATTATTAATGCCGGCGCGGCCGTAAAAAAGCCGCGCATTCAAGCGGATCAATCTTTTGCGCAATAGACGCGGTAATCGATCCGGGGGAAAATGTTGTTGCGGCTCTCAATGCTTCCGAGCCATTGTTCGTCAATTTTTCCGCTGAGAAGATCCTCATAAAGCCGCGTGAAGTTCAGTAAATGATCGCGCGTGCGTTTGACTGCGTAGGGCACCATCGTTCCCGTGTGCATGATGAAAGCCCAATCGCTGGACTGCGCCAGCAAAAGTTCCCGAGCCGCCTGATTCAAAGCTCTCTGACTGAGCGCGCCGCCCTTGACTCGGAATCTGTCTGCGAGTTCAGACATTCTCAAAGCCGCCTTGTGAAGGTGCCGGTAAATCCAATGACTCGCGTCGGAAAGCCAGGTCTCGGCATAGCCCTTCCAGCCCCAGCTTGAAAAGGATGGCGTGCAGACTTGATTCACGGGATTTTCCCGCAGGGCATCCATCGGAGTCGCGAGGCGCAGGATGCGCTGATCGCAAGCCGTTTTGCGGATCAGAAAGTTGAGAAATTCGGGCCCTTCATACCACCAGTGTCCATAAAGTTCAGCGTCATAAGGCGCAACGATCACGGGCTTCCTGCCCAAAAAATCATGGAGATACTCGGCCTGCTTGACGCGGTTAAAGAGGAAGTTACCCGCGTGAACGGCGGCCTTTTCAACGGCTCGCGAACGGACGTAGGGCTCTTTGTGCTCGGTCGGACCCGTGATGCGGTGATATTTGATTCCGGTTGAAACACGCAGACCGTCAGGAGAAATGTAGGGTTTGATGTAATCAAAATCTAAATCAAAACCGATGTCTCTGTAGAATTCCCTGTAATCGTAATCTCCGGGATAACCCTCAGCGGCTGACCAAACCTGTTTGGACGATTCCGTATCCCTTCCGAAAGCCGCGACCCCGGTCGGACAAAACACAGGCGCGAAGACCCCATACTTGGGCCGGGGGGCAGCATGCAAAATGCCGTGCGTGTCCGTCAAGAAATACCGGATTCCGGCTTCCTTGAGAAATCGGTCGATACCCGGCGTATAGCCGCACTCCGGAAGCCAAATCCCCTGGGGTGCGCGGCCGAAGGTTTCTTCATACTGACGAACCGCCGTCAGAACCTGAGCGCGCACCGCCGTATCGGTTCGATGGATCAGAGGCAGAAATCCGTGCGTGGCGCCGCAGGTGATAATCTCCAGAAAACCCGCATCCTGAAAGCGCCTAAAAGCCCTCGTGAGATCACGGCCGTAACGCAGATAGGTTTCCCGCGCGTGCCTGAACTGCTCGAGATAATGGTGCGCCGTATCGCGCATATCCTCGAGAAAGCGCGTACGTTCCGTTTCCTTTTCGGCAAGCTCAATTAATTTATCGAGATGCCGCAGGTAACGGTCCTGAAGCAATGAATCCGTCAGCATGGAAATCAAGGGCGGGGTCAGCGACATCGTCAGGCGGAAATGCACTGCATCGCGTTCAAGGCCTTCGAACATGCGTATCAGCGGGATGTAGGTCTCCGTAACCGCTTCGTAGAGCCAGTTTTCTTCCAGAAAATACTCATGTTCGGGGTGGCGGACAAACGGCAGGTGAGCGTGGAGAACCAGCGACAGCAGACCTTTCTCAGTCACGTCCGCGCTTCCTTGGTCGGATCACCGGAGCTGGGCGGGATGTTTCGCGCGTCACGACAGGCGTGATCACGCGCTCTTCGATTCCGTCCGAAGATTCGGCCTTGGCATCAAAGACGAATTTCCCGTCAGGCAGCGCGAAGCGGAAAGAGAAAGTGCCGTCCGGCCTGAGCTTAATCGTGCGGCCTTGAAAGGTGACCTTCGCATCAGGCTCCGTGCCTCCATATACAATCACTTCGCAGTCGAGCCAAAAAAAGAACTTTCTCGCGTCTTCTTGGTTATCGCGGCCCGTAAGAGAGCCGGAAGTCGGCATCGAAAGACTTCCTCCGATGCCCCCTGCTCCGGACCCGGAAGCCGACGACGTGCTGCCCTGAATTCTCTCCTGCATCAGGCTCTGGAGTTCCTCTGAGGTTTTGCCGGCCGGAAAGCCTCCGGACAGAGCGTAAACCTTGTCAAAATCCAGCCCCATCCATTTCTCGTTAATCACATTCGACATTCGATTCGGGGGGGTGTGTACCGGATTAGAACCTGCGAGCGTGAAAAACCTTCCGTCCTGGTGCAGCAACCCTATTTCGGCGCAAAAACTGCGGTTGGGCGACACATGAATCAAGCGGTGACGAACGCCTGAATCGAGGTGAAGATCCTGGTAGACAGACCTTCCCGGCGTTTCGCTCACATCGTAGACACGCAAAACAGTCGATGCCGACGCTGACCCAAGAGAGCGGCGGCCCTTTTCGAGATCCGCCTTGCGGATCTCCCAGTAGGCATAAATCCATTCCGGATCCCGCACGAGAAGGTAGACCATAGTCTCATCGTAGGTTTCCGGGAGCTCCCGCTCGACGAGCGGCACTGCGGAAGACGGAATTTTCTTTCCCGCAGCGGGCGCCGGCGCTTCAGCACTTCTTGAAACCGGATTTGCAGCCGGCTTCTTGGAGATGCGCGTCCGCGCAGGAACTGCTTTTTTCTTTTTAACCGCCCTCACCTCAG
>VFQY01000132.1 GCA_018883425.1 Candidatus Omnitrophota bacterium | reverse complement strand
AGCCTGGACCATGTAAAATTTGAAATCCCGGTCCGTGCTCAGCAGAACGCGTGAAATGGAGAACAGAACATCCTCCACCTTTTCCAGCGCTTCGGGCGAAGGTTCAAAGAGAGTCTCAAGATTGCGGACCTTGCCGGCAATCACGGAGCCTTTGAAATCGGCAGCGAAGAGCTTGTCGAGAGGCAGGTAAACGCCCAGCGTGTCTCCCGCGATCTTCACCTCGATATTCGAGATGCCGTACTCCTCCCGGCAAATTTTAGCCAGCGACTCCTTGAGATTTTCCGAGGGATAAGATTTTGCAGAGCAGCCCGCCCCGGCGGATGAAAGACAGACGAGAAGGGTGAGGAGCAGCCATTTCGTTTTCATTCAGCTCGGAGGAAGGAAATCCCCTTCTTGGGAACGGGCCGTAAACTGACGGGGATTGATCTTTCCGTACTCGTTAAAGATCGCCTCGATCTGATCGTAATCCAGTTCGCTCTGCGTAAGAAGCTCGCGGGCGAACCTTTCGAACAGTTCCTTTTCCTTCTTCAGCATCGTTTCGACCTCATTCAAACAGTCTTTGATGATGCGGTCCACATCCTGCGTCAGTGTGTTTTTCACCTCTTCGGACAGCTGATTTTTTCCGACGATTGTGTAATCCCCCACAAGTCCGCTGGGTCCCATCCCGCACTCCCAGACCATGTGGTGAGCGATCGCCATAGCTTTTTTGAAATCCGAAGAGACGCCGTTGGTGGTCGTACCGAACTTGACTTTCTCCCCGGCATAGCCGGCCAGACACACCTTGATGTCGGCAAGCAAAGATTCACGGTCATGGCTGTGCCACTCTTCGATTGCCGTGGGATGAACAACGCCCAGACTTGATTTTCTGGGGATGATCGAGGCCTTGAATACGTCGTCCCGGGGGTGCATGAGGTAGGTGACCATCAAGTGTCCGGTTTCGTGATACGCCGTCATTTCCTTCTCTCTGGAATTCATTGTGATCCGGGCCTTAGTGCCCAAATCAATTCTCTCGATCGCCTCTGAAATTTCCTTCAGCGTCACGACGTCCTGGCCGTTTCGGGTTGCGATGAGCGCGGCTTCCTTGATGATATTCTCAATGTCCGCCGGACTTTTTCCAACGGCTTTCCGGGCAAGGCGGCGTGTATCAATCGAGGCTTCGTACTTGATCTTTCCGAGATAATATTTGAAAAGACTCTCGCGGCTCTCCAGACCGGGCTTAGAAATGTAGAGCTTTCGGTCGAAGCGGCCCGGACGCAGAAGAGCGGGATCAAGATTGTCTTCCGCGGCGTTCGTCGCGCCGATCACAATGATGTTTTCGGTTTTCCCGGTCAAGCCGTCCATTTCGACAAGCAGCTGGTTCTGGGTTGTGTTGGATTCCCCGCTGCCGAACTGGTTGAAAGTCCGGCGGTGCCCTAAAGCATCAAGCTCGTCGATAAAGATCACACAGCCGCCGTAACCGTACGCGAGACTTCGCGCAGTCGTGAAGAGTTTGCGCACGCGGCTGGCGCCGACACCGACAAAAACTTCATTGAATTCGCTGGCGGCCATCGAAAGAAAAGGAAGACCGGCTTCAGTCGCCATGGCTTTGGCAATGTAAGTTTTTCCGCAGCCTGGAGGTCCGATCATCAGGATGCCTCGGACAATCTTGCCGCCGATCTTTTTGAGCCTGGCGTGGTCCCTGATAAGGGACACGACTTCGAGAGCCTCTTCTTTGACCTCGTCCAGACCGATCACGTCGGCAAAGCGGATGTTGACGTCTTTGGCGTTGATGTTCTTCTTGTCGATGTTCGCCATGCCTCCGCGGAGAACCATCATGTACATGTAAACAAAAACAACGCTGTTGACGAGAACGAGGAGAATGGAAATCGGCATTTGGGCAAGCGTAATGTTGCGGTAATAGCTCTCCAGCGACATCATGCCGTAGACAGACAGAACAATCAGGGCAAGTACGCCCAGCGTGATGTAAAGTTTCACGCGGTGGTTCAAGTAATGCATCCTGAGACGTCGAAGGTTCTGATTCATCGGATTCCTCTAATTTTCTCTTAATGAAAGATTCATAAAGACAGTCTTGAAATTTTTGCCGGGCTGCACCGCTTAAGACGCAGTCTTCAGTTTTGAACGGCAAGAGAAGCGGTTACAAGCTACGTCTAAAAAGGAACCGGACTTAACCTCTATTTTCCAGAGTCTTCAGGCGGCGGCTCCTCCTGCCCCTGACCTTCATCGCCCCAGCTTTCGCTCCACCAATCCTCCGTTGGCGCGGCATCCTCAGCCTCTATTCCCTCGAGGTTTTCCGGAACCGGATCGCCGTAAGCGGGCAGGACATCCTTCCGCGCGGCTTGCTGAGAATCTTCTTCGGTTTTGGTATCCACGGGCAGCATCATCTGGATATCCTTGGCCTTATAAAATTCAAAGGTGTGCGTCGTGGGACCCTTTTCTCCATCCTTAAGCTCTTCAAGTTTTTTCTTGAGACTGATGGGATCGGTTTGGGTTTCCCGGACGGCATCGCGCTCACGCCGTATCGCCGCGGTGTTCAAGGCGCAAATTGCAAGCATCAGAGGCATCCATGCTAAAAGTTTCACCGAAAAGACTCCTCCCCTGTCAGCCTTAAGACGACTGGGGAATCGGTTTCATTCATGGGAGGTTGAATGCCTCTAGTTTAACGTCTGTTCGGTCTGGAATCAAATGGCCCTGGAGCGGCTGCGCTCTCTCAATGTCTTGTATTTTTTTAAATAAATCCCTGTAAAGGACTTAGGACATTCAAGGAGCCCCTCGACAGGCCCTTCATAGATGAGCTGACCGCCTTGGTTGCCCCCTTCGGGCCCAAGATCGACAACCCAGTCGGCACAGCGGATCACTTCCATATTATGCTCAATGACGATCAACGAGTGCCCCTTTTCGAGCAATTCGTCAAAGGCTCCCATCAGAGACTGAATATCGTGATAGTGCAATCCTGTCGTGGGTTCGTCAAAAAGATAAACCACATGGCGTGAGCGCCTTTCAATCATCTCGGCGGCAAGCTTCAAACGCTGAGCCTCCCCGCCTGAAAGAGTTGTCGCGGACTGCCCGAGTCTCAGATACCCCAGACCCACCCGCTGCAGGAGTTCGAGTTTTGCGGAGAGGTTTTTTTCGCCTCTAAAAAATTCCAGCCCCTCATCCACCGTCATGGCCAGAACTTGGTCAATGTTCTTGTCTTTGTATTCGACTTCAAGAATTTCGGGTTTGAAACGCTTTGCCTGGCAAGCTTCACACGGTATAAAAACATCGGCCAGGAAATGCATCTCGACCTTGATGCGGCCGTCTCCCTTGCACTCCGGGCACCTGCCGCCATCCACATTGAAGGAGAAATGCCCAGCGCCGAATCCCTCTCGCTTCGCCTGCGGCGACGCCGCAAAAAGTTTACGGATATCATCGAATGCCTTAAGGTAGGTCACGGGATTGGACCTCGGTGTGCGGCCGATCGGCGATTGATCAATCAAAACCATCTCATCCACGC
>VFQY01000050.1 GCA_018883425.1 Candidatus Omnitrophota bacterium | reverse complement strand
CGCCCCGCCTGCTCATGAAGCGAGTCCTGAAATCGAGACTGCTCCTGTGCCGCTTCCCATGAAGGAGAGTCAGGAGGGTGATCATGAGAGATAGAGAACTGAACAAATTTGCTGACCGCCGGGATGCCGGCAATCAGCTCGCCGGGAAGCTTCAAACCTACCGGGGTAAAAGCGGAGTTATCGTGCTGGGATTGCCCCGAGGCGGGGTGGTCGTGGCCTACGAAATCGCCAGAAACCTTGGCCTTCCGCTCGACGTGCTGATGGTCCGAAAGGTAGGAGTACCATGGCAGCCTGAGCTCGCCATGGGCGCAATCGCCGAGGGCGGCGCGGAGATCTTTAATCGCGCCATCATGTCGGATCTCGGTATCTCCGAGTCGGCCTGGATGAATGTCGCAGAAGCTGAACGGTGTGAACTTGCAAGACGCGAAAAGCTGTACCGTTCAGGCAGGTCTATTCCCGCCCTCTCAGGCAAAACCGTCATCCTTGTCGACGACGGACTTGCGACGGGGGCAACGATGCGTGCCGCATTGAAAGCTCTTGAGCTGCAGGGGGTCCAACGGAGGGTGATTGCCGTTCCCGTTGCTGAGGAGAGGGTTGCTGAGGAGTTTGAGCGAGTCTGCGATGAGTTTGTCTGCATCATGAGGCCGCATGCGCTTGGAGCTATCGGTCTCTGGTACGAGTGTTTTGAACAGGTCCGGGATGAGGAGGTTATGGAACTCATGGAATCAGCCCGTTTTCCGCGGACCCCAACCAGGAGGCGGCCGTATGTCTAAAGGAACGGAGTCATCAGTCAGAATAAGAGCGGGAGAGTCTGAGATCCGCGGCGAACTATTCCTGCCGGAAGGGACGGGGGCTGTGGTCATTTTTGCGCACGGCAGCGGAAGCAGCCGTCACAGTCCGAGAAACCGCTATGTCGCCAAATTCCTCAACGGCAACGGCTTTGGTTTGGGAACCCTTCTCATCGATCTTTTAACGTCAGAGGAGGAAGAAATCGACGCCTACGAAGGGGCCTACCGTTTCAATGTAAGTCTTCTGAAAGATCGTCTGCTGGCCGCGACGGATTGGGTGTCCAAGAATCCGCTCACTTCAAATATGGAGATCGGATACTTTGGCGCCAGCACAGGAGCTGCCGCCGCCCTGATGGCTGCACCTGAGAGACCAGGCCTGGTCCGGGCTATCGTATCGCGCGGCGGCAGACCGGATCTGGCAGGCGAACTCCTCAGCACGGTGAAGACACCGACGCTCCTGATCGTCGGCGAGCGTGATACAGACGTCCTCAAACTCAATCAGAAGGCTTTCGATCAATTGCAGTGCCGTGAAAAAAAACTAGAGATCATCCCCGGTGCGACCCATCTATTCGAGGAGCCAGGCACTCTGGAGAATGCGGCTGAAGCGGCTTCCAACTGGCTGCGGGGGCATCTCGCCTTTCGGCGGCAGGATCAAGCTCAGCCGGAAAGGCGCAGGAGAAATCCCGTGCTGTCTTTGTTCGCCGATGAGGAGGAACTTTAACCCGAGTGTTATTTTCACCTGAAAGAGTCTAGCCATGAAGCTGATCAGTCCCTCTTTTCGAAATGGAAAAGCGATGCCGTCGAAATACACCTGCGATGGTGCCAATGTTTCGCCTTCGCTTGTTTGGGCAGATCTGCCCGGGAGAACCCGCAGCCTCACGCTCATTGTTCATGATCCTGATGCTCCGGGGGGAGATTGGGTTCATTGGGTGATTTTCAATATGAAACCAGGCATGTCGGGATTGGGCGAGGGGATGCCCCCGGAGCCGGTTCTCGATCAGGGGATCAGGCAGGGGATGAACGATTTCAACCAGATCGGCTATTCGGGCCCCTGTCCTCCGCAGGGCAGGCACCGTTATGTTTTTCGTCTCTTTGCGCTGGATTCCGAGCTCCCGCTTCTGAGCGGTGCAACCCGAAAGCAAATTCTTGCAGCCATGTCGGGTCATATTCTCGAGGAATCGGAACTGTGCGCCCTTTACGAACGCGTCCTGGTACGCCGATAAGTCGACTGACCGCGTCTCGGTGTGATGCAGATCACTGCAAAACATTTCGGATTCTTTAGGATAGAAGCAAAGGAGGCTGTCATGAATCTGCTTGCGACATGTCCTGAATGCGGAAGAAAGGTCGAAGAAGAGGACTGGTGTGCAGTCTGTGCAACTTGCCGGGATTGCTGCGAGTGCGGTTCCCGCGGAAAAGCCTGAGGAGAGAGGCCATGCTGTCTAAACAGCTGATTCGATGTTTTCACCGTGAACATCAAAAAATCCGTGAGGCTCTACTTAGAATCGTCGAGGCGCTTAGGAAGGACGAGTCTCTGAAGCTTCGCGTTGTGACTCATCAGGCTTCGCGGCTTCTTGGACCGCATCTTCAGTATCTCGAAGAAGTCATGTTTCCCGAAATCGAACCGCTTGTGGGCACAGCTTATTTGGAACGTTTGCGGGATCAGCATGGGAAAATGGCGGAGACCTTCGAGAAACTAGAAGCCCTCTCCAAAGCGCATGAGACGCCGGAAAGCGAAAGGGAAGCTGCTGCGCGGGACGTTCATGACCTCCTTCCGTTGATCTGCGAATGCGAGGGGCTGGTGATCGGCTTAGAGAGTTTATCGGATCACGGCATTAAGCGGATTACCGCCGCGCGTGAGAACGCTCTTTCAGAGGGACGCGACATCTTGGCCTGGTGCGAGGAAAAAAAACGCTGGAAGGAAGAGCATCCTAAGAGTGCCGCCGCACAAAAGAAAGAAGCGCGAACTCGAGCGCGTGACGTTATGACCGAAAAAATTCAGGTGTGCACGCTGGACGACAGCGCGTTGGATGCTCTGAAGGTTATGGAAGCTTTTGATTGCGGATTCGTTCCGATTGTGCTCGATCAGGTTAGCCGCGTGCTCGAGGGGGTTGTGACGGACCGTGACTTGGCTATTGCGTTGGGAAAACACGATGACAGACCCGGCGCGCTGGCGTTGAAGAAGTGTCTGAGAAGGCATCCCATAACAGTGGGACCTGAAAGTCCGATTGCCGAAGTCACCTGGCTGATGGAAAAGCATGAGATCCAGCGAATTCCCGTCGTTGACGAAAACCGCAGGATCGTGGGACTCATTTCAATGCGGGATTTAGCGAGAGAAGCCTGGCGTGAAAGGTCGATGCAGCACCGTGAAATCACAGAAAGAGGGCTCGGAGAGATTATGGAATCCATGGCTCTTCGGCATTAACCAAGCGAGGTCATTATGAAGGCTTCAGAGACGGATTTAAAAAACTTGAGAGCCGCGGACATTATGAACGAAGATTTGATTTACGCAGCCACAGAAATGACGGTGCTGGAGCTGGTGAAGCTTTTCAGAAATTATGAGGTGCGGGGTGTACCCGTTATCGATTCGGAAGGCAAAGCTGTCGGCGTCGTTTCTGAGACCGATGTCGTTAAGGTTGAAGCTGATAAAGAGGCGTCTGACGCGCAGGTACCGCCTTACTTTCGTACCGCGTGGGAAGACTGGGATTCCGGACCCGAGTCAGTGGATTACGACAAGCTCGACATCAGCGCTGAACGTACCGTTGAAGAGATTATGACCCCTGGAGTGATTTCGGTCAGAGAGGATGCCTCTGTGGCGCAAGTGGCCCAGAGGATGCTTGAAGATAAAATTCACCGGGTTTTTGTGACAGACCCCAGAGGGCAGCTTAAAGGTATTATTGGAACTTTGGACCTTATCCAGCTGTTGGTGCAGGCGGGCAAAGCTTAGGGTGAGGCGATGAACGTTCTGCGGGCGCACAAAACAGGCCTTACTCTCGGCGGAGTGCTGGCGGTTCTTCACGGCGTCTGGGTGTTGGCTGTTCTTTTGGGCGCAGGGCAGCCGTTCTTGGATTGGATATTCGGGCTTCATTTTCTCTCGAATCCCTATCGGGTGCTTCCCTTCGGAGTTGGGTCTGCTGTGATGCTTCTGCTGATAAATTTCATAGCGGGGTATATATCAGGATGGCTATGGGCGGTATTTGCGAGCGCCGTGCACAGCGGTCAACGGTGACGCCTGCGGTGTCTCGCTCAGCCTTTAATGGCCCCCATCGGTTTCAGCCGCGCTGTCTTTTTCGCAAGACCTGCCTCATGAAGAACGTCGACAACATCGCTTATGTTTTTGTAAGCAGAGGGCTGCTCTTCCGCCAGGGTTTTATTGCCCTTTCCCCGTACGAAGATTCCGAGTTTTCGTAATTCCTCACCGATATTACGGCCGCGCGCATCTCTGAGCGATTGCGATCGGGACATGCACCGGCCTGCTCCGTGGCACGACGAGTCGAAAGTTTCATCCATTGCGCGCTGGGTTCCGGCAAGAACGTAGGAACAGCGGCCCATGTCTCCGGGTACCAGCACGGGTTGTCCTACTTCGCGGTAGGGCAGCGGAAGTTCAGGATGGCCAGGCGGGAAGGCTCGCGTAGCGCCTTTCCGGTGCACACAGAGTTTGCGTAACTCGCCCTCGGCTTTATGGTTTTCGAACTTCGCAATATTGTGTGAAACGTCATAAACGACGCGGACCTTGGCGGCTGGACATTCTGCCCCGAATACAGATTCAAAACTCTGTCTCGCAAGAGCGGTGAGACATTGCCGGTTGCACCACGCGAAATGAGCCGCACAGCTCATGGCCGAAAGGTAGAGGCGGCCTTCGGGCGAAAGGACTGGAGCGCACGCCAGCTGCTGATCGGGCAAACGAATGCCGTATTTGGCAAGCGTTCCGCTGAAAAGTTCCAGGAAGTCATCACAAATTTGATATCCGAATCCCCGAGAGCCGGAGTGTATCATGAGGGTAAGAGCATCTCGGACGAGCCCAAAGGTTCCAGCCGTCTCTTTATCGAAGATGCGGTCCACGGTTTGCACTTCAAGAAAGTGATTGCCGGCGCCGAGAGTGCCGAGCTGATCCCGCCCGCGTTCATAAGCCCTGAGGGAGACGCTTGCTTCTTCCGCGCCCTCCATAAAACCGCGTCCTTCCGTAAATTCCAGATCTTCTTCGAATCCCAGGCCTCTCTCAACTGCCCAGCGGGGGCCGATCATGACCATTCGGCGGATCTCTTCCGGGCTAAGCCTGATGGAACCGCTTTGACCCACGCCGCAGGGAATACGCTGATAAAGAGCTTGAATGAGTTCTGCAAGCTTCGGTCTGACATCGCGCTCGCTCAGCGGTGTTATCAGAAGCCGGACGCCGCAGTTGATATCGAATCCGATTCCTCCTGGGGATATGACACCTCCGTTTTGCGGATCTGTGGCGGCGACTCCGCCAATGGGAAAACCATATCCCCAATGGATGTCCGGCATGGCCGCTGAGTACATCACGATACCGGGTAAATGAGCGACATGGGCCACCTGCTCAAGAGCTTTGTCCCGGCTCAAGGCGGCGAGCAGAGACTCGGAAGCGAAGATCCGGCCGGGGACCCGCATGCCCTGCTGGTAGGTGATTGGAATTTCCCAGCGGTAAGCGTCGTGACGGATAAGAGGAACTCCGCTAACTTTGAAGAATGGCGTCTCAGACATCAAAAACGACTGAAGCTGTCCAGCCTTCGGACGTGCGTCCGACGCGGAAAGCATGGCGCGTCACGGCCTTCACTTCATGGCGCTGCTCGTGGCGCTGAGCATCAAAGATCTTGGCTGTAATCCGCGCTTCGATGTGTTTGTCCGAGATTCTTTCCATAAGGAACTCCACAGGAATGACTTTACGGGTCGAAAAAAGATACAAAAGCTCGCGCAGCCACATCAGCAGTAAGTCACCCGCATTATCCTCACTTATTTGGATGCGGACAATTTGAGATAAAGCCTGATCGTCGCGCCGGAGTTTTTCCGTATCCGTGACAAGATCAAACAAGCCTTCAGCCGCATGCCTGAGAAGATCTTCCAGCGTTCTTCCGTAAAACGTCACCCCCACATCGGCGGTGTGCTCAAAGTGGGTGTAGGGTTTGTTCGCAGTTCGGTCGGTCATGGGAAGAGGCTAGCGCTTTCCGCGTTTGGATTCTGTGAGCTGGATCACAGTTTCATCAGGTCGGAGCGCTTATAAAAACACCCATGAAACGCCCAAGCTCGAACAGCCCCACATTGTCCGCTTGCGCAAGGACCATCCTGGCCAAACGTTACCTGCTTCGGGATCGCCGGGATCGTCCCCTTGAGAATCCCGAAGGGCTGTTTCTCCGGGCGGCCTCCTGCGCAGCCCGCACTGAAAAGCTCTTTCCGGGAGGGCTAACGTCATCACAAGCCGAGCAGGAGTTTTATGAAGTACTATCCAATCTCGAATTTCTTCCCAATTCCCCGACACTCATGAACGCCGGTACCTCGGACGGTCAGCTGTCGGCTTGTTTCGTCCTCCCCGTCGAGGATTCTCTCGATGGGATATTCCGCGCGCTGCATTTGATGGCGGCAGTTCATCAGTCGGGCGGGGGAACGGGTTTTTCGTTCAGCAGGCTGAGACCGCGAGGCGATTATGCCGGCGAAAATCGGGGCCGGGCATCGGGTCCGGTCTCGTTCATGAGCATTTTCGATCAGGCAACGGAGGTCATCATTCAGGGCGGCAGGCGACGCGGCGCCAACATGGGAGTGCTCCGATGCGATCATCCCGACATTGTAGAGTTCATCCGGGCGAAACAGAAAAGTCAGCGGTTTGCAAATTTCAACCTGTCTGTGGGCATCACGGACGCCTTCATGAGAGCGTGCGTCCATCGTCGCGAATACCCGCTGATCAATCCCCGGACCCAGCGTGAGTGCGGACGTTTAAAAGCGCGTTTTGTTTTCAGCCTCATGGCCCGCTGCGCTTGGCATTCGGGCGAACCGGGCATTCTGTACCTGGATGAAATCAACCGCCGACATCCGCTCGTGTCCCTGGGCACGATTGAAGCTTCAAATCCCTGCGGAGAATTACCGCTTCTACCCTACGAGAGCTGCAATCTCGGCTCTGTCAATTTAGTCAAAATGGTGAAGGATGGATCGGTCAACTGGGAGAAACTTGAAAAGATTATCAGCCTAAGCATACGGTTTCTGGACAATATCCTCGAGGTAAACCATTACCCGTCGCGCGAAATAAGGGCGGCTTCGCTTGCCAGCCGCAAGATCGGTCTGGGGGTGATGGGCTTTGCCGATATGCTGATACGGCTAGGGATCTCTTATAACTCTCTGGCGGCCGTCCGGGCAGCGGAGCGGCTTATGAAGTTTATACGGTTCTGTTCCCTCAAGGCGTCTGCCAAGCTTGCCCGCGAGAGGGGAGTTTTCCCGAATTACGCGTCCTCCGTTTACAGGCGGAGAGGACTCCAGCTGCGTAATGCAACTTTGAACGCCATCGCACCTACGGGAACTCTGAGTCTGATTGCGGGCTGCTCGAGCGGAATCGAACCATTATTTGCACCCCGCTACAGCCGCCGCATGTTGGAGGGGCTCCTGGTCCGCGAGACCCTGGAATCAAAAAGCGGTCCGCATGCCTGCGCGCGCTGTTCCGGAATTGCCCCCGGACTCTATTCAGGAGCTCAAGGCGAACAGCCCTCTCAGCGTTCCTTCATCCGAACGGCTCTCGAAATTCCCCCGGCTCAGCATCTGAAAATTCAGGCAGCCTTTCAGCGTCACACCGACAATGCAGTCTCCAAAACGATTAATCTCAAGGCCGGTTCTACCCCTAAGGATATCGAAAAGATTTTCACAGCGGCTTACCGCCTGAAATGCAAAGGCATCACCGTTTATAGGTACGGAAGCCGGAAAGACCAAGTTCTTAATCTTGATTGAAATGAGCTGGGTGAGCCGGGTCACGGAGTGCGGAGAAAGGCAAAGAGAATGCATCGAGCGGCAACTCAAAAATACGCAGCTTCAAAATACTTCAGGACAACAGGCCAGATGACTAAGAAACACGACAGAATTCTTTCTCCCGCCGCGCCCCGCATCCGTGATGCAGATCACAGCAAGGTCTTCATCTAAGCGTTACGATACAACGCTTGTGATAACGGAAGTGGAGAGGAGATAGCCATGAAAAGAACACCCCCCAAAGTGAAGAGGCTTTTGCTACTGCTAAGCAGTGAAGGTGCTTTCAGAGCTGGTAAGGTTTTTTTTGAAAGGCAAGGATTTCAAGTGTTTGATCGAGTTGAATCAGCGGATTCTTACAACCTGGCTTTGATGGATTCATTTTTTCTGCACGCCGGAATGGCGGAGTACCTCAGGCAGGATAATCCCTTCATGCCGATTGTTCTGATGCTTTCATCGGATGAACCTCATTACGCCCGCCAACGGGAGGAAATCTACGACGGTCTCGAACTGCTTGAGCCTCGCTGGACCGAGACCCTGCAGGTTCTTGAAAATTGGTTCAAAACCCCTAAGGCTCGGATGATTCTTAATCAGGCCTCCAAAGAATTCGGATCGGGTTTATGGGCAGACATGATTCAGATGATGATGCCTGTTTCCGGGCCTGCTGAAGTGGAGCACCGCCGTTATGCTTAGGCATCTTCAGGATATTTTCTTGGCATGGTGTCTATCCGGATGGAGGGCTTTTGATGCGAAACAGATTGCCGGATTATTGGGGGGTGCACAAGACTCCGACAATCCAGAGAGCTTAGGGAGGCGCTGAAAGATGGGCTTGTTCAAAAAGAGGAGCGAAGCTTCCGGCTCCAATAAAAAACCTAAAACGGCCGAAGCTCGGAAACAACAAAAGACCGAGAACATCCCGGCACCGGAACTTCTTGAAAGACTCGAATTCAAGGAGCCTGCGCGGCTGACAGCGGAGTGGGTTCCTTGTGTTGCAAAGGCCGATGAATTGCCGGTGTGTGAGGCGCCCGCGCAGACGCGGGATTTACCTTCGCAATACGGAGACCATCATATCTTCGTCATGGTGCGGGATCCCTACTGGCTTTTCACCTATTGGGAATTACGCTGCGACCGCTCTGCAGAGATTCTCGAAAGCCAGGGCGCAAACGCAGAAGAAAGCTGCCCGGTTCTGCGCGTCTATACCCTTACGGAGGGCGGTGCGCACAGCGATTATTTCGATATCCCACTCTCGGAAAACTCGCGCAATTGGTATGTGCGTGTCAGTGCGAACCGCTCCTACGCTGTCGAAGTGGGCAGGCTGCTCAGGGACGGAAGGTTTATTGCATTGGCGAGGTCCAATCAAGTCCGAACACCGCGCGACGCAATGTCGGAAATTGTGGATGAGAGGTGGGTGGGTATTGATTTCGAAAGGATGTATGCCTTGTCAGGAGGATGGCAGGCGGGACGGAGTTCCGCAGATCTCAAGCGGATGATGGAGGAGCGTCTTTGGGGAAGTAT
This sequence comes from Candidatus Omnitrophota bacterium, assembly GCA_018883425.1. GTDB lineage: Bacteria > Omnitrophota > Omnitrophia > Omnitrophales > Aquincolibacteriaceae > ZLKRG04. The sequence goes on along the minus strand of VFQY01000050.1, from coordinate 5,913 downwards.
CGCATCGGGATCGGGAGCTATGTCCGGCCGGCCGGAATCTTCGAGTGAAGGGCCCCGATCTTTTCGGTTCGAACTGAATTGCGAACTTGTGGTGTATGGTTCAACGGAACCGGATGCTTTGGTTACGATCGAAGGCAAGCCCGTGAAGCTTTCTCCTGATGGAACCTTCCGCCTCCATGTGGCGCTTCCGGACGGGATTTATCGTTTCTCGACAGCGGCCCGTTCTGCGGATGGACTGGAGGTGCGTAATCTGACGCCGGTCATTCAGCGCACCACACATTCAGCGGCAAAAGAGCAAAAGCTTCAGGGAGGGCGGCTCTAATGGAAAAAGGACTGCTAGCTTTGATCCTGCACGCGCATCTGCCTTATGTCAGGCACCCCGAGCACGAATATTTCATGGAAGAAAACTGGCTCTTTGAAGCGATCAGCGAAACTTATCTGCCGCTGATCCGTATCTTCGAGCGGCTCGAACATGACGGTATCCCCATGCGCCTGACGATGACGGTCACGCCCACTCTGGCTTCCATGCTCATGGATCCGCATCTTCAGGAACGTTATGTCCGGCACGTGAAGCTTCTTATTCGTCTGTGCGAAAAAGAGATCGAGCGCACACGCTTTCAGAATGAATATCAGGATCTGGCGCGGTTTTACTTCGAACACATGACCTATTGTCTCGAGACTTTCGAGAACCGCTACGGCAGAAATATTCTTACAGCACTGAAGGGCTTTCAGGACCGGGAACGATTGGAAATCATTACTTGCGGGGCGACGCATGCTTTTTTCCCCGTTCAGCGTTCATCCTCGATGGTCCGAGCGCAGATCATGACGGCCGCCGAGCATTACGATAAGATTTTCGGCCGGCGTCCTATCGGTATTTGGCTTCCGGAGTGCGGTTATTATCCGGGCGTCGACCAACTCCTGAAGGATGCGGGACTGCGTTACTTCATCACAGACACGCACGGCATCCTCCATGCCTCGCCGCGTCCCAAATACGGAGTTTTCGCGCCTATCTACTGTCCATCAGGAGTCGCGGCGTTTGGGCGTGACGGTCAATCGTCTCAGCAAGTGTGGTCTGCCGCCGAGGGGTACCCGGGGGATTATGACTACCGGGAATTCTACCGTGACGTCGGCTTTGACCTGGATCTTGAATATTTGAGACCTTTTTTACCCCCTGACGGCACCCGGGTTAATTTAGGCATCAAGTATCACCGCATCACCGGACGGCCTGATAAGGAGCCTTACAACCGGGCCCGGGCACTAGCCAAGGCCGAGGAACACGCAGGCAATTTTATGTTCAACCGGGAAAGACAGGCGGACCATCTTCACGGGTTCATGGGAAGAAAGCCGGTGATGGTCGCACCTTATGATGCCGAACTTTTTGGGCATTGGTGGTATGAGGGCCCTGAGTTCATTGATTTTCTTATCCGTAAAATTGCCGGGTATTCCTCGTCACTGCGTCTAGCCGCTCCTTCGGATGTCCTGAGAGAGTACCCCGTCAATCAAGCCTCAGAACCATCGTTTTCGAGCTGGGGCTGGAAGGGCTATGCCGAAACCTGGCTCTCCGGCGTGAATGACTGGATTTATCCGCACCTTCACAAAGCAACGATGCGGATGGAGGAATTGAGCGGAAGGTTTTCGGCCGCAGATGGATTAGCTCGCCGAGCGCTGAAGCAGGCGGCGCGGGAACTTTTCCTGGCCGCTTCAAGTGATTGGGCCTTCATCATGCACACCGGAACCGTCGTACCCTACGCACGAGAGAGAACGCGCCGGCACCTCATCAACTTTACGGAGATCTACGAAGGTTTAACGAGCGGCACTCTTTGCGAGGACAAGCTTCGGGAGCAGGAGAATAAGAATCCCGTTTTTCCGGATATTCAACCTGAGATCTTTGCGGGGCGGTAGCCGGAGATCAAAACCATACCGCTTATTCAGCGGACCGAAATGAAAGCGAGCGTCTAAATGCTCGGAAGGGGGACCTATGGCGCAGGAAAAAAAGATTCTCATTGCTTACGATGGTGTGCATCCGATTGAAATGTTCATCCGCGATCTGAAGAGGGCTGGGCTGCTTGAGAAAGCCGAAGCTATTGTTCACACGGCAGCCAACGTTCTTCTCCCGGCGGCCGCGAACTTTTCCGACATACCGTCCCCGACGCAGGAACTTAACGGGGCTTTATCCTCAATGACGCTTCTTGAAGACGAACTTCAAAAAGCGAAATCGATTGCCGAAAGGGCCTGCGTTTCTCTGCAAAAAGCTTTTCCGCAATGGCGGATCAGCTCGGAGTCCAGCACGATCGCTCCCGCTTGGGGCATCATCGCGAAAGCCGAAAAATGGAAGGCCGATCTTGTCGTCGTCGGAACTCACGAGGCACTTGCGATCACCAAAAAAGTGCTGGGTTCCGTCGCCCAGAAGATTCTAGTTGAAGCGCCTTGTTCTGTCCGCGTCGTGCACGGTACTCATGAAGAAACGGAATCCCCTGCAAGGATCGTCATCGCCGTGGACGGCTCGCCTGACTCCGAGTGGGCTGTGACTGAGGCTGCCCAGCGGATATGGAAACGGGGAAGCGCCATCCATCTTATGACCATTATGGACTCGACCCTGGCTAACGCAGTTACAGCATCCAGCACGATCGCGGGCCGATGGCTTCATAAGACGGACGTCCACGCGCGACTGTGGGTTGACCGCATGCATCAGGAGTTTACCCGGCAGCTGAAAAGGACGGATCTTGCCGTTTTCTCTTTGATTAAGGAGGGGAGACCTTGCGATGTTCTCCTTCACGAAGCTGAAGAGTGGGGTGCCGACACGCTTCTGCTCGGAGCAAGAGGGGTCGGGAAGGCTGAGCGTTCACTCATCGGATCAGTCGCGAAAGGCGCAGCCGCGCGTTCGCATTGTTCGGTGGAAGTGATCCGCAGGCCCAAGGACTCCTGAGAGCCGCGCGAGCGGTCTAAGTTTGGCATAGTACGGGGAAATCACAATGAGACTGGAGTTCTTAACGCAGAAGGAGGCTTCATCATGAGAGTCAAAAATATTATGTCGCATAATCCCGTGTGCTGCACAGCGGACACAGCTTTGGATGAAGCTGCACGCATGATGCACCAGCACAACTGCGGAGCGCTCCCGGTGGTGGATAATCTTACATTCAAGAAACCGCTCGGCATGATCACAGACCGGGATATCGCTTGCCGCGGAATCGCCCAAGGTAAAAACACGGCCGATTTAAGAGTCCGCGATTGCATGACTAACGCCTGCGTAACGGTGACGCCGGAAACGAGTCTCCATGATTGCTGTCTCATCATGGAGCGCAACAGAATCCGCCGTGCTCCCGTCGTCGACGAGAGCGGAGCCTGCTGCGGCGTCGTGAGTCAGGCGGATGTCGCCCGGCATGCTTCTTACCGCGAGACCGGTGAATTGCTCCGAGAGGTTTCGCATATTTAACGCTAGTTTCAGCGCCGATCCCAAGATCGGCTGAACGGACTGATGCCCATGCCTGGAAGGCTATGAAGTCGCTCTCTCTTCCGTTCCCGTTACCCTTTGACGGTTGAGCGGAATCCCTGAAAGGCATGGGTTTCAGACGTTAGGAAGCTTGGATGAGGTTATGATCCGTGATCGGCTGGATCTAGCGCGACCTCAATTCCCGTTCTGCGACGATCGAGCCGGGAAGAAGCGGAAGCCAATACGTTAACCCTCGAAAAAGAACAACGGCCGCCAGGATTTCCTCAACAGGAATTCCTAAAAGATGAAGGAGCGCCGCCAGGCTGCCTTCGAACACGCCGATTCTCCCGGGAATGACGGCAATATCGGCTGCGGCTGAGGCAATCATGAAGGCGGCGTAGGCGTGAGTCCAACTCTCAGCGGACGTTCCAAGCGAAGACAGCAAAGCCCAGAGCGTGCTTGCATCCAGGAAAAAAATCAGAGCGTTCAGGAGACTGGCTGTCAGCCAGAGGCGTTTTTTCTTCCAGACTTTTGCCGGGATATCCTTCAGCGTTGTGATTAAAGTCTCGATCCATCGGATGCGCCCGAGCCGCGGATGCGGTTTTTCCGATCGGGCGGCCTTCAGAATCACGGCCGCCGATATGGAGACCAGGCAGACCGTTGCCGAAAAAATCAGCGCTAAATATTCCAGTCCCTTATTGAGCAAACGGTTTTGCCAGAGCAGGACCACTGCTGCCGAGAACATCAGTAAATAAGGAAGATAACGGCTGGCGGTATTGATGATGACCGCCGCCGCAGCCGCTGAAGGGGAGCTTCTTCTGCGTATAAATCCACGCATGGCAACGAGACTCCCGCTAAGTCCAAACGAAGGAACCGTCTGATCTGAAAAGAGTTTGGCGAGGCTCAAAGCAAACAAGTCAGGTGCTGAAATAAAGATCCTGCAGCTTCTCAGGGCAAGGTTCCAGATGACCGCGACGCAGATGTAGGTTCCTACCTGGAAAAGCATGGCCAATGCGAGCCATTTGAGATCTATTCCGGCAAGAAGCTTAAAGAAGACCCGCCAATCTCCCCATCGAAGAATGATGAAGGCCGTGATTGCCAGAACAACGAAGTGCGCCGTCCAGAGTAAGCGGACACGTGTTCGCCCTTCGGCCCATAAAGGCGGATTTGTCCCGCGGCTGTTCATCATGGCGGATACCAGTATAATTCTTTTGATCGTTCCAAAGTGTGATCTAGATCACGACGAAGTGACGCGCTCCATTCGACAATAGATCATGCCTCAGACCTGGTCAAACCCAAGCTCGATATCTTCTTTTACGGATAACGAACAGGGCCTGAGCCCGGCGGAAGCTGCGGCGCGCCTTCGCCGATATGGGCCGAATATCTTGAAGAACTCGGCACACTACGGCGCTTGGCGCGAGTTCCTGACAAAACTGGTCAATCCCCTGAACGTGATGCTGGGCGTTATTGGTGTTATTTCCTGGCGCATCGGCGAAATCTTCGATGCGTGCATCGTCCTGGGAATTATCGCAGTAACGGTGGGACTTTCGTTTATTCAGGAAGACCGGTCCGTCCGCCAAGCCCGGAGATTAAGCGGAACATTCAAGCCAAGAGCTTCAGTCATTCGGGGCGGGGCGGAAATGAAAATTCCGGCAAGCGAGCTTGTGCCCGGGGACGTTACAGTCCTCAGAGCGGGAGATCTGGTCCTGGCGGATTTAACGATTTTTCGCGCAAAGGACTTTCACGTCAACGAGGCCGCGTTGACAGGCGAATCGCTGCCTGTCGAAAAATGCGCGGGACGTCCCCATGAACCACAGGATCTTCAGGCGAGGGTTTATGCGGGGTCAAGCGTTGTGAGCGGCTCAGCATGGGCCTTCGTAACTCAGACCGGCGCCAAGACGCGCTTCGGCGATATGGCGGCGCGCCTTTCCGAAGCGCCGATCGAAACTGCGTTCGACAGGGAGATCAACCGTTTTATCCGGCTCATGATCGGCTTCACGGCGGCCCTTGTGATCTTTATTTTCTTTGCGAATGTTGGGGTTAAAGGCAGGCCGGTTGAAGCCTTGCGGTTTTCCCTTGCGGTTGCGGTAGGCCTGACACCGGAAATGCTTCCGGTGGTCATGGCCATTACGCTTTCTGCCGGCTGCATTGCGCTGTCCCGTAAGAAGGTGATCGTCAAGCATCTCAATGCGATTCAAAATCTCGGAACCATGGACGTTCTCTGCTCCGATAAGACCGGTACGCTTACGGAAAACCGAATCGTTCTGGAGCGGCACTGCGATGTCGCCGGAAATGAAAGCGAGGAAGTCCTCAGGCTCGCTTATTGGAATAGTTATTTTCAGACGGGTCTCCGGAACCTGCTCGACGAAGCTGTTTTGAAAAATGCGGCCGGCGAAGGGCCGCCGTTCAGCAAGTTCGATGAGATTCGTTTTGATTTTGAACGCCGGATGATGTCTGTCGTCATCGACGACGCAGGCATGCAC
>VFQY01000131.1 GCA_018883425.1 Candidatus Omnitrophota bacterium | reverse complement strand
CCTTGATCAAGGCGGCGGCGCAGGAAAGACTCTCCGAGCTCGAGTCTGCTGCAAGAGCCGCAATCGAGGCGAATCGGGCTAAATTCAGCGCGTTAACGGATTTGATTAGCCTCGCAGATGATGGGCCCGGCGGCAGCAATGCGGTTCGTCAGGCATATCAAAGTTTTATGGAGGAATTGATGAAGGCGGAGCCTGATGATCAGGTTCTTCAGGCATCCGGACTTCAGGTTCAGACGTTTTTTGATCGTCTCGGTAACCGCGAAGACAGCAAGGCTAAAGACGGAAGCACAATGCACTTCAATTACGCTAAAACCGAGGACGGAATTTACCCTGTTTTTTACCGGGCACGTCCGTTGTCTACCGTCAATGGGGGGATGCACAAGCTGCTGGATCTGCGCATGGATTCGCTGCAGATAGCTCCAGAGCGGTCGACCGACCTTGGCCTTCAGGGCACGGCATCCTCCAAGTTCATTTTGGGGGCGGAGGTTAAAGAGGGAGTCAAGAGCGCTCTGGACTCGATTTCATCGGTGAGAGAAGGACTTGATTTCGTTCAGAGCCTTGGCAGAAATATTTGGGATAGAGTGGGTATTGATTTGCGGAGTCTAGGAGAGGATTGGTTCAAGGCCGTCGAATTTTTCAAACAATACCCAGAGGTTTCAGACGTCCGGGCCACCGAAGCTGCAGGGATTCAACGTGCGGTCGATGAAGCGCTTGAGGCTGAACTTACTGACGCGGAAAGCGCTTTGCAAGCGATTGCTGTAAATCGAACGCGATTAGAGACCCTTAAGGCTAATGCTGAGCGGGCAGAATCAGAATTTCAAGTCATTCGCGAGCGCATGATTCGGTCAGACCCTCTTTTTGAAATCCGGGGAAGAGTTCCGGATGAATTGCTTCGGATGATGGAGTCTTCCATCCCGAAAAAAGCGGATGATCCTGCCAAGCCCAAAAATTCAGAGTATTTTGAAGCGCTTCGACGTGTCCAAGAGTCTCGTGAGGCCATCGCTGTTCAATCGCGTGAGGTGGGTTTGGACCCGGCGGCGATTTCGGCTCGATCGTTGGAGGATCTGACCGCTGATGAAACAACACGCCGCGAAACCGCCATGCGCCGCCTGACCACATTTAGGGAGACAGCCAGGCTTAATCCGGTTTATGTTGAGCACTTTGCTAGACTTCGCGCTGCGCTGACCAGAGCAACTCAAGACCAACTAACGCAGATGACACCGCAGGAACGGGAGGCTGCAGAGCAACTGGCTGCTGAGCGAGCCGCGGAAGAATTTGCGGTGTTGCAAGCCCAGAGGCGAGTGCGTGAGCGACAAGCGGCAGATGCGCGGGCTGCAGAAGCCCAGGCAGAAAAGATTGAGAAACAGCGACAAGAGAAGGCTGCGGCAGACGCCGCGGCGAAAAAAGAGGCTCGAGATAAGGCCGCCGCTGCTAGGGAGGCCAAACTGCGCAAGTTGGATCTTTATCTAACCTGGAGAACCGCTGGCGATCCAAGACGCATCGTGCGCGACGAGTACAACGAGATGACGCCTGAGATGGCGGGAGCCGTGAGGCAGGTTGCTGCTGAGGGGCATCCCGGGGCGCTCGATGATTTACTTCAGCAGCTTATCGCTGAGCAGTCGGGTAAGAACAATCCTCGAAACACAGACCTGCTTCTCGAATTCAAGGACCGTGCGGATGGTGAAGACGGATTCGAAATTGTTGTCCGCAGGGCTGCAGACAGGATGCCCCTTAGCGCGCAGATTTATTCGCCTGATAAAGCAACGGGTCCCATATCTCTGCTTACGGATCCAACTCAGGTCCTGAACTACAATCGGCTCGTGCATGATTTTTTCGGTGAAGATCAGGATCTGACGCGCATTTTCGGCGGTTCGGCCTCGAATGAAGCCGCGCGGCGGCTGGCCCATGATAAGGCTGTTAAGTTCGCAGAATATATTCTCAGGAAGGCACCCAACGCGCTGAATAGCGAGGCTGATGGAAAAGATCCCTTTTGGGTAAGAGTTCTGCAGTTCAATTTAGTCACTCAGGATAAAAACCTTCATAAAGCCGTCACCATCAGTGAACGGGAAAAGCCTCGAGCGGACAAAGATAGGCCTGAGGGTTACAAATTCACTGCCCGCGATCCCATTACAAAACAGGTGAAAACCTACATTCTCGATAAAGACGGCGCGGTTAATTTTTTAGCGGAAGAAATACCTGTTGCCCTCAGAGCGCCCCGTTTGACGGTACCTTTGCCGTTAAAGAGTTTGCGCGCAGATCTCGAGAGCGCGCGGGATGCCCTTGTTGAGAAGGATTACGATGTTCCCGAAAAAGTTTTAATGCATGAGGATTTCAAAAAGCCGCTTCTTCCTTTTCAATATGCCGAGCTCGCCTTAGTTCGAGAGATGGTTCGCAAGATGGGATTTCCGGTGGCGATCGACGGTGTTGAACTTGCTAAGGTTGAAAACGAACCGGAGCCTGCCCCCGGGCCTCTTTATGTCTCATGGAGAAAAAATCGCGACAAGGTTGATGCTGCCTACGAAAATTTCTTGAGAAAGAATCCGGGTGCTTACACAGAGCTGGATTGGTACCGCTTTTTTTCTCACATGCCGTTTGTCATGCGCCAAAGCTCCGATCCACAGCAGCGTCTCGCGATTTATCGACGATTATCTGCAGCCCTCACTCAGGTCCTTGATGAATTACAGAGATCAGGCGGAAACATTCGTGACCGCAAATGGCTGGGGAGCATTCCCGCGGATTCTGTAGCCGATTTCTTCCCAGCGGGTGATTACTCTTATGTGGAGCGCGAGCGTCAGCGTTTAGCAGCGTTGCCCGGCGGAAAACGTTGGATGCAGACTTTTTCTACGGCAGACCTCCTGGGATTAACCTTACAAGAGAAATCAGCGAATGATACACGAGAGTACCGCAACCAGGTTAATTTAGAGCGGGAAAGGAATTTTCATGACCTTGTCCAACGGGGGGGGGTATTCGCGCAGGCTGCGCTTGACCAGCTTTTTTTAAGCATCGTAACGGTGCACAACGAATTTCAACGTCAGTATCTAAGTCCGGGAGATCCAACCGTTAGCCTGATCAGAGGCCGTATTGAACGCGCCCAGCAGAGGGCTGACAGCGCGGCATCGACGAACAACGGCAACCCGTTAGCCCGTTTCATGTTAGGTAGCCTTTACGACGCACAAGCACTAGCGTCACCAGAGTTAAGAGAAGTCAGATCAGTAGCGCAGAGAATTACGGCATTTCAGAACGTCATTAGCCAGGCCAATGGGTTCGATCCGTCTATAGAAATCGGGGCCGGCCTCTATGCAGAGTCGCCGCAGGAAAGACATTGGCGCGGACCAGGTATGCAAGGACGTCTGACATCCAACCCATGGGCGGTCCATGAACTGATGCGTCTTATTGATCGCAAGTATCCCTACACGGATGACCGCATGGCCGCGACGAAAAACATTTTCCAAGAAGTATATTATACGCCAAGGCCGCCGGATAGAGTGGGGAGAGAAC
>VFQY01000130.1 GCA_018883425.1 Candidatus Omnitrophota bacterium | reverse complement strand
CACCGATATAGCGCACCTTGCCCGAGCGCACCGCGTCGTCGGCGGCCGCCAGAGTCTCCTCCATCGGCGTCCATGGATCCCAGGCGTGGAACTGCCAGAGATCGATGCAGTCCACGGCCAGCCTGCGCAGCGAGCCATCCAGGGCGCGCATGAGGTGCCGGCGGCTCGCATCGAAGCGGCGGTCAGGGTCCGGCCGGGAGACGGCCTTGGTGGCCAGCACGATCTGGTCGCGGATCTCGAACTCGGCGATCAACTCGCCCAGCAGGGACTCCGACGCCCCGTCGGCGTAGACGTCGGCCGTGTCGATGAGCGTGCCGCCCGCGTCGAGGAAGCCTGCCAGTTGGTCGCGCGCCTCGTAGTCGTCGGTGCCGCGCCCCCAGGTCATCGTCCCCAGCGCCAGACGCCCGACCCACAGCCCGGAGCGGCCGCCAACTCCGTGATCGGGCTGCTGATTTGACAAACTTCGCGCTGAGGCGCCGCGTTCTCCGTCTGGCGCATCGCGCGAAGGCTTTCTTCCGTGCGGCGCTTTTTGCGCGCAGAAGTTTTTTTTGTGTTTTCCTTTTAACACCAATGACGCTAAAATGCGCCCATGCAAAAAGCCCAATTGTCGGATGCCGGGGAACTCAGCCTCGGGCTGAGTGCCGTTTTGTCTGCAGCCGCCTGGATTGTCTTCGCTTTCTTCACACTTCTTCTTTTCTTGAGCGGCGTCTTTATCGGCATGCCGCTGACGTTTGTTTTCGACCGGGGCAGCAGGCGCTGCCTTCACACAATTGCTCGTCTTTGGGGGCGCGGTCTTATTTTTTTCTGCCCGCTTTGGTCGATCCGCACCGAAGGTCTCGAAAATCTAACCCCGGGCCGGCATTATGTCGTCACGGCCAATCATCAGAGTCTTCTCGACATTTTGGTGGTGCTGTCAGGTCTTCCGGTGCATTTCAAGTTCATGGCCAAGAAAGAACTTTTTGGGATTCCCGTCATGGGGTGGCACATGGCTCTGGCGGGTTACATCCCGATCAATCGGGGCAACAAAGACAGCGCGAGGGAAGCCGTCGCGTCTGCCCGGAATTGGGTGAGCCGCGGGGTAAGTGTTCTTTTCTTTCCGGAAGGCACGCGCAGTCCGGACGGGGAGATCAAAGCGTTCAAGGGGGGAGCTTTCCGCGTCGCGGTTCAGGAAAAAACGCCTATTTTACCCTGCATTATCGAGGGGACGGGAGATGCTCTGCCGAAGCATTCCTGGATTATCCGCAAGAAATCAGCCTTCCGGCTTTATATTGGAAAACCGATATCGGTTCCCGAAGGCGAGGAGTCGGCGGTCTCGGACGCGCTTCGCGAGAGCGTCCATCAAGAGATGACGGCTCGCCTGGCGTCGATCCGCTCGTCGGCAAGGCTTAGCGGGGGCCCGTCGTGATCCGTGTGATGACGCTCAATACGTGGCAGGAATACGGCGATTGGCGAGCTCGCTGGGAACTGATTGACGCGGCGGTTCGTCAAATTGACCCGCAGGTTATTTTTTTTCAGGAGATCTTCAGCCGCAAGTGGGCTGTGGAAACCGCCAAACGCCTCGGCTACACGGAATGCGCCGCGCATGACGAGCCTTCCGGGTTGGTGACCTTGAGCCGATACCCGGTGATCGAAGCCGGTCTTCTAACCTATCACGCCAAGTCTGCGGCTGAAAAAAAAGACCGCTACATCCAGCATGTCTGGCTGGAAACGCCCGATGCGGGGGATTTTCTGGCTTTGAACACCCATCTATCCTGGAGGCCGGCTGATCAGGGAATCCGCTACCGCCAGGCTGAGGAATTAATTCAAGCCGTCGAAATTTTGTCCGAAGAGGGACCCGTTCTCTGTGCCGGCGACTTTAATGCGCCGGACGACTCTCCGGAAATTGAACTTCTGCAGGCGCGCGGCAGGTTTAAAGACTGTTATGCGGTTCATAATCCGGGCGAGCGAGGCTGGACCTGGAATCACCGCAACCCGAACACCCAGGCGCCATCGAATCTGGTGGGGGGGCAGCTTCTCGCCGAGCGCAGGATCGATTATATCTTCTGCCGGCCGGCGCGAGAGTTCCCGTTCAGCAGCCGATCCTGCTCAATTATTCTCAATCAGCCGGATCCCCGGGGGGTGTGGGCCTCGGATCACTTTGGTCTGACGGCGGAGTTTTAAGACGTTGGCATCCTTACGCCTAGCCGCTTCGATTGCCTTTGCGGGATTTCTGGCGCTTTCAGGATGCGCGTCCCTCGAGACGCCTTTTCTCAAAGCTTCTGATCAGTTTCCCATTGCCTACCGTATGCACCGCGCCGAGGAGCCCCGAGGAGCCGTCCTGCTTGTCCACGGCCTTGGGACCAGCCGCCATGAGTGGTACACTTTCGAAAAGGCGCTCAGGCGCGAGGGATGGACGACCTTGGCGATGGATTTGCGCGGCCATGGCGAAAGCATTTTTCTGGGAAACGACGAAATTCGCTGGACCGAGATGACCGAAGCCGGAAGAATTTCCAGCGTCCGGGACGTTCAAGCGGCTGCCGCTTACATGAAGAAAGTTTTGCCGGAGGCGCAGGGCTCTCTCTGGATTGCGGGCTCGAGCTTCGGAAGTTCTCTGGCTCTGCGCTATGCCGTTACCGACAGCGGGATCTCGGGCCTGATCTTACTGTCTCCCGGTTTGAATTACGGCGGGGTAGAGATCAGCGAGGCGGCCCAGGCCTATCGTCAGAGGCCCGTCTTTATCGCCGCTTCGAGAGATGATTTCGGAGCAGTCCGCGCGGCAGAGACCCTCGCTGCCATGATGCCGTCCGAGAGTAAAAAAGTTGCTCTCAGAGAAAAAGCCGGGCATGGTTCTGCGATGCTCGAAGCTTCGCCTGATCTTGAAAAGGAGGTTCTTCAATGGCTGAACGAAGCCGCCTCAGTGAGGCCAAAAACTATCAGCGGCTGAAGCAGGGGTTGTCCCTGGGGGGGCTTCTTTGGACGCCTGCTCTTCTTGCCGCTCTGGTGATGACGCCCCTATCCCGGCTGATGGCTTCTGCCGCCGAAAGTCTGGTCACCGGCCCTTATACGGTCTTGGCCGTTTACTTTCTGCTGCTCTCCCTTTTTTTTCTTTTCTTTGATTTTCCGTTCGCGTACCTCTCGGGCTACGTTCTCGAAAAGCGGTTTCATCTGACAAACCAGACGCCCGGGGCGTGGCTGGTTTTTTTTGCGAAACGCGCGGTTTTATCCTTCCTGTTTTCACTCGGACTTCTCACGGCCCTTTACACGCTGATCTGGCGTGCGCCCGACACATGGCGGCTTTGGGCCTGGGCCGGTTATGCCTTTGTCAGTTATGCGGCCGGCAAACTTTTTCCGGTTTGGATTGTGCCTCTGTTTTACAAATATGACCGGGTGGCAGACGAATCCTTGAAACAGAGGATTTTGAAATTGACCTCGCGCTTCGGTCTGCCTGTCGATCAGCTCTACACGCTGAATCTCAGCAAGACGACAAGAAAGGCCAACGCTGCCTTCATGGGGATGGGACGCACAAGACGCGTGGTGTTAAGC
>VFQY01000129.1 GCA_018883425.1 Candidatus Omnitrophota bacterium | reverse complement strand
GCTTCATGGCGTCCAGAGACCTGCCGTGAAGCGGCAGCAGGAGCGCAGAAACCACTGTTGCCAGAGCATACAGCCCTGCGATGAGCGACGGGCTCATACCCAGGGAATCTTTCATGGGTCCGATGAAAAGCGAGATCAGGAAAGTTTGGCCGGGACTGCTGAAAGCGGCCGTAAGAATGCCGAAAGTCAAAAGATGCGGATGCCGGCGAAAAAGGTTAATCAAAGCCGATTCCTTTCATGAAAGAGCACCTTTGTAATCATACCTCATGAAAGGCGGCGCTATCCAGACAGGCCGATAAAAAAATTGAGGCTGGCAGCTTTTATGCTTCGGCGGGCTTTTGCGGACCGGATGCGGGCGGGGGCTCCCTATCCCCCAGGGTCTTCATCAGACGCATAAATTCAGCGTCTTTCATGAGACCGGCCATTTCCTGGCGGGCTTTGTTCAAAGCTTCCTGGAATTCCTCCTGATTCGTCAAGCCTTTGTCGCTCAGGAGAGCGAGAATCGCTTGAATGTAAGAAAACGAAAGGAAGGTCGCGGCAGAGATTCTTTCTTCAATCTCCTGAATTTTTTTGAGGATTTGTGATTCTTCGGGCGTCATGCTCAAGAGACTCCCGCAAAAACGCCGGTTCCGTCCAGGCAAGTTTCGCCGCGGGACAAGCGCAGGATATTTAAAGCCGTCACTCGGGCAATTTCCTGAAGGGCCTCTACCGTCAAGAAAGCCTGATGCGCCGTAATCAGCACATTCGGAAATGTCAGAAGCCTGGACAGTTCATCGTCCTGAAGAACCTTACCCGAGAGGTCTTCGAAAAAAATCCCCTCTTCCTCTTCATAAACATCCAGAGCCACACCCCCGATATGACCGGACTTGAGTGCTCTGATGAGCGCCTTCGTGTCGATCAGTTCACCGCGGCTGGTATTCAGAAGGATAACGCCCTTCTTCATCTTGGAAAAAGCTTCGGTTCCGAGCAGATGAAAGACCTCGGCGGTCAGGGGCAGATGCAGTGAAAGTATGTCGGCCGATTGGAGAATCGGGTCGAAATCCGCATAGACCACCCCGTTCTCCTCGGCCCAAACCTTTGAGGGATAAGGGTCATACGCCAGCACGCGGGCTCTGAAGCCTCTGAAGATTTCGGCCGTGACGCGGCCGATCTTTCCCGTCCCGATGATGCCGACTGTCTTTCCCGCAATATCGAATCCGACCAAACCTTGGAGCGAGAAATTCAGCTCACGCACCCGGTTGTATGCCTGATGAATTTTCCGGTTGAGCGTCAGCAGAAGACCTACGGTGTGTTCTGCTACGGCATGCGGCGAGTACGCAGGCACGCGCGTAACAGCCACAGAAGCTGCGGCCGCCGCCGCAAGATCCACGCGGTTGAATCCCGCGCAGCGCAGCGCAATGTGCCTCACGCCCAGTGACGCCAGTCTTTCAATGCAGATCCTGTCGAGGCAGTCATTGACAAAAACACACACCGAACGTGCGCCTTGGGCGGCATGCGCTGTCTTGGCATCCAAGCGGAAGTCAAAAAAATGCCAATCAATCCCGCTTCCGTCTTGAGCACTCGCGAGATACTGCCGGTCATACGGCTTAGCATCAAAAACTGCGGCTGTTATCACGGTCTATCCTCTTTTCGTGCGGATTCTACCATCAAAAGAGCCCGCGGCGGAACCCGATCTTGCTTTTTGTCCATTTTTCGGGATAATAGCGCCCCATGATCAACGCTAACGAACTGAAACGTAAAGACCATATTTTAATCGATGCGCAGCCCTACGCCGTGCTGGAAGTCACCTTCGCTTCCCCTTCGGCCCGCGGGGCTTCCACCATGGTCAAGGCGCGGGTGCGCAACCTCCTCAACTCGGCCGTCCTGGACAAAACCTTCAAGACATCGGAAAAATTCGACGAACCCGACGTGGAGCTTTCTCCGGCAACCTTTCAGTATTCTGATCCCGCCGAATATCACTTCATGGATGATTCGACGTACGAACAGTTCTCGCTCGGTCTTGAAAAGCTGGGTGACGCGCGCTTCTACCTGAAGGAAGGCATGACGCTCCAGGCCCTTAAATTCAACGGTCAGGTCGTCTCGCTCGAGCTTCCCCCTTATGTGGAATTGAAGATCGTGCAGACAGACCCCCCGATCAAGGGAGCCTCGGCCGCGGGCAGTTCAAAAAAACCTGCCGTGCTCGAAACAGGGCTCAAGGTGCAGGTGCCTCTTTATATCGAAGAAGGCACTGTCGTGCGGGTGAATACAGAAACAGGCGAAGCCGGCGGCCGCGCTTAGGACTTTTTACCCCCCCCCAAAAAAAACCTCCGTCAGGATCAGGCTCAGCGGACAGCCGCCAATTTTCTTTTCAGCGCATGCTTTCAGCATTCCTGAAGCGCATCACGCGGCTCTGCGGCGGGTTTCCAGACCGATGAGAATATGCCTGCGGAAAGCTTCGGCGGGGACCTCATGATGCAGCATTTCAAGCGGCATATCGTTCATTTCGCGGCTGACATCGTGTTCATCGGCCCAGACGGATCGGTCAGTTTCCAAAAACCATCGGTAATGATCCCAAAGAGCTTCGATCGAGCGCTTCATGCCATTACTGACCCGCCCCTCGATGCGGTCGGATCCCTCGAGACTCTGAAGCGCAAAATGAATCTCAGGGGCTGTAAACTCATGATGAAAGAGGGTATGCCCCAATTCTCCCCTGAAACGGCCGAGAACCCCGGACAGATTCTCGGCTGGCAGTCTGCGTAAGACAAACGAGTAAAACGTCGCTGCATGAGCAAAGAGCCAAAAAAAACTTCGGCCATGCTCAAAGCGCTCCACAAACCAGCTGTCCAAAAGGGGAAGACCCCGCGGTTCATGGATCGGTCCGGCACAGAAGACTGGCCCCTGTTCGGCGCATAAACTGGGCGAACAATGAAAGGTCGCGATGGCCTGCCTCCTCGGCTCCGGAGCTTAAACTTGCCTCTCTGTTTAAAAGTACCTGACACCTCGGGGCTTGGCAAAGACCCTGCATCATTTTGCCTTGAAAAACAGAGCCCTGGGAGAGAAAAAAGCAGATCCAAAACTTGCGGCAGGGCCTGGGCATCAGACGCTGAAGAAGCCCCGCTTAAAGAGACTGAAGAGATGATTTTTTCAGGGCCTCGAAAGAGATATGCTCCAAAGCCGAGATGTGGGTTGCCTCAAGATCTACCCGGGGTGCGCATCCCGCCTCATAAGCTTCCTGCCAGCGTGAAGCGCAAAGGCACCAGCGGTCCCCCGGTTTTAGCCCCGGAAAACCATAGGACGGATGAGGCGTCGTAAGGTCATTGCCCCTTGCCTTGGAAAAGGCTAGAAATTCAGAGGTCACCTCGGCACAGACGACATGAACACCCCGATCTTCGCCGCCCGTATGACAGAAACCGTCCCGATAAAAACCCGTCATAGGCGACGCGCAGCAGGCTTTCAAATCCCCGCCCAGAACATTCCGTATGCTCATGAAATTTCCTCCTTTGTTTCAGGGGGGAAAAGTGATTCTAACACCGCTATTTTGATGACTTCCGCGGTAAAGTCCTGAAC
>VFQY01000049.1 GCA_018883425.1 Candidatus Omnitrophota bacterium | reverse complement strand
GACGACGTTCTGAAAACCCACGCGCGAGGCGTGATAGGCCGCTCGGACATCGGCTCTCCGTCCGGCGGAGGATAGGTAGTTGTCCAAGTCATCGGGGTCCGGGAGATTTTCTCCGTCCGTTTCTTTGAGAAAATGATTTTCAAGAGCGATGCCTGTCAGAAACTCCAAAAGGCGCCGCTGAAAGGCAAGAACGCCGCGCATGTCCGCTGCGTCCGCCTCGACGGCTTTCATCCTCGAACGGGCATTGATGGCCTCGCTCGCACGGGATTTGCCTATCTTTTCGCGCATGGCCAAATCCTGAAGGCGCTCCTCGTAAAGGGCAAGGATCGTTTGAGTGATTTCCAAGTCATGTTCGGTGGTCAGCACGGCATAGAAAGCCTCGACGACTTCCGTAAAAAGAACCTGTCTTGCCCGCTGAGCTTCACCCTCGCGCTGTTTTCTGAGATGTCCGGCGCCGGCGACGGCCGCGACTTCCCGGAGTCCCTGAAAAAGAGGCTGGCTGATCACAAATTTCTTTTCGCGCCGCTCGGTTCGAAAAGCATTTGCCGTGGCTCCGGAGTCGCTGCTCGAAGACCCGCCCTGCGGCTCGATAAACGAGTCGGTCATGATGAATCGGCCGTCGCCGATCAGATCGCCCGAGGCTGCCAGAAAGTCGGCCCATGTTTTTTCGATGTCGGCCTGCTTCATAGCAAGCATTTCGCTTTGCTTCAAAGCCAGCTGATAGCAGTCCTCGAGAGTGAGCGGTTTCTGTTCGCGTTCGCTGACGCTGCCGGAGGACGGAAGCTGCGGCATTTTAGCCATGGCCCAGGCAGGGGCCGGTATGAATGCCGCGGCTGCCCAAAGAATGAAAAGCAATGTTTTCATAGACTCTAGCGTCGATGTTGTCTGTGACATGGATCCGGGAGGAGGGACGAGCGCACGCCGCCGGACCGAAAAAAATCTGGCGCAGGCCGTCAAAGTGTTTAATATACGGGCATTAAATCCCCCCGTCAAATAATTCCACCGGCCTCATGAGAGAAAACAAAAGCCTTTTTTTTCTGATTCTGGCAATGAGTCTCGCAGGGAGCGGATGCGCCTCGATCTGGGGCTGGGATATCCACGCGCCCGGCATTCTCTCGCCTCAGTTCAGCCGCGAAATCAAGCCGATCGATGCCCGCGCGGCTCTCTTTATCCCGGAGAGCGTTTACAATTACCGTTCCACAGACCGGGGCGGGCGCTTTGCGGATCCTCAAACCTTTCATATCGGAGAGGCGTATGTCCCGATGATGGTGGAGGGCTTTCAGGCGGCCTTTAGTGAATTCATTCTGATCGATACCGAACCTACGCCTGAGATCATGAAACAATACGGGATTGAATGGCTGGCCGCCGTGGGAATCAAGAGCTTCACAAACCGGGTGACGCTTAAAGGACAGACGGTGGGATTGAAGACGGAGGCGGTGCTTTATGACCGTGACCTCAGAGCGGTCCATCATTTCGAATCACAGGGCTCAAGTGACCAGCGGGATGTTTTCGCGAAGAAGGGCGGTCCCCAGGTCAATCTCAATGCCGCGCTTGAAAGGAATGTTATCGCGGTCGTTCAGCATCTTCAGGATCAAATTCAATCTCGGGATCACGAGCAGGGAGCTGCCTCATGAGAGCGGCGGCTGTTTGGATCTGTTTTTTCGCCTTGAGCCTCCCGGCCGAAGCCTTAGCGCAGGAGAGTGAAGTCTTCGATAAAACTCAGACTCAGGTGGCGGTACGCGAGCATCCCAAAACCGGAAGATTCTACGCGGTGATTATCGGGCCGGAGGGTCCTTCGCGGGGTCACGTGCTGGCGGGGCCGGTCAAACTGATTCAAAGACCCGATTATCGGATGCTGGAACCGGGGGTAAAGTCAGGCGAAATTCCTTACGAGGGGCCGGTGAGCGACCGTAAGAAGGTCTATGCGTTCGCGGGAGCTTTGGCGGCCGCAGGGGTTGTGAGCGGAGTTCTTGCCGCGGCGGCCGCTCCGGCCCAGGCCGGTGCCGCGGCGGCGGGGGGGGCTGGAATTTATGGGGCGGCAGGGACGGCTGTGACAGCGGGAACCGTCTCAGGAGTTTGGCTGAAGAGGCGCAATCCATCAGGAGAGACTGAAAATTTTGACTTTCAGTCTTCTTCCCGTGAGCTGCGTCAAAGTTCTCCGGGTTCCGCCGAACCCGCGGATCCCCAGACTCAAAGCTCATCGAGCCGGTAAGGAATTTCAAGGCCGAAGCGCCGGATCAAATCTTCGATTTCTTTTTTCTCAGCTTCTGTGGATCTGCCCAGCACCTGCTTGCTGATGAGATGATAAACCTTGTTGAAGGCCCAGAAACGCGCGATATCTCGTGATCCCTCAGGAGCCCGGCTGAGGTCACCCGAGAAGATAAATTCCTTGTCCGTCGAGCCTGCCTCCCCAGTGATTCTTACGGAAAAACGCTTCTCATCTCGAAAACGGCCGTAAATTGTAAAAAAAGTATCCTGGTAGATGTCGGTGAGTTTTTTGGGATAAATCTCATTCTCGTCCAGCGGCGTCAGCTGGTAATGAACCTTCGTGAGCACGGGGTTCTGGATTTTGTCGGTGAAGGCCATTAGACGCTCACGGATCTCAGAGCCGGAGGCCGCGTACTCCGACCAGCCCCGGTTGGGATAAGCGAGAAAATCCAGAAAAAAACGGTTCACGCGGGCGCCCCCGCTAAAAGCAAAAATGGGGCGCGTCGGCGTGTTTTCCCGGGTAATCTCAGCGATCAGCTGTGTCGTCGAAACGACACCGTCTGTCGGTTTGCCGTCGCTCAGCAAAAGAGCGTAAGAGGGCTGACGCAGGGCCGGACGGCGCATCGTTTCATAGAAAGCCCCGTAAATATCGGTGGTCTGGCTCGGTTTAAGTTCATCGAGAAACTCCATCGCGCTGCTGATTTCTTCGCGCGAAGCTCGGAGCGATTGGGGGGCGAAAGCCGTGATCGAACTCTTGAAGACGTAAATATTGAAGAGGTCATCGGGGTTGAGGCGGGTGAGCGCATGTTTTAAGGCCTCTTTGAACGCATAGAGACGGCGGCTTTGAATGCTCAGAGAAGCGTCCACAAGAAAAATCATTTCTTTGGGGAGCACTTGTAAAACCTTCGCTTCGGCAAAAGGATAGATCGAAATTTTATAATAACCCGCGCCGTCTGCCGGATCGCGGTAAACTTCCAGCTGAACACCCAGATAACGGTCCAGGGACTGATAGCCTTCTTCCGGGGCGAAGGCATGAGCGCCCGCGAGGAGACCGAGAGGGTCCTCTCCGCCGGGCTTGCCGGCGCGTTTTGAGCCGAGGTTCCGGGGCGGCAGACCCCGCAGACTCTCGGGTAAGGTGCCCGGGCTCTGCACAAATTCTGTTTCGCTGATCAGCGCGTCACGGGGAACAAAAATAGACGGCTGGGAAATGGCGCTGGGCTGAGACGCTGTTTTCCGCGGCAGAGCGATCTGCTCCTTGAGCGCGCTCATCAGATCCCCCTCGCCGCCGGGAAGGACGCGCGGGGCGAAATCGGCGAGACTCAGGGCTTTGGGAGCGGCTGCGAGATTGTCCGGAGCTTTCAGAGCCGCGTCCGATTCGAGGTTCTGTTTGATTTTTTCGGCCAAGCCCTGAGCTGGTTTTTCGAAGAGAATTTTTTGAACGTAGGTCTCTTTTTTTCGGGAGCCGGCTTCCAGGGGTTCTGATTCCGCCTTCACTTCCCTTAGGAGCTCGCGGGATTCGACTTTAAAAGTCGGTGTCTGCAGAGCTTCAGCTCCCACGGCTTTAACCGCAGGGATTTGTACAAAGTAGGCGGCCGCAATCAGCAGAAGATGAGCGGCTGCTGAAACCAAGGCCGAGACGAGAAGGAGCGGTTTGTTTTTCACGGTACTTTTAGATCCCCGTCTTTGGTTTCAGGGATTTTTTTTGCGGAAAGACTTTCGGGGTAGCGCTGTTTCAATTCCTGAAAAGCTTTATCGGCCTCCTCAGGTTTTCCGGCTTTGAGGAACATGGCGCCGGCATTCAGAAGGGCTTCGGGCACGGCAGGGTCCTCGTAAAGAATAGCGGCGGCAAAATAAGCTTTCG
Organism: Candidatus Omnitrophota bacterium; assembly: GCA_018883425.1. GTDB lineage: Bacteria > Omnitrophota > Omnitrophia > Omnitrophales > Aquincolibacteriaceae > ZLKRG04. The sequence goes on along the minus strand of VFQY01000049.1, from coordinate 11,388 downwards.
CGGCCTCGGTATAATTTTGCTGGGCCGCATAAGTTTTTCCGAGCTCCAGCCGGGCTTTCAAGGCGAGAGCGTTGTCGGCCCCGGCAGCCCGGATTACATTTTCCAATTGAGAAACAGCGCGATCATAAGCTCCGCGCGCGCTTTCCGTGAGCGCAAGACCCCACAGAGCCTGAAGCTGAAGAGGTCCCGGATCAGCCGACGCTGCGGCATAGTGCTGAGCGGCTTCGTCCTCGCGGCCGAGCATGCGGGCAGCTTCTCCAAGATAAAAGGAGACGGGTTGTTTTGCTTCAGCCGCAGAGGGCCTTTGAACAAAGGCGGCCATAATTTCCTGAAGCTCTTCGGCGCGGCCCGCGCGGGCTTCCCGCTCGGCCAGCCAGAGAAAGATTTCCGGACTTGCGTCCGCATCCTGAACCTCCTTGATCCATCGCCGGTAAGCCTCGGCGGCTTCGTCCATCCGGCCGAGCTGAATGAGGCAGTAGCCCGTGTTTTTTAAAGCGGCGCCGAGAAGTTCCGCCGGCGCAGGGGCTGAAACGGCATCCGCGTAGATCTTCACGGCCTCTTCGAGTTTGCCTGCAGTTTGCTTGGCATAAGCCAGATAAAAGAGCCTTTCGCCTTTTTGGGGAGATTCGGGCGATTTCCTGAGAACTGCATCGAAGGTCTCCGCGGCCGATTCTGCATTGCCCGCCTGCAGGTAGAGCGAGCCGAGCTGCGCCTCGACATCCAGGGCATCGGCGGCATTCTGAAAGTGCTCAAGGTAGGTTTTGGAGCTCTGAATCGCGCCGGCCCAATCCTCGAGCTTGATGTCCAGAGTGATCCTGTTTTTTAGAGTTTCCCCGCTCTGCGCGTGGTCCGGATGTTTCTCGAGAAAAGCATCAAAGGCATCCCTCGCGGAGGCGGCATCACCGGCCTCATAAAGGATGTAGCCGCGGTTCAAGGCGGCCTGGGAGAGGTAGGGAGAATCGGGGAACTCAGTCACCTTTTCCAGCCATACCAGGGCCTCTTGGGGCTTCTTGTTGCGGCGGAGAATTTCAGCCCTGAGGTAGGCCCATCGGTCCTGCTGAAAGGCGCGGTTTTGATTGTAGCCTTCAGCCGTCCGAAGCGCCTCGTCAAACCGGCTTCCGGACAGCAGAGTCTCCAGTTTTCCCAGCTCCGCGGTTTCGCGCTCTTCCGGCCTGAGGCTGCCGAGCGCCAAAAGACCGTCATAAACTTTCAGAGCCTCTTGCCCGCGTTGCAGGGTGCTGAATGCCGATGCTTCCATGAAAAGAGCGGAGCGGGGCAGCGAGCCTTGGGCGCGTTCGCGGGCAATCACTTCAAGGACTTCCTGGTTCAGCCCCAGGGTTTGAAGCGTTTTGACATACTGGTAAAACGCCTCCTCCGTCATGGCCGGATCGGCTTTGAGCTCCCACGCCCTCAGAAAGGATTCCTTGGCTTTGACGGCGTCTCCGGAAAAAAGCAGCGCCTGTCCTGATCCGAGCCATGCTGCCTGCGAGAGATTTTTCTCGGGGCCGGCAGCAGCCTGTTCAAACGAGGGGACCGCTCCGGCGTAGTCCTTGTTTTCCAAAAGGTTTTCGGCAAGAAGATAGAGCGCACGATAAAAGAAGGGGTAGTTTGGGGCGTCCTGACCTGAGGTCATTTTTTTTAGAACCTCGACGGCTTCAGGTTTGCGGCCCGAGTCGTTCAAAAGCCGGCCCTTAAGGTAAAGGGAGGAATGACGGATCATCGGGTCTTGGCTTTGAAGGAGAACTTCTAAACGGTTCAGAGCCTCGGTTTTTTTTCCGCTGCGTTCGAGAATTTCCGCAATTCTGAGATTGGCGGTCTCGGCCTGAGGTTTTTGAGGGTATTGCCGGCTGAACTGTTCGTATAAAGGCAGGGCCTCGGCATCGCGCTTGAGGTAGAGAAGGGATTCAGCGAGACGATACAGGGCTTCTGCCGAGCGGCTGTGCGCCGGATATTCTGTGCGGATTTTTTTATATTCTTCCGAGGCGAGGTCATACATGCCGCGGGCATAAAGGCCGTCGGCAAAATCAAACCGGTCTGAGCCGGCCTCAGCCCCTTCTGAGGGCCCCGCCGCCGCGGCGCTGTCGGCCGCCCAGGCATGAGGCAAGGATGCGGAGAAAAGAAAAAGAATAAAGAAAAATTTTGAGCATCGGTTCATGAGCAGGTCTCCCCGCCGCTTTTACTGAGCGGCCGGATTTTTCGTCGTCGCAAACGCAATGTTCCAGATGTGCGCAGATGCGCAGGCATTCAGAACCTCGATGACGTGTTCGTGACGGGTGCTCTTGTCGGCGCGGATAATCACGGACTGATTGGGGTAGAGCGAAGAAATTCTCTTCAGCATTTCTGTAAGTCCGGCGCTGTCCAGACGGCGCTGGTTGACGACGACCGCGCCTTGGCTGTCCACATTGATGATGATTTCCCCGGGCGCCCGCATCACTTCTTTGGATTCTTCCGCCTTCGGAACACTGATCGAAATTTCGTTTTCAAGCTGGTAATAAACCGAAAGGGTCATAAAGAAGATAAGCGTGATAAACGTGATGTCGATGAAGGGCGCGATCTGAATCACGGGAGAAGTTTTTCGAGACTCCGGCGGATCGAGGCGGATCATGCCGAAAACCCTTCTGAAATCTGAGACGCGGAAGTTTCAAGGAGGTTGGTAATGTTCTGGGCCCGGGGCCGCAGCATCGAATAAAAAATCATGGCCAGAATGGCGATTGTCAGACCGCCGGCGGTAGTGATCATCGCTTTGGCAACGCCCCCGGCGAGCATGATCGGCTTTACGACGCCCGAATCAAAGGCAATCGTGTTGAAAGCCTGAATCATTCCGAGCACCGTACCCAGCAGCCCCAGCATCGGAGCGATTTGGGCAATTTCGGAAAGGTAATTGAGAAGAGTCCAAAGTCCCGAGACTTCCTTGCGGGCCTGCATCTCGACGGCTTCCCGAGCGAGCGCGGAATTCGACCCCGCCTTGAGTCCTGCCCGGACGATTGAAGCGGTCATAGTTTCTTCTTTTTCGGACAGTTTTTTGACTTCATCCATGCGTTTCTGCCGCAGAAGCTCGATGACGCGCCGGGTATTTTCGATCGGAATCAATTTCTCGCTCTGAAAGCGCAGAAACATGAAAATTACGAGGGACATCATCACCAGCGAGAGCAGTCCAAGGACGATCATGACCGCACCGCCTGATTGGATCACCTGCCAGAGCGTCATGCCGGCGGATGCTGCCTGAGAATTTTCCTGGGCCGCTGCAGGAAGGGCTGAGAAAACCCAGGTCAAAGACAGTGAGAAAACGAAAAAGGCATTCCAAGTTATTTTTTTCATGAATCGGCTCCGGATATCCCGCAGGGGTATGCAGCAAAAAAACGGTGAACAATAAGTCCATTATATCAGAAGACAAAAAAGGCTCCAGCCTTAAGAAAGACTGGGGGCGGGTGCTGGCGGCGGCTCAGACGCCGAAGGGTTCCTCGGCTGGATCAGCGGCTGTTGTCTCTCCGGTATTTATTCGAGGGAGCTTTGACTTTGAGCAGGGATCTCATCAGGAGAAAGCGTTTCAGGCTCTGCATGGACGGCCTCCTTGCGGGTTTTCTTGCGGGAAACTCTCAAAATTGAATCGGCAGCCCCGTGCGAGCAGCGGCCGCTAGGGGAGAAAAGGCCGCTAGAAGGCTTGTGAAGGCGGCGCGGCCAAGAGGGCTGAACCCATGCCTTGGCTTTTAGGTTGGAGCCTCTAAGCAGCGAGAGGTTCTTCTGTCCCGCGGTGTTCATGATCCCTCCTGGACCCGTCTTCGCGGGCCGGGGACTGTAAACAGGTCATCAGGTGGAGAAACCATTCCAGGTCAATCATGGAAAACCTCCGTCATGGCTTGATTTTCGGCACGGAGGTCTGCTGCCCTTGAGTAAAATGTAGGTCAAGCGGAAAAAAAGTGCGGGCCCGCGATGAGAAAACGGTTAAGATGAAGCCGGAAAGTGAACAAGCAGAGATCATGACGCAGACAGAATCCAGCATCCTTTACGACACGGCGGTCGTCGGCGCAGGCGCGGCCGGTTTGACGGCGGCGATCCATAGCCGTCGCCTTGGGCTCAAGACGATTCTGCTCGACGGCCGGGAAAAAATCGGCGCAAAGATTCTGATGTCGGGCGGAACCCGCTGCAATGTGACGAATCAGAAGGTTTCCGAGCAGGATTTCCAGAGTGAAAGAAGACGGTCGGTCCGCAATGTTCTGCGCGCGTATCCCGCCGAAAGAACGGAAGATTTTTTTCGAGCTTTAGGGGTGGAGCTTGTGCTCGAACCAGGTGGTAAACTCTTTCCTTCCACGCACTCCGGCCGGACGATTCTCGAAGCCCTGACGCGCGAGGCCGATTTCCGGGGTGTTCGGCTTGTCACCGGCTGCAAGGTTGATTCGATCCGCCGCAAGGAACCCTTTTTTGAGCTGGGCGGCAAAGGGTTTTCCATCCAATCCCGGACGGTGATTCTTTGCACCGGAGGGCTTTCATTCCCGACGACGGGAAGCGATGGTTCGGGTTACGCTTTAGCCCAGGCCATGGGACACTCGCTCGTGGAAACCTCGCCGTCGCTGACGCCTCTTTTGACCGCCGATGAGGCCTGGAAAAAACTTTCCGGATTGACCCTGCCCGTCAGAATTTCGCTGGTCCATGAAGCCCTCAAGATTGCCGAGTATGAGGGGTCTTTTCTCTTTACGCACACGGGGTTCAGCGGGCCCGCCGTTCTCAACATCAGCCGTCACTGGATCCGCCTGAAGGATCCGGGAGCGGTCCTCACGATTCAGTTTTTGCCCGGCATCAAAGAGGAGGCTTTCCGGGCGGAAATGGGTGCCTCTCTGTGCGCTCATCCCAAAATGAAGGTCAAAAATTTCCTAGCGGCCCGTCTTCCTGAAAAGCTTGCCCAAACGCTGCTCGACAAGGCGGAGATTCCTGCCGAGCGTATTCTGAATCAGCTGAGTAAGACGGAACGCGAGGCCTTGATACGGGTGCTTTTCCGGTGCGGGCTGAGCGTCAGCGGATCGGCCGGATACGCCAAGGCGGAAGTGACGGCCGGCGGCGTCCGCCTGGACGAAGTCGAAGAGTCTGTAATGGAGTCCAAGCTGCAGCCCGGTCTTTTTTTTGCCGGCGAAATTCTCGATGCGGACGGCCGCATCGGAGGGTTTAACTTTCAATGGGCCTGGTCGAGCGGGGAAGCGGCAGCGCGGGGAGCCCGCCGGCGGGTGGATCTTTTAGGAAAGGAATCATGATGAAAATTTTTCCGGCAGTTTTTACAGCGGCGGTGTTTTTTTTAAGTCCGGTTCTTTTTGCCGGCGGAAGTCCTGACGGCATCCCGGTGTACGAGCAGGATGATTTCGATGTCGCTGTGGAAGCTTTTCCTGTCCTGGTCAAGTCGCTGGGTTCAGGCACGGCGGTCGATGCGGTTGAGAATGATCCTGAGAACCGGATGCGGCCGCAGGCCATTGTGTCGATGCGGATTCTCAGAGTTTTCCGCGGGGAGCTCGGCAATATGAAAATCTCAGGTCCTTCCCGGATCGAACAGATGAGAGAAGCGGCCCGAGAGCGCAAGATCCTGAAGCTCCTGACGCTCGACTTCGAAAATCCCGAAGAGGAAACCGAGCGGGAGTACCTGAGGATTGCCGTCCGTAACCCCATCGAGACTTTCGGAATTCAGAATTGGGACGATCCGGGCGATGAGCGCTTTAAACTCTACCTGAAACGGATGCCCGGGCGCCGGGACAGCTACGTACTGGTGAAAGTAAAAAAGTAAAAGACCCTAAGCGCGGCCCCTCTGGGGAAAACGCCCGGGACGTCTGGATTTTTCGGCGCCCGGCGGGTATCCTCTCGGGTAAGGAAAAGATTCGGCCGATCGTCATCTGAAGGAGGCAAATATGAAAACACCGAATGTCCGCCGTGAACGCTTTCAGCGTCTGGCGGTGAACCGCACGAATGAAATCCTCAAGAAACTCGATATCCTGGGCCACTGCGCGAACCGTCACACCTATGAATACACGGCCGATGAGGCGAGCAAGATGTTTCTCGCGATTGAGCAGAAGCTCAACGAAGTGAAATTAAAATTCAAGGCAGAGGAAGAAAAGACCTTCCGGCTTTAAGGCTAGATTTCCTGCTCGGTGTCAGAGGTCCGGCTGAAGAGGGGCTTGATCCCGATAGTGCTGAAAAACAGCGTCCTGCTTGAAACCTTTTGAGTGTTGGTTCTCACTTCCGTGAACTTTCCCGAAAGCAGCAGGTGGGATGCGCTTCTCAGAATTCCTGAAATCACAAAAAGGGTGCAGAGACCGGACCCTCCGATCGGAGGAAGACGGTCAGCTATAAGCCCGCCTAAAGAAGCTCCCGCAAAAATTGCCATTCCGCAGAAAAGCGCGAAGTAGCTGAGGCACTGTACTCTTTTTGACTGACTGATCGCGTCAAAAATAAAATTGACCGCGCAGAGGCCGAATCCCGCAAAAAGAAATCCTGAGAATGCCTCGACCAGCCCCAGCCAGAGCGGGTGGGGAGAGATCAGCCATAAAAAAGGAATCGAGGGAATTAAAAAACTTGCCAGCTGAAGCATCTTGGCGTTTCCCACCTGATCGGCGTGGCGTCCCCAGATCGGAAAGGCCACCAGGCCGCCGAGGACGGAGGCAAGCTGAATGCCCGTAAAAGAAAGGTAATCCATATTGAGATCTCTCAGGAGATAAACGCTGAAATAAGGCGCCGAGATCTGCGTTGCGAAGGTGATGCTCGAGACGTACAGAAGAAACTTGTAAAAGTTTGTGTCGCGGGATTTCACCAAAAAACGGATGAAGGTGAAGCTTGTGCCCGTGTCGTGCTCAAAAACCACGTCCTGCATTTTAGCCATGAGCCAGCCGGAAATGAAGCGGGCCATGGCGATAAAAATGAAGAGCAGCGTGAAACCCGCGGCCGCCTGAGCTTTTTCTTTGAAGGCGAAGAGAAGAATTCCCGCTGCCAGCGTGCTGATGACTCCGGAAAGTCCCGTCACCCGTGCCCGCCAGCCGAAATACTTTCCCCGCTCTTCGGCGGGAAGGTAATCACTTGCCAGGCTGCCCCAGACGGTCCCGATTAAATTGCCGACGATTCTGAAGAGCGTGGCCAGTAAAATAAAGACCTCCATCCGCCAGGAGTCCGGCAGGAAAGGGGCGAGAGCCATCGGGATCAAAATCGCCGCCTGCAGATAAATGCCCTGCACCAGAAAAAGAAGACGGCTGCCGAGCCAGCGGACAATTCTCACAGCCAGAAGCTGGGCAAAGGAACCCAGCAGCTGCGGGATTGCTACCAAAAGACCGATCTCCACGGCGGAAGCGCCGAGCACCAGTCCGAAAGGGATGAGATAATATTCCGAGACAGCCAGCATCACGCTGGCGGCGATGCCCTCTTTCCAGGAAGCGTCCAAACTTTTGAAGTAGGGCGTGGAACGGTATTTTTCAATCATCCGCATGAACCTTTTGAAGTTGGCAGGAATCCGCTATACTAAACTTCTTTTAAAAAAAAGCAAAGCAGGGATCATGGGTTTTCTCCGCAAATTCTTCATTCTTCTGTTTTCTCTGATCTTCGTCATTTTCTGCCCGCTGATCGTGCTCTACGCGCTCGGCTATCTTTTTAAGCCGGGTCAGGAGCAGGGCATTGTGAAAACCGGCCTTATCTTTGCGTCAACGGTGCCTGCCGGAGCTGAGGTCCGTCTGAACGGGAAACCCCTGGAAAAGCCGACGCCCAATCTCATGATTGATCTCGTGCCGGGCGATTATCAAGTAGAGCTCAATTTGCCCGGTTACCGCACCTGGTCGGAAGTGCTGCCGGTCGAGGCCGGTAAAGCGACGGTCGTGGACAAGATCCTTCTCGTCCCGCAGTCATATCAGACGGAGGTCCTCGCGGAAGGGGAATTGCGCACGCTCACTGCCTTCGACAAGGGAACGCGCTTGCTGCTGACGAGTTCAGAGAAAGTCTCGGGCCTTGCTGTTCTCGATCTCAAGAGCGGGGTCGAGGCGCCGCTGCTGGCCGGATCCGCGGCGCTTGCTGAGAAACGATTCTCGCGTTTTTTTACCTCGCCTGAGAGCCCTTACGTCATCCTGGAAATTGAGAGCGGCGGCTCCGGGACTCAGTACTACAGAGTGAACGCATCGCAGCCGGGTACTGAGATCAAGGATTTGACCGCACTGATTTCAAGCCGGCCTGAACAAATCTTGTGGAGCAGTGCGGCAGAGGACCGGATCTTTCTGAGGAGCCGAACGGCTTTGGACCGGATTGACCTTGATCGGAAAACCGCCGATGCAGGGTTCCTGAACGGTATCCGGGGCGTCGATTTTTTTGAAAAAGGAGTCTACGCCCTCATGGAGGATCACAAACTCCTCCGTCGGGAAGACGGAGGAAATGATCATAAGCCGCTTTCCAAGGACACGGAGCTGATCCGAAATTTACTCGGCGAAAAAACTCCGGTCGAAATTAAGGTGTTTGCCCGCGATCTGATCTTCTTCAGGACTCAAGACGGGCGGCTCATCAGTAATCGGCTGCCCTACACGCATGCCGAAAGCGGGATCACGGGACTGGATTATTACGGAGGCCCCTTCCTGATCGGACCTCGCAGAGTGCTGGCCTGGGGCCCCTCGTCGATTGGGATTTTGGATTTTCGCAAAGTGCCCTCTGAAAAAGAAATCTTCGAGAAAGGTGTTCGCCTGGCCTGGATTTACCGCCAGGGCAGCGCGATCCGCCAGGCCTTCTGGGTCTATGACGCGACCCACGTCCTGTTTCTGGATGGCGATGAAATTTTTCTTCTGGAAATGGAGGGGTTCGGCAAAGCCCGCATCAGCGCTGTGACCAGAGTGCGCAAGGGCAGCAGCGTGCATTACTCTGAAGAAACAGGCCGTGTCTATTTTCTCGACCCCAAGCGTGATGCGCTTGCCGCCATCGAAATCCTGCCGAAGAGAAGAATGCAGTTTCCATTCCCTGATTTTAAAGAAGAAAGAAAAGAAAGCGGGCTGCGCGAAGTATGAGCTTTCATTATTCAAGACAAGGTTTGTCTCAGCAGGAAAGACGATGGGAAAGGTTTTTTCAAATTCTTCCGGGTTTTGCCAGCTGGACGGTGATTCTTGGCATGATCGGTCTTTCTTTCTGGCAGCCCATTGCCGCAGCCATCGGGATGATCGTGTTCAATTTTTATTGGCTGCTGAGGATGCTTTACATCACGATCTTTCTCTGGCTGTCTTACTTTCGGCTTTCCCTCGAGGCTCAGACAGATTGGATGGCGCGGGTAAAAGCTCTTGATGCCTACCTTGCGTCGGGAATGGAGGCCTTGGCGCCGTCCGCAGAAGGCAATTTCAAAAAGAGACTTTCCGCTTGGATTTATGCGCGTCAGATGAGGGCTCTGCGCAAGGGCCGAACAGCACCGCCCAGCTCCGGGGAAATTACCCATCTTGTTATCATTCCTGCCGTAAAAGAGACGCGGGCCATTCTGGAACCGGGCATTTCCCGGATCGCTGACGGAAGCTTTCCTGCATCCAGGATCGTGATCGTTCTTGCTCTCGAAGACCGTGCGGATGCGTCGGTGAAGCAGGGAGCCGAAGAGCTCAAGACGGCTTACGGCGCACGATTTGAAGATTTCCTGGTGATTTACCATCCGGCCGACCTCCCCGGAGAAGCCCGCGTCAAGGGGGCCAACATCACGTATGCCGCCCGCCGCGCCCAACTGTATTTCGCCCAAAAAGGAACGCCTCAAGAAAAGATTGTTGTATCGTGTTTTGATGCGGACACCGTGGTCAGTCCCGACTATTTTGCCTGTCTGACCGCGGCATTTATCCTGTGCCCCGACCGCTACCGAGCAAGTTTTCAGCCCATTCCCGTTTATCACAACAACATCTGGGACGTTCCGGGCTTTGCGCGAGTTCTCGAAACAGGGGCCTCGCTTTTTCAGCTGACGGAAGCGACAGATCCCGACAAACTGGTCACATTTTCGAGTCACAGCATGAGTTTTAAGGCTCTGGTAGAAGTCGATTACTGGCCGGTGGATATGATTTCCGACGACTCCGCTATTTTCTGGAAGGCCCTTCTGCACTACCGGGGTGATTACCGCGTGGTGCCCATGAACATCACCGTCTCCATGGATGTCATCGACGCGGGCAATATTTTCAAAACCGCTCTGAGCGTGTACAAACAAAAACGCCGATGGGCCTGGGGAGTTGAAAACTTCCCGATCGTTATGAGGGGGTTCATGAAGACGCCGGAAATGGATTGGCGGGATAAAATCCGTCACGGATTCAAACTTTTTGAAGGGCACCTGGCTTGGGCTACGTGGCCTTTCCTTCTTGCGGTTATCGGCTGGCTGCCGGCGCTCTTTGCGAGCCGGGAATTTGAGAACTCGGTTCTGTACTACAGTGCTCCGCGCATCAGCGGCACGATTTTTAATCTGGCCATGCTTTCGCTTATCACGACCATTATTCTGAGTTTCTGCCTTCTTCCGAAAAGCAAGTCGAAACGCTCGATCTTCGTACGCGCGGTTCACGCCTTTGAGTGGCTTCTCGTTCCTCCCATCATGATTTTTTTCAGCGCTCTTCCGGCGCTTGATGCTCAGACGCGTCTCATGTTTGCGCGTTATCTCGAGTTTTGGGTGTCTGAGAAAAAAAGAACATCCTCAAGCTGACTCGGATGAATCCCTCCTCTTCGCTCCTGGAACTCAACACGTTTGCCTGGCTCAGAGAAAAACGCCGGGAAGCTGGAACTGCCATTTCGCTCGACGAGGTTCCTCTCCGGGAATGGGCGCAGCTGCGCAAGCAGGGGATGGATTTCGTCTGGCTGATGGGGGTTTGGAAACGCAGTCCCCGCGCCCGCCGTCTAGCGTTGACGCACCCGGATTTGATTAAAGCGTACGACGCGCTTTTGCCGGATTGGAGTCCTGAGGACATCTCGGGTTCTCCTTACGCCGTTTACGCCTATGAGGCAGACCCTTTTCTGGGGGCTCAAGCGGGTCTTCTCAGCAGGGTGCGCGAATCGCTTCGCGAGGCGGGAATGCGGCTGATTCTCGATTTTGTTCCTAATCATTTGGCCCTGGATCACCCCTGGACGCTTGAGGATCCGGGACTCTTCCTGATGCCCAAGCCGTCGATTCTTCGCGAGCATCCGGAATGGTTTTTTCAAACCGAAAAGGGAACCTGGCTGGCTCACGGCCGGGACCCTTATTTTTTCCCTTGGACCGATACCGTTCAGGTGAATTTTTTTTCACCGCGGCTGCGGAAAAAAATGACGGAGGAACTTCTCAAAATCGCATCCTGCTGTGACGGCGTCCGCTGCGATATGGCGATGCTGGGACTGAACAGCGTTTTTTCCAAAGTGTGGGAAGGCGCGGCTTCCTCTCCCGCTCCGAGTCTTGAATTTTGGAAGGCCGTTATC